>JAOUIA010000075.1 GCA_029884335.1 Betaproteobacteria bacterium
CTTCGCCGAGACGAGGTGATCCTCCTGCGCGCGCGCGTCGGCGGCCTGTGGGGCGAACGCGGCGAGGCAGGCGAACATCGACGCGCCCGTGCCGTAGATGTCGGTCCACGGCCCGAGGCGATCGGGATCGCGGTACTGCTCGGGCGCGGCGAAGCCGGGCGTGTACATCGGCGCGAGCTTCGGGCGGTTGCTGGTGAGCGTCTGCCGCGCGGCGCCGAAGTCGAGGAGCACCGGGCTGCCGTCGGTGCGCAGGTAGATGTTCGCGGGCTTGATGTCGAGGTGCAGGATCTTGTGCGTGTGCACCTCGCGCAGCCCGTTCAGCAGGTGCATGAACACGTGCCGCACGAAGCGCTCGGACATCTGGTCCTGCTTCATCTGGATCTGCTGCTGCAGCGTGCGCCCCCGCTCGTAGCGCATCACCATGTACACCGTCTCGTTGGCGCGGAAGAAGTTCAGCACGCGCACCACGTTCGGGTGGTTGATCTTGGCGAGCGCACGGCCTTCCTCGAAGAAGCACTTCATCCCGTAGCGGAACGACGTCATGTTCTCCGCCGACGAGGCGCGCACGATGTCGCCCTCCGTGCGAAGCACGAGGCTCGAGGGGAGGTACTCCTTGATCGCGACCGGGGCGCCCGTCTCGTCGAACGCCCGGTACACGATGGAAAAGCCGCCGCGGCTGATCTGCCGGTCGACCCGGTAGTTCAGCAGCTGGTACCCGGCCGGGAGGGCCTGGTTGGTGACGGGCATGGGGCGCGGCGGGGTTAGGGGGCCGGACACTGATCGCAATTCGCGTGCCAACCTGCGGGAGCCGGTTTGCGCGCGCCTCCGGGAAACGCTACATTCTCGGGAAGGCGCCGCGGGAAGTAAAGAAATGCGCGAGCCGCCACGGCCGCTCCGGGTCCCGGGCGGGACGGAAAACCGCCTGAAAACGACATTTCGCGGCCATGATCCTCAGCATGACCGGATTCGCGGCGGTTGCGCAGGAGCTCCCCGGCGCGGCGCTCGCCGTCGAGCTGCGCTCCGTCAACCACCGCTATCTCGACCTGGCGTTGCGCCTGCCCGACGAGTTCCGGGCGATGGAGACCGCGCTGCGCGAGCGCATCGCCGCGGAGCTCAGGCGCGGCAAGGTCGAGTGCCGCGTGACGCTCGCCCGGCGCGAAGGTGCGGCCACGCTCGCCGTCGATCCGGCCCGGGTCCGCGAACTCGCCCGCACGGCCGACGAGGTTCGTCGGGCGGTTCCCGACGCGACGCCGCTGTCGGTGGCCGAGATCCTGCGCTGGCCGGGCGTGGTCGTCGAATCCTCCCTGCCGCCCGCCGAGCTGGCGACCTGCCTGCAGGCGCTGGTCGACCAGGCGCTCGCCGAGCTGGCGGCTTCGCGCGCCCGGGAAGGCGACAAGCTGAAGCAGCTGCTGCTGGCGCGCTGCGCCGACATCGAAGCGCAGGTCGCCCGGGTGACGCCGCGCGTGCCGGCGATCCACGCCGCCTACGTCGAGAAGCTGGGCGCCCGGCTGCGCGAAGCGGGCGTCGACCCCGCCGAGGACCGGCTGCGGCAGGAACTCGCGGTGTTTGCCACCAAGGTCGACGTGGCCGAGGAGGTCGCGCGGCTTTCCACCCACGTCGTGGAGGTCAGGCGCGTGCTCGCCGCCGGCGGCAGCGTGGGCAAGCGCCTCGACTTCCTCGCCCAGGAGCTGCACCGCGAGGCGAACACGCTGGGCTCGAAGTCGGTCGACGCCGAGGTGTCGAACGTGGCGCTCGAGCTCAAGGTCGCCATCGAGCAGATGCGCGAGCAGGTGCAGAACATCGAGTGAATTTCGGGGAGGGGTTGAGGGGCGAGCGAGGGAGCGTGCCCAAGCCCGCGCCAGTTCCCCTGCCGCGCAACTACCGCAACGCCACACCCGGCCACGGTCACCCTCCTCTCCCCGCCCCGCTTCGCGCATGTCCGACACCGCCCCCGGCTGCCTCTTCGTCATCGCCGCCCCTTCCGGCGGCGGCAAGACGAGCCTCGTCAACGCGCTGCTGGCGCGCGAGCCGGGCATCCGGCTCTCGGTGTCCTACACGACGCGCGGGCCGCGGCCCGGCGAGCACGAGGGCGTGCACTACCACTTCGTCGACCAGGGGCGCTTCGAGGCGCTGCGCGCCGCCGGCGAGTTCCTCGAGCACGCGCACGTGCACGGCCACTGGTACGCGACGTCGGCGACCTGGCTCGCCGGGCAGGTCGCCAGCGGCCAGGACGTGCTGCTGGAGATCGACTGGCAGGGCGCACGGCAGGTGCGCAGGCTCGTGCCCGACTCGGTGCTGATCTTCATCCTGCCCCCGTCGCTCGCGGTGCTGCGCGAACGCCTGGAGAAGCGGGGCCAGGACGCGCCCGAGGTGATCGCCCGGCGCCTCGCCGGCGCCGTCGAGGAGATGGCGCACTGGGAGGAGTTCGATTATGTTATTATCAATCAAGACTTTGCGACGGCCGTCGACGACCTGACGGCGATCGTCCGCGCAGCCCGGCTCAAGGTGGCCCGCCAGCGCGCGCGCCACGCCCGGCTGTTGCAGGGACTCTTCGAACCCACCGACTCCTGACCAGGAAAGCGCCATGGCCCGCATCACCATCGAGGATTGCCTCGGCAAGATCCCCAACCGCTTCGAGCTCACGCTCGCCGCGACCAACCGCGCCCGGCAGATCACCGCCGGCTCGACGCCGCTGGTCGAGAACGACCGCGACAAGCCCACCGTGATCGCGCTGCGCGAAGTGGCCGCGGGCAAGGTCGGCATCGAGATGCTGCACAAGCCCGCGTCGTAAGGAATCGGACGCGGCGGGCGCCATGTCCGAGATCGCCGAGTTCACCCGACACCTCGGCCACTACCTCGGCCCGCCGGACGTCGAGCTCGTCGAGCGCGCGTTCGAGTACTCGGACTCCGCGCACCGCGGCCAGTACCGCAAGTCCGGCGAGCCGTACATCACGCACCCGCTCGCGGTCGCGAGCATCCTGTCGCAGTGGCGGATCGACGCGCAGGGGCTGGCGGCCGCCCTCCTCCACGACGTGATGGAGGACACCGCGGTCACCAAGGGCGAGCTCGAGACGACGTTCGGCAAGCCGGTCGCCGAGATGGTCGACGGCGTCTCCAAGCTCGACCAGATCGAGTTCACCAGCACCGAGGACGCGCAGGCGGAGAACTTCCGCAAGATGCTCCTCGCGATGGCGCGCGACGTGCGCGTCATCCTCATCAAGCTGGCCGACCGGCTGCACAACATGCGCACGCTGGACGCGATGTCGCCGGCCAACCGCAAGCGCATCGCGCGGGAGACGCTCGACATCTACGCGCCGATCGCCAACCGCCTGGGCCTCAACGCGCTCTACCAGGAACTGCAGGACCTCTCGTTCAAGCACCTGAACCCGCTGCGCTACCGGGTCCTGACCGCCGCCATCAAGGCCGCGCGCGGCAACCGCCGCGAGGTGATGAACCGCCTCCTCGAGGCGATCCGCGAGGGCTACCACAAGGCCGGCATCCACGCCTCGGTCAGCGGGCGCGAGAAGACCGTCTACTCCGTCTACAAGAAGATGCGCGAGAAGCGCTACACGTTCTCGCAGGTGTTCGACATCTACGGCGTGCGCGTGCTGGTCCCCGACCCCACGTCCTGCTACGCGGCGCTCGGCGTGCTGCACGCGCTCTACAAGCCGATTCCCGGCAAGTTCAAGGACTACGTCGCGATCCCCAAGGCGAACGGCTACCAGTCGCTGCACACCACGCTGTTCGGGCCGTTCGGCACGCCGCTCGAGGTGCAGATCCGCACGCACGACATGCACCGCGTCGCCGAGGCGGGGGTGGCCGCGCACTGGCTGTACAAGCGGCAGGACGGCGTCGGGCTCGCCGAGGCGCAGCGCGAGACGGACCGCTGGCTGCAGGGCCTGCTCGAGATCCAGTCGGAGTCGCGCGACAGCAAGGAGTTCCTCGAGAACGTCAAGGGCGACCTCTTCCCCGAGGAGATCTACGTCTTCACGCCGAAGGGCAAGATCATGGCGCTGCCGCGCGGCGCGACCGCGGTCGACTTCGCCTACGGCGTGCACACCGACATCGGCCACCACTGCGTGGCGGCGCGCATCAACTACGAGCTCCTGCCGCTCCGGACCGAGCTCAAGAGCGGCGACCACGTCGAGATCCTCACCGCGCCCACGGCGCGGCCGAACCCGTCGTGGCTGTCGTTCGTGGCCACCGGCAAGGCGCGCTCGCGCATCCGCCACTACCTGAAGGGCCTCCAGCAGAAGGAGTCGGCGGCGCTGGGCGAGCGGCTGCTCAACCAGGCGCTGGCCACGCTGAAGGTCGAGCCCGAGGCGATCACCTGGGAGCGCTGGGAGGCGCTGGCGAAGGAGTACGGCGCGCGCAGCCAGCTCGACATCCTCGCCGACATCGGCGTGGGCAAGCGCCTGTCGTTCGTCGTCGCGCAGGCGCTCACGCGCACGCCGGGCCGCGGCGACGACGCCGCCCCGGCGGCGAAGCCCGGGGCGCTCACGTTGCGCGGCGTGGAGGGCGTGGCGATCCAGTACGCGAAGTGCTGCCGCCCGATCCCCGGCGACGCGATCGTCGGCCACTTCCGCAAGGGCCAGGGATTGGTCGTGCACCTCACCGACTGCGTGACGCTGCGCAAGCAGCGCGTCGACGCGGCGGAGCTGGTCGACGTCGAGTGGGCGGGCGACGTCGAGGGGGTGTTCGACGCCGGCGTGCGCGTGCTCGTCTCGGACCGGCGGGGGCTGCTCGCCGACCTCGCCATGGCGATCGCCGACGCCGAGGGCAACATCGACGCGATCTCGATGGAGAAGCCCGACGGCGCGGGCGTGATCGCGATGTTCTTCGGCATCCAGGTTCGCGACCGCCGCCACCTGGCGGCGATCGTGCGCAACCTGCGGCGCGTGCCCGACGTGCGCCGCGTGCAGCGCGCGCGCACGTAGGCGCCGGCCCCCCCCGTACGCTGCCGTTGCGATCCCCCGCCGGACGGGTCTATAGTGCCCGGGGCGCACGCCGGCCGGATGGCCCGGTCGTATGCTGCGGCCTGCCGCCGGTGCCGGCGGCGCCTGCCCTTGGAGGGGACGATGGCCCGAGCGTGGAAGCGACTCCTGATTGCCTTGTCCGCGGCGCTGGCCGCATCGGGCGCCGGCGTGGTCCAGGGCGCGAGCACCACCGTGACGGTCCCGGGGATTGCCGACGTCTGGCTCGCCGGGCAGCCGAACGGCACGGTGCTGAACGGGGGTTTCCCCGGCAGCGACGTCGCGCCCACCAACAGCCCGGTGCTTGCTTCCTCCGGCCTCAATCTAGCTGCCGGCAGCGTCCTCACCGTGTCCGCCACGGGAGGCACGGACTACAACGGCTGCCCGAGCACGACGCCGGATGCCGGCAACTGCGGCAATGCCAACGTCGCCGCGGCGTTCGGCATCTCCGCGTTCGTTGGCCCGGCCAATTCGCTCATCGGCGTCTTTCTCGACGCGAGCGTGCCCGGCGGCGCCGCCCCCGCCGGGCTGAACTTCTCCACACCCGGCTCGCTGGCGCAGGCGTCCATCGCCCCGCAGCTGCGGCAGGTGTTCTTCATCGGCGACGGGCGCACGGGAACGGGCACCGGCAACGTCCAGCAGATAGTCGTCCCTGCCGGCGCGACGCGGCTCTTCCTCGGCCAGGCGGATGGCCTGGGGGCGAACTACAACAACTTCGGAAGCTTCAACGTCACGGTCACCGACTCCGCGGCCCCGGCGGCAAGCACGGAGGCGATCCCGGTGGATGCGCCGTGGGCGTTGGCCCTGACCGCACTGCTCATCGCGGCTTCGTTCGCCTGGCGCCGCAGAGCCACGCGCCGCCGCTGACACCCGGGCCGTCGCGAATTCGCGCGACGTCCCCCGTTCCCTCTGCGTCTCGCCGCCGTGCACCCGTGGTGCGCGGTGGCGATGCTCACCAGGCCGTCTCGCGCTCCGGCGAGGCGGAGATCTTGTGGACCGAGAGGTCGGCGCCGTTGAACTCCTGCTCGGGGTCGAGGCGCAGGCCGACGGACACCTTCAGCCCGCCGTAGACGATCGCGCCGCCGGCGAGCGCCAGCGCGATGCCGAGCAGCGTGCCGACGAGCTGCGCGCCGAACGACACGCCGCCCATCCCGCCCAGCGCAGTCGCGCCGAAGATGCCGCAGGCGATGCCGCCCCAGGCGCCGCACAGCCCGTGCAGCGGCCACACGCCGAGCACGTCGTCGATCTTCCAGCGGTTCTGCGTCAGCGTGAACAGCCGGACGAACAGCACGCCGGCGACGGCGCCGGTGACCAGCGCGCCGAGCGGGTGCATGACGTCGGAACCCGCGCACACCGCCACCAGCCCGGCAAGCGGCCCGTTGTGCACGAAGCCCGGGTCGTTGCGGCCGGCGACGAGCGCCGCGATCGTGCCGCCCGCCATCGCCATCAGCGAGTTCATCGCGACGAGCCCGGAGATCTTGTCGATCGACTGCGCCGACATCACGTTGAAGCCGAACCAGCCCACCGTGAGCATCCACGCGCCGAGTGCCAAGAACGGGATCGACGACGGCGGGTGCGCGGCCATGCCGCCCTCGCGCGAATAGCGGCCGCGGCGGGCGCCGAGCAGCACGACGGCGACCAGCGCGATCCAGCCGCCCATCGCGTGCACCACCACGCTGCCGGCGAAGTCGTGGAACTCGGCGCCGAACGCCGCCTTCAGCCACTCCTGGACGCCGTAGCGCTGGTTCCACGCGATGCCCTCGAACACCGGGTAGACGAAGCCGACGAGGAGAAACGTCGCGGCGAGCTGCGGGTTGAAGCGCGCGCGCTCGGCGATGCCGCCGCTGACGATCGCCGGGATCGCCGCGGCGAACGTGAGGAGGAAGAAGAACTTGACGAGTTCGTAGCCGCTGCGCTCGGCCAGCGTGGCCGCCGGGGCGAAGAAGCCGATGCCGTAGGCGATCGCGTAGCCGATGAAGAAGTAGGCAATCGTCGACACCGCGAAGTCGACCAGGATCTTGACCAGCGCGTTGACCTGGTTCTTGCGCCGCACCGTGCCGAGCTCGAGGAACGCGAAGCCGGCGTGCATCGCCAGCACCATGATCGCGCCCAGCAGAATGAACAGCGCGTCGCTGCCCGCCTTGATGGCTTCCATGGCGCCCCTCCCCTGGTGCGGTTCTGCCGCCGGCGCGCCGGGCGCGGCTTGGCACCCCGGCGCCGTGCCGTCAGCGTGCTACGGCTTGTGAAGCAGCTTCTGCAGCTCGCCCGACTGGTACATCTCGCGCAGGATGTCGGCGCCGCCGACGAACTCGCCGTTGACGTACAGCTGCGGGATCGTCGGCCAGTTGGCGTAGGACTTGACGCCCTGACGGATCTCCTCGTCGGCGAGTACGTCGACCGCGAGGAAGTCCTCGACCCCGCAGCGGTGCAGGATCTCGGTGGCCGTCGCCGAGAAGCCGCACATCGGCGCCTGCGGCGTTCCCTTCATGTACAGGACCACCGGGTGGGTGGTGACCTGCTCGCGGATGCGTTCGTGGATGCTCATGGGTTGCTCCGGGGCGGTGCTGCGATGCCGGAATTCTAGCGCAGACCCTCGCCCCCGGCCCCCGCACCCCCGACCCCTCTCCCGCCTGGCGGCGGGAGAGGGGAGATCGACACTCCCCTCGCCCCGCGTCAGCGGGGAGAGGGGTCGGGGGTGAGGGGCGCGGCCTCACCGAACCTGCTGCGCCTGACGGGTAGTCGCGCGTCGGCCGCCTGCCGCGACGCGTCTTGGCGTCGATCCCCGTTGCGCTCCGCGACAACGGGGCCCCTCGCCGCGTGACGCGCGCGGCTACTCCTTGACCGCCCCGGTGAGGCCGGAGACGTAGTACTCGACGAAGAACGAGTACAGGATCGCCACCGGCAGCGAGCCCATCAGCGCGCCCGCCATCAGCGAGCCCCAGTGGTAGACGTCGCCCTCGACGAGCTCGGTGATCACGCCCACCGGCACCGTCTTCACCTCCGACGAGGAGATGAACGTCAGCGCGTAGATGAACTCGTTCCACGACAGCGTGAACGCGAAGATGCCCGCCGAGATCAGGCCCGGGACCGCGAGCGGCAGGATGATCCGGGACAGGATCTGCCAGCGCGACGCGCCGTCGACAAGCGCGCACTCCTCCAGCTCGAACGGGATCGAGCGGAAGTAGCCCATCAGCAGCCACGTGCAGAACGGGATCAGGAACGTGGGGTAGGTGCAGATGAGCGCGAGGCGCGTGTCGAACAGCCCGAGCTTCTGGATCACCGCCGCGAGCGGGATGAACAGGATCGAGGGCGGCACGAGGTAGGCGAGGAAGATGCTCATGCCGACGTAGCGCGAGCCGCGGAAGCGCAGCCGCTCGATCGCGTACGCGGCGAGCACGCTGCAGGCGATCGACAGGAACGTCGAGGTCACGGCCACCAGCATCGTGTTCCACAGCCACTCGGGGTAGGCGGTGTCGAACAGGAGCTTGCGCAGGTGCGCAAGCGTCGGGTCGAGCACGAGGAACGGATTTCCCTCGCGCGAGATCAGCTCGGCGTTCGGCTTGAAGGTCGTGATCGCCATCCAGTAGAACGGGAACAACAGCACGAAAAGGAAGGCGCCGAGCGGGAGGTAGAGGGTGACCAGCCGGCGGGTGCGCGACTCGAGGTAGCGCATGCCCTGCACGTCGTCGCCGCTGCGGGCGGCGGGGGCGGCGCTCTCGGCGATCCGCGCGGCGGCGGCGGCCTCGCCGGCGGGCGGAGGATTCGTCGCGCTCACGTTACGCGTCTCCGCCGCCTTGCTGCCAGCGGCGCCGCTGCAGCCCGAAGTAGCTGAACAGGATCGCCGCGAGCAGGAACGGCACCATCGCCACGGCGAGCGCCGCCCCCTCGCCAAGCGAGCCGCCGGGGATCGCGCGCTGGAACGAGAGCGTGGCCATCAGGTGCGTCGCGTTGAGCGGCCCCCCGCGCGTCAGCACGTAGATGAGCTGGAAGTCGGTGAACGTGAACAGGACCGAGAACGTCATCACCACCGCGATGATCGGCGTCAGCAGCGGCAGCGTCACGTAGCGGAACTGCTGCCATGGCGTGGCGCCGTCGAGGCTCGCGGCCTCGTAGTACGACGGGGAGATCGTCTGCAGGCCGGCGAGCAGGCAGATCGCCACGAACGGGACGCCGCGCCAGATGTTCGCGGCGATCGTGGAGAAGCGCGCGTTCCAGGGGTCGCCGAGGAAATCGATGTAGCGGTCGATCAGCCCCGCCTTCGTCAGCACCCAGCTGATCACGGAGAACTGCGCGTCGTAGATCCACCAGAAAGCGATGGCGGACAGCGCCGTCGGGACGATGAACGGCAGCAGGACGATGGCGCGGATGAACGCCTTGAAGGGGAGGTGCTTGTTGAGCAGCAAGGCGAGCCAGAGCCCGAGGCCGAACTTGAAGATGCTCGCCACCAGCGTGTAGAAGAGCGTGTTGAACAGCGCAAGCCGCGTGACCGAGTCCCCCCACAGGAACTCGTAGTTCTCGAAGCCCACCCACTCGCCGGGCCGCCCGATCTTCGTGTCGGTGAAGCCGAGCCACACGCCCAGCCCCAGCGGGTAGGTCAGGAACGCGAGCAGCAGCACCGCCGCGGGCAGCATGAACAGCGCGCCCAGCACGTTGCGGTTGTCGAGCCAGCGGGTGCCGCCGGCAGGCGGTGCAGCGCTCGTCATGTCGCGAAAGCCGTCATCGGTCGTGGTGCATTGAAGTCACGTCGTCGTGCCCGCGGAAGCGGGAACCCGGCGTCGCCCGTCATGCGAGGAAGACGCTGGGTCCCCGCGGTCGCGGGGACGACGCCTGCGTGGCGGCTAGACCTTGTAATACCGCTCCGCCCGCTTCTGCGCCCGCTCCGCGGCCTCCTTCGGCGTCTTCGACCCGGACACCGCCTCGGCGACCATGTTGACGACGATGAAGTCGGCGAGCGCGCCGGCGGAGGCATAGCCCATCTTGCCCGAGTAGCCCGACGGCAGCATGATCTTCATCGAGTCGCGATACGGGATCGACTTCGGGTCGTTCCACACCGGGTGCTTCTCGTAGACCGTCAGCGCCGGCGTGACGTAGCCGATGGACGCGGTCAGCCACGGGCTCACCTGCTCCTCCTCCATCATGAAGCGGAGGAACTCCTTCGCCGCCCTCGGGTACTTCGTGTACCGGAAGATCATCTGGTTGAAGAACAGGTTGAACTCGGTCGGCCGGCCGACCGGGCCGATCGGGAAGTTCGCGTGGTTGATGTCGGCGGTCATCTCCTTGACCTTCGCGTCGGCCGAGTTCTTGGCCGCGTAGTAGACCGAGATGCCGTTCGCCGTGATGCCGAGCTGGCCGTCGAGGAACGCCTTGTTGTTGTTCGGGTCGAGCCACGACAGCGTGCCGGGCACGAAGGTCTCGTAGAGCGACTTGCCGTACTCCAGCGCCCTGATCGTCTCGGGGCTGTCGATGACGACCTGGTTCTTCTCGTTCACGAGCCGCCCGCCGTGCGACCAGACGAGCCAGTGCGTCCACGTGTTGCCGTCGCCGGTCGCGTTGCCGAGCGCGAAGCCGCCCGGCATGCCCTTCTCCTTCAGCGCCTGCATCAGCTTCAGGAAGCCGGCCGTGTCCTTGGGCACGCTGGAGAAGCCCGCCGCCTTGATCGCGCTCTCGCGGTAGACGAGCGCGTTGCCGGCGCAGCCGAGCGGCACGCCGATCCACTTCTTGCCATCGGGCTTCAGGTACTGCTGGCACACCGGATACCAGCCGCCGTACTTCTTGCCGAGGTACTCGGCGAGGTCGGTGACGTCGAGCAGCTTGTCGGGGTACAGGTTGGCGTCGTCGTTGGTCGACAGGATGATGTCGGGGCCGGCGCC
Organism: Betaproteobacteria bacterium; assembly: GCA_029884335.1. Lineage (GTDB taxonomy): Bacteria > Pseudomonadota > Gammaproteobacteria > Burkholderiales > Casimicrobiaceae > VBCG01. Next base: position 10,844 of record JAOUIA010000075.1, read on the forward strand.
GGTGTTGGCGGCCACGGCCGCCTTCGGGCGCACGTCCTCCCAGCCCTCGTGGTCGACGCGCACCTCGACGCCGTACTTCTCCGTGAACTTCTTCACGTTGGCCATGTAGGTGTCCTCGTCGCCCTGGACGAAGCGCTTCCAGCGCAGCACGCGCAGCTTCGCGCCCTTCTCCGGCTGGTTGCTCCACGCGCCCTGCGCGCTCGCGACCGACGGCGCGAGCAGCGTGCCCGTCGCCGTGGCAGCGGCCACGCCCGCGGTGGTCTTCAGGAAATCACGACGGTTGCTGCTCATGCTTCTCCTCCTTCTGTGGGATCCGCTTCAGGCGGCGAGTCTGCGTCCGGTGGACGCGTCGAACAGGTGCGAGCGCTTGAGGTCCGGCCGCAGCATGACCCGCTCGCCGGGAGTCACGTGCGTGCGGTCGCGGACGACCGCGGTGAAGTCCTGGCCGCCGAAGCGGCAGTAGAGCTGCGTGTCGGCGCCGGTCGGCTCGACGACGACGACGTCGGCGGGCAGCCCCGCGTCGGACGGCGCGCAGTGCTCGGGACGGATGCCGTAGAGCACGCTCTGCCCCTCCTCGGCGCGGGCGTCGGCCGGCACCGGCAGCCGCACGCCGCCGGCGAACTCGACCTCGCGGCCCCCGCGCACCGTGCCCGGCACCATGTTCATCGCCGGAGAGCCGATGAAGCCGGCGACGAACGTGTTCGCCGGGGCGTCGTAGAGCTCGAGCGGCGCGCCCTGCTGCTCGACCAGGCCGTCTCTCATCACGACGATGCGGTCGGCCATCGTCATCGCCTCGATCTGGTCGTGCGTGACGTAGATCGACGTGGTCTTCAGGCGCTGGTGCAGCTCCCTGATCTCCGTGCGCATCTGCACGCGCAGCTTGGCGTCGAGGTTCGACAGCGGCTCGTCGAACAGGAAGACCTGCGGGTCGCGCACGATGGCGCGACCCATCGCCACGCGCTGGCGCTGGCCGCCGGAGAGCTGGCGGGGGTAGCGCTCGAGCAGATCCTTGAGGCCGAGGATGTCGGCGGCGCGCGCCACGCGCGCTTCGACGTCCTCGGTCGTCCGCTTGGCGAGCCGCAGCGCGAACGACAGGTTGTCGCGCACCGTCATGTGCGGATAGAGCGCGTAGTTCTGGAACACCATGGCGATGTCGCGCTCCTTGGGCGCGATCTGGTTCACCACGCGCCCGCCGATGGCGATCGTGCCTTCGCCGATCTCTTCCAGGCCGGCGATCATGCGCAGCAGCGTGGACTTGCCGCAGCCCGAGGGCCCGACGAGCACGCAGAACTCGCCGTCGGCGATGGCGATGTCCACGCCGCGAATCACGTGGGTGCTGCCGAACCACTTCTGGACCGCGGTGATCGCAACACCCGCCATCCGTGCTCCTCCTCGCGTTATTGTAGTCGCCGCTGCGCGCAGGGCGGCGCGCGGCCTGGTTTCGCGCCTCGCGGCCCGTCAGGCGGCCGGCTTGCGCGTGCCCTGCACCACCACGTAGTCCGGCCGCCCGGTCGCGATCCACGTCGCGAGGTTGCGCGCCGCCTTCTGCCGCAGCTCCCGCTCGGCCTCCTGCGAGTAGAACGCCGCGTGCGGCGTCAGCACCACGCGCGGGTGGCTCGCGAGCGCCGAGCCCGCCGCCACCGGCTCCGAGGGCAGCACGTCGAGCCCCGCCCCGGCCAATATTCCAGCATCGAGCGCGCGCAGGCAAGCGTCGACGTCGACCACCGCGCCGCGCGCGGTGTTCACGAGGTAGCTCCCGGGCTTCAGCGCCGCGAAGAAGCGCTCGCCGATCATCCCGCGCGTCTCGGCGGTGAGCGGCGTGTGGAGCGACACGACGTCGGCCTCGCGCGCGAGCGCCTCGAGGGACGATGCGCGCTCGACGAACACCGGGAAGTCGCCGTCGATGAGGTAGGGGTCGTAGGCGACGACGCGCTTGTAGACGTCGCGCGAGACCTGCGCGGTGCGCTTGCCGATTCGGCCGAGGCCGACGATCCCCAGCGTCAACTCGCGCGGGCGACGCAGCCGCCCCGAAGAAAGGTAATGCCACTTGCCGGCCGCAGTGATGTCGCGGTGGTAGGCGACGATGTTGCGCGTGACGGCGAGCGCGAGCCCCAGCGCGTGCGTCGCGACCTCGCCCACGCCGTAGTCCGGAGAGTTCGCCACCCAGACGCCCTGCCGCTGGCAGGCGGCCGTGTCGATGGTGTCGAAGCCGGCGCCGATGCGGCTCACGATGCCCACCCCGGGCAGGGCGTTGACCACCTGTTCGGTGATCGGCGCGTACTGCAGCAGGATACCGCAGCAGCCCTGCGCCGCCCGGATCACGTCCCCTTCGCTCCGGCACTGGGCGACCTCGACGTCGATGCCGTGCCTGCGGAACAGCTCGAGCTCGAGCCCGATGTCGGGGAAGTCGTGGTCGGAGAAGAGGATGCGGGGCACGGGTGGGAGGGCGGACGACGGGGACGGCGGACGTTAACCGCCGTCGCGCCACCGGTCAAGTGGCCTGACCAGAAAGTAGGGTCAGACTCGACTTTCCGCGGCTGGTTCATGGCACGGACCAACCCGCGCGGCGAGCAGGAAAGTCGAGTCTGACCCTACTTTCTGGCGGTGACCAACGAGCCCTATACTCGCCGCCCCTCCCTTTCGAAATGCACCCTAATGCTCTTCCCTTCGACGATCGCCGGCAGCCTCCCGAAGCCCGCGTGGCTCGCGCAGCCGCAGGCACTGTGGGCACCGTGGCTGCTCGAGGGCGAGGCGCTGGCGCAGGGCAAGCGCGATGCGGTCCGGCTCGCGCTCTTCGAGCAGGAGCGCGCCGGCATCGACATCGTCACCGACGGCGAGCAGACGCGACGCCACTTCGTCACCACGTTCATCGAGGGGCTCGAGGGCGTGGACTTCGCGCACAAGCGCACGGTGCGCATCCGCAACCGCTACGACGCCGACGTGCCGGTGGTCGCCGGCCCCGTCGCGCGACGGCATCCCGTCTACGCCGAGGACGCGCGCTTCCTGCGCGCGGAGACCGGCCGCAGGGTCAAGTTCACGCTGCCCGGCCCGATGACGATGGTCGACACGCTCCACGACGCCCACTACCGCAGCCGGGAGAAGCTTGCCTGGGCGTTCGCCGAGATCCTCAACGCCGAAGCGCGCGAGATCGCCGCGGCCGGCGTGGACGTGATCCAGTTCGACGAACCCGCGTTCAACGTCTACTTCGACGAGGTGCGCGACTGGGGCGTGGCGGCGCTGGAGCGGGCCGCGCAGGGCCTGCCGTGCACCACGGCGGTGCACATCTGCTACGGCTACGGCATCGCTGCGAACGTCGAATGGAAGAAGACGCTCGGCAGCGAGTGGCGGCAGTACGAGGCGACTTTTCCGCTCCTCGCCCGCTCGACGATCGGCCAGGTGTCGCTCGAGTGCCAGAATTCGCGCGTGCCGCTCGACCTGATCGCGCTGCTCGGCGACAAGGACGTGCTGGTGGGCGCGATCGACGTGGCGAGCGAGCGCGTCGAGACGCCGGAGGAGGTCGCCGCCACGCTCGCCGCCGCCGCCCGGCTGGTCGCGCCCGAGCGCATCCAGGCCTGCACGAACTGCGGGATGGTCCCGCTCTCCCGCGAAGTGGCACGGGGCAAGCTTCGCGCGCTCGCTGCCGGCGCGGCGCTCGCCCGCGGCGGGTAAGCGCGGATACTTCCTCCCCGCCCCCCTGCAC
>JAOUIA010000021.1 GCA_029884335.1 Betaproteobacteria bacterium
TCATCACGCCGCACCAGAAGTGGGGCATCCACTCCACGTACACCGACAACCTGATGATGCTGACGCTCTCCCGCGGCGGGCCGATCGTCTGGCTCTCCGAGGACGACGCGCGGAAGATCGGCGTCGAGGACAACGACTGGATCGAGCTCTACAACGTCAACGGCGCGATCGCGGCGCGGGCGGTCGTCTCGCAGCGGGTGAACAACGGCATGTGCCTCATGTACCACGCGCAGGAGAAGATCGTGAACGTGCCCGGGTCGGAGGTGACCGGCACGCGCGGCGGCATCCACAACTCGGTGACGCGCTGCACGGTCAAGCCCACGCACATGATCGGCGGCTACGCGCAGCAGGCCTACGGCTTCAACTACTACGGGACGATCGGCACGAACCGCGACGAGTTCGTGATCGTGCGCAAGATGAAGAACGTGGACTGGATGGACCAGCCGGCGGCCGCGGGCTCCGAGGCATGACCGCGCTCGCCACCCTGCGTTTCGTCATCCCCGCGAAAGCGGGGATCCAGCGACTTTCCGTCGCAAGACACTGGGTTCCCGCCTGCGCGGGAACGACGACGAGGATTAACACACAGCGTGTCCGTACACGTATCGCTGGAGAAACGAAATGAAGATCCGCGCGCAGATCGGCATGGTCCTCAACCTCGACAAGTGCATCGGCTGCCACACCTGCTCGGTCACCTGCAAGAACGTCTGGACGAACCGCGAGGGCATGGAGTACGCCTGGTTCAACAACGTCGAGACGAAGCCGGGCATCGGCTACCCGAAGGACTGGGAGAACCAGGGCCGCTGGAAGGGCGGCTGGGTGAAGCGCAACGGCGGCATCGAGCCGCGCCAGGGCGGCAAGTGGTCGATCCTGATGAAGCTCTTCGCCAATCCCAACCTGCCGGAGATCGACGACTACTACGAGCCGTTCACGTTCGACTACGAGCACCTGCACACGGCCCCCGTGATGAAGGCGTCGCCGGTGGCCCGCCCCCGTTCGCTGATCACCGGGCAGCGGATGGAGAAGATCGAGTGGGGCCCGAACTGGGAGGAGATCCTCGGCGGCGAGTTCGCCAAGCGGAGCAAGGACGCGAACTTCGAGGGCGTGCAGAAGGAGATCTACGGGCAGTTCGAGCACACCTTCATGATGTACCTGCCGCGGCTGTGCGAGCACTGCCTCAACCCGGCGTGCGTGGCCTCGTGCCCGTCGGGCTCGATCTACAAGCGCGAGGAGGACGGCATCGTCCTCATCGACCAGGACAAGTGCCGCGGCTGGCGCATGTGCGTCTCCGGCTGCCCGTACAAGAAGATCTACTACAACTGGTCGTCGGGCAAGGCGGAGAAGTGCATCTTCTGCTACCCGCGCATCGAGGCGGGGCAGCCGACGGTGTGCTCGGAGACCTGTGTGGGCCGCATCCGCTACCTCGGCGTGCTGCTCTACGACGCCGACCGCATCGGCGAGGCGGCCGCGGCGGACGACAAGGACCTCTACGCCGCGCAGCTTGGCCTGTTCCTCGACCCGAACGACCCGCGGGTGATCGAGCAGGCGCGCGCCGACGGCGTGCCGCAGGCGTGGCTGGACGCCGCCCGCGCCTCGCCCGTCTACAAGATGGCCGTCGACTGGCGCGTCGCGCTGCCGCTGCACCCCGAGTACCGCACGCTGCCGATGGTCTGGTACGTGCCGCCGCTGTCGCCGATCCAGTCCGCCGCGAACTCGGGCGCCATCGGCGCGTTCGGCTCGCTGCCCGACGTGCGCAGCCTGCGCATCCCGCTGCGCTATCTCGCCAACCTGCTGACCGCGGGCGACGAGCAGCCGGTGGCGCAGGCGCTGGAGCGCATGCTGGCGATGCGCGCCTACATGCGCGACCGCCACGTCGAGAAGCGCGAGAACGCCGCGGTGCTGAAGCAGGCGGGGCTCACGGTCCGGCAGGTCGAGGACATGTACCAGATCATGGCCATCGCCAACTACGAGGACCGCTTCGTCATCCCGACGACGCACCGCGAGCACGCCGAGAATGCGTACGACCTGCGCGGCGAGTGCGGCTTCTCGTTTGGCAACGGCTGCTCGGACGGCGCGACGCCGGCCACGGGGCTGTTCGGCGGCAAGAAGCGCCGCACGATACCGATCAGGGAAGTGGTCTAGGAGAGCGTGATGTCGATCACCTACAAGGCGCTCGCGGCGCTGCTCGCCTACCCCGACGCGGAGCTGGTCGCCGCGCTGCCCGAGATCCGCGCGGTCGTCGAGGCCGATCGCTCGCTGCCCCGCGCGGAGCGCGCCGCGCTCGCGGCGCTGGTCGAGGAGCTCGGCCGCATCGACCTCATCGATGCACAGGAGCGCTACGTCGCGCTGTTCGACCGCGGGCGCGCCACCAGCCTGCACCTCTTCGAGCACGTCCACGGCGAGTCGCGCGACCGCGGCCAGGCGATGGTGGACCTCAAGTCCGAGTACGAGCGCGCGGGACTGCGGTTGCGCGAAGGCGAGCTGCCCGACTACCTGCCGGCGCTGCTCGAGTTCCTGAGCCTGCAGCCGCACGACGTGGCCGAGGTGATGCTCGCCGAGAGCGCGCACCTGCTGCGCAAGGTCGGCAACGCGCTCGCCGCCCGCGGCTCCTCCTACGCGGCGGTGCTCGCCGCCGCGCTGGCCTCGGTGAGCGAGCGCGGCCTCGACGAGAAGCCGGCCGTCGAGCCCGACAAGCCGATCGACGAGGAGTGGGCGGAGGCACCGGTCGTGTTCGGCCCGGGCGCCGCGCCCTCCTGCGGCGCCGGCGCGAGCGCCGCGTCCGTCGTCAAGTTCATGCCCCGCCCCGCCGCACGCTGATTCGAAGGACCCACCATGGCCGCGAACCTCAACACGTTCCTCTTCGGCATCTATCCCTACATCGCGCTCGCCGTCTTCCTCGTGGGGAGCCTCATCCGCTTCGACCGCGAGCAGTACACGTGGAAGAGCGACAGCTCGCAGCTGCTGCGCGCGGGCCAGCTCCGGCTGGGCTCGAACCTGTTCCACATCGGCATCCTCGGCATCTTCTTCGGCCACTTCTTCGGCATGCTGACGCCGATCGCGCTGTTCCACGCGCTGGGCGTCGAGCCGCCGGCGAAGCAGCTGCTGGCGATCGTGGCCGGCGGCATCTTCGGCGCGATCATGCTGGTGGGCCTGGTCATCCTGATGCACCGCCGCTTCGCCGAGCCGCGCATCCGGGCGACCACGCGCGCGACGGACTGGCTGGTGCTGTGGATGCTCCTCATCCAGCTTCTGCTCGGGCTCGTCTCGCTGCCGGTGTCGGCCGGCCACATGGACGGCGGCGAGATGATCAAGCTGATGACCTGGGCGCAGCACATCGTCACGTTCCAGGGCGACGCCGCGAACTACGTGGCGGGCGTCGCGCCGGTGTTCAAGCTGCACCTGCTGCTCGGCATGACGATCTTCCTCGTGTTCCCGTTCACGCGGCTGGTGCACGTGTGGAGCGGCTTCGCGGCGGTCGGCTACGTGACGCGCGCCTACCAGGTCGTGCGCGGGCGATGAGCATCCGCGTCAACGGCACGGTCCTCGACGACGACGCGATCCGCGCCGAGGCGGAGCTTCACGCCGGCGCGCCGGACCCCGAGGCCGCAGCCCGCCGCTCGCTCGCGGTGCGCGAGCTGCTGCTGCAGCGCGCGGGCGCGCTGGGGCTCCTCGAGGGCGGCGCGGCGCGCGAGACTGTCGCCTTCGCGAGCCGGGAGGCCGAGGACGAGGTGATCGCGCGGCTGCTTGACGCCGACGTGCCCACACCGAAGGCCACGCCCGAGGAGTGCCGGCGGCAGTTCGATGCGCATCCGGAGCGCTACCACTCAGGCGAGCTCGTCGAAGCGCGCCACGTCCTGTTCGCGGTGACGCCGGGCACGCCTGTGAGCCTGCTCCGCGCGAAGGCGGAGGAGACGCTCGCCGAGCTCGCCGCGCACCCCGAGCGCTTCGCGCAGCGCGCGGCGGAGCTGTCGAACTGCCCGTCGGGCGCGCAGGGCGGCAACCTCGGCCAGTTCGGCCGCGACCAGATGGTGCCCGAGTTCGACGCGGCGGTGTTCGGCACGCGGGCCACCGGCGTGCTGCCGCAGCTCGCGACGACGCGCTACGGCTTTCACGTGATCGCGGTCGACCACCGCATCGCGGGGCGCACGCTGCCGTTCGAGCAGGTCGAAGGCGCGATCGCCGCGTCCCTCGAGGCGCAGGTCGCGGCGCGCGCGTTGCGCCAGTACGTCGAGGTGCTCGCGGGGCAGGCCCGGCTCGAGGGCGTGGTCCTGGCGGCCGCCGCGTCGCCGCTCGTCCAGTAGAATCTCCGCTCCGCCCGGTACGGAGCCGACATGAACGCTGTGACCCTCGGCCGCGTCGTCGCGGCCGTGCTTTTGGCGTGCGCCGCCGCCGCGTCCGCCCAGCCGGCGCCGGCGCCCGACCCCGCCGCCACGCCCCGCCGCCTGCAGGTCGCGAACAAGCCCTGGAAGGGCGACTTCGACCAGATGCTCGAGCGGCGCATGATCCGCATCTACGCGCCGTTCTCGCGCTCGCTCTACTTCAGCGACAAGGGCCGCGAGCGCGGCATCGCCGTCGAACTCGCGCGCGACTGGGAGCGCTATCTCAACGTCAAGTACTCGAAGCAGCTCGGCAAGCGGCCGCTCACCGTGTACGTCGCGCCGGCCACGCGCGAGAAGCTGCTGCCGCATCTCGACGAGGGCCTCGCAGACGTCTCGATCGGCAACCTGACGGTCACCGAGGAGCGGCTCAAGCTGGTCGACTTCGTGCCGGGCGACGAGGGCCGGCGCACGATCGACGAGGTCGTGGTCACGGGACCGGCGAGCCCCGAGATCAAGACGCTGGACGACCTCTCCGGCAAGACCGTGCACGTGCGCAAGGCGTCCTCGTACCACGAGAGCCTCGTCGCGCTGAACGAGCGGCTCGCGCGCGAGGGCAAGGCGCCGGCGAAGCTCGAGCTCGTGCCGGAGTCGCTCGAGGACGAGGACATGATGGACATGCTGAACGCGGGCCTGCTCCAGGTCGTCGTCGTCGACGACTGGAAGGCGCGCATGTGGGCGCAGGTGCTGCCGAAGGTCAAGCCGCGCAACGACCTCGTGCTGCGTTCCGGCGGGAAGACCGGCTGGGCGATCCGCAAGAACAGCCCGAAGCTCCAGGCGGAGATCGCCGACTTCTTCCAGAACTGGGCGATGAAGAACGGCGTCGCGGACTACCGCATGAACAGCTACATGAAGCGCGTCAAGGAGCTCAAGGACCCGACCGGGACCGCCGAGTGGAAGCGCTTCCAGGAGACGCTGGCGCTGTTCGACAAGTACGGCAAGCGCTACGGATTCGACCCGCTGATGCTGGCCGCGCAGGGCTACCAGGAGTCGCAGCTCAACCAGGGCGCGCGCAGCCACGTGGGCGCGATCGGCGTGATGCAAATCATGCCGGCGACCGGCGCCGAGCTCAAGGTCGGCGACATCCGCGTCACCGAGCCCAACATCCACGCCGGCGCGAAGTACATGGACCAGCTGATGACGAAGTACTTCCCCGACGCGAAGTTCAGCGAGGGCAACCGGCCGCTGTTCGCCTTCGCCAGCTACAACTGCGGCCCCGGCAACGTGTCGAAGGCGCGCAAGGAGGCCGCGAACCGCGGGCTCGACCCCGACCGCTGGTTCAACAACGTCGAGCTGGTCGTCGCCGAGAAGATCGGCACCGAGACGACGACCTACGTGCGCAACATCTACAAGTACTACGTCGCGTACACGCTGACGCTGCAGGCGCGCGAGCAGGCCGAAGCGGCGCGACGCCAGGTGGCGCCGGCGGCGAAGTAGGGCGCGGGCAGCCGGAGGACGCGTCGTGGACGACGAACTCGTCAAGCGCCTCGCCCGCTTCGAGCGGAGCTTCTTCCCCAAGTACCGGGAGGCGTACCGCCGGCTGGTGAAGGAAGGCCAGCACCCGCGCACGCTGTTCATCGGCTGCTCGGACTCGCGCATCGTTCCCTACGTCCTCACGGGGACGGGGCCCGGCGACCTGTTCGTCGTGCGCAACGTGGGCAATCTCGTGCCGCCCTACGATCCGTCGGGCAGCGACCCCGCCCTCGGCGCGGCCGTCGAGTTCGCCGTGCAGAGCCTGCGCGTGCGCGACATCGTGATCTGCGGGCACAGCCACTGCGGCGCGATCCGCGCGCTGTACGAGGAGCCGCAGGCGCTGCGCGACATGCCGCAGCTCGCGCGGTGGCTCGACCACGCGCGCGACGCGGTCCTTCCGGTCACGGTCTCCGAAGAGGCGCTGCGCCGCACCGAGCAGCGCTCGATCGTGCTGCAGCTCGAGCGCCTGATGGGCTACCCGGCCGTCGCCGCCGGCGTGGCGAAGGGCGCGGTCTTCCTGCACGGCTGGCACTACATCATCGAGGAGGGCCGCATCCTCGTGCTCGACGTCGAGACCGGCCGGTTCGTCGCGACCGACGTCGCGATGGGCGAGCCGGCAGCGGGCGCGGCCGACGCGGCGTCGTATCAGCTGCAGTAGGCGGACCCGGCCCCGGCGTGGCCGGGGTTGGCCGCGACGCGCGTTCCGTGCAACAATCGCGCCAACGAATTCGATGCAGGGGCAAGCGATGCTGGATCGCGACGGGTATCGCCCGAACGTCGCCATCGTCATCGTCAACCAGAGGAACCAGGTTTTCTGGGGCAAGCGGATCCGCGAGCACTCCTGGCAGTTTCCGCAAGGCGGGATCAATCCCGGCGAGACGCCCGAGAAGGCGATGTACCGCGAGCTCCGCGAGGAGGTGGGGCTCGCCGCCGAGCACGTGCGCATCCTGGGGCGCACGCGCGACTGGTTGCGATACGAGGTGCCGCAGCACTGGATCAAGCGCGAGTGGCGCGGCAGCTACCGCGGGCAGAAGCAGATCTGGTACCTGCTGCGGCTCACCGGCCGCGACACGGACATGAACCTGCGCGCGAGCGAGAAGCCCGAGTTCGACGCGTGGCGCTGGAACGACTACTGGGTGCCGCTCGACGCGGTGATCGAGTTCAAGCGCGAGGTCTACCGGCAGGCGCTGCTCGAGCTCGAGCGATTCCTGCACGCGCACTCGCGCGCGCGCCGCGCGCGCCAGTACGGCGGCCTCTCGCTGCCGGCGATGCCCGACTCCTACGCCGAGCCCGGCGTCCGCCCGGCCGAGTGAGGCGTCAGGCCGGCAGCGCGGGCTTCGGGGCGAGCCCCATCCCGGCCATTCCCAGGCCGAACACGATGCCGATGACGAGCCCCGCGACCACGACGACGATCGTGTAGACCAGCGCCTTCTCCTGCGCGCACTTGCCCAGCACCGGCGCGCCGAGGAAGAACGTGTACCACGCGTACACGCCCGCCGCGATGCTGAGGATGGTGCCGACGGCGCCGAGCAGGCCGAAGATCGCGCCGACGAACGCCGCCGTGTAGCTGAACGCGGAGAGCTTGAGCGCGGCGACGAAGTCCTTGCTGCCTCCGAACGAAGGCGCCAGCGCGTCGATGACGAAGGCCATGATCGCGGTGACGGCGAGCACCATCACGTATTGCGCGATCGCGAACGCGAGGCCCTGGGTCGTGGCCAGCAGGACCAGCGGCCCGATCGCCGCGAGGATCATCACCCAGTTCGTGTAGATGCCCTGCGCGGTCATCGGCTCGGCGGCGATCTTCGGCCACTCCGTCTTCGGCGACAGCAGGATGCCCTTCAGGCGTTCGACGAGGTTCACGGCTCCCCTCCCATGGCTGCGCGGTGAGGAAGTGTATGCGCCCGCGCGGGGGCTGTCGAACCGCACCCAGGCGGGATCGGACGATTGCGGATCCGGCGGCGCGGTTGGACAAGTCCGTCCGCGTTCGCTTCCCGGATAGCCCGGCGCGCCGGGAGGACCTAGACTAGATGCCTCTGAGCGGACTCATCGCTGTCGAGGTCCATGCAGTCATCCGTCCACACGATTCGTATCCGGACCGACGACGCCGACGAAGCGTCGGAGCGCCTCGCGCACGCGTTCGGCAGGCACGACCGGGTTCCGGAGCGCTCCGGGCCGCTGGGATACGAGTTCTTCGCGGTGGGTACGCGCCGTGTCACCGCGGGGACCACTGCGGTCCGTATGGGCAGCACAGTGCGGGCCGCGACCACCGGTCCCACGCTGCACCTGCCGCTGGACGCTTCGGCGGTCTATCGGCTGGGACGGCGCGAGCTGCGGGCGCAGGCGGGGTCCGCGGTGCTCCTCGCGCCCGGGCACGAGTACTCGGTGCGCCTGACGGCGGGGTCGTGGCTGGCCCTGCGCGTCGACTCCGCGCTGCTCTCGGAGGCGCTCGCGGCGCGCGGCCGCACCTGCGCACACGGGTGGACGGTGGACTCGCTCGCGTTTCCCCTGCCGGCGACGGCGGCTTCCTCCATTCGCGAGGCGATCGCCGCGCTGCGCGCGCTCGGGAAGAGCGGTGCCGGCGCCCGGTCGCCAGCCGTCGCGGCGGCGGAGCTGCACGTCGCGGGATGGTTCGCGGACCTGCTGCCCGATGCCCGGGCGCTGCGGCCCGCGACGGCCGCCGGGGCGAGGGTCGCCCTGTCCGTCGATCGGTGGATGCGCCACCGCATCGCCGCGCCGATCGCGCTCGGCCAGCTGGCTGACGTCGCCGGCGTGGGTGAGCGCTGCCTGCAGAAGGCCTGCCTGGCGCATTGGGGGTGCTCGCCGCTCGAGCGGGTGGCGTCGCACCGGCTTGCCGCGGCGCGACGGCTACTGCTCCAGGCGGCGCCAGGCGCGTCCGTCACCCGCATCGCGACGGAGTGCGGCATCGCCCACCTCGGCCGCTTCGCCGTGGCGTACCGGCGGACGTATGGCGAGTCGCCCTCCGAAACCCTCGCACGCGGGCACGAGGGGGCACGGCGCCTCCGCGGCGCACGGCGCGCGCAACGGCCGGCTGCCGTGTTGCCGCAGCGGCCGGGGGACACCCGCAGCCCCGCGCGGCTCCTCGCCGGCTGACGCCGGCACGCCCAACGATCACCCGTCCGCAGCACCTCCGATCCACTCCACGCACTCCATCATGCCGACTACCCTCTCTCGCTTTTCCCGCGCGGCCATCCTCGCGCTCTCCTTCGTCGCGGCGCCGGCGGCGCAGGCCGACTACAACGTCACCTGCGGCAGCGTCGGGGGCCGTCACAACACGTGCCGCCTCAGCGAGCCCGGTTACGTGACGCTGACCAAGCAGATCTCCGGCGCGCGCTGCGAGCAGGGACGCAGCTGGGACTACGACCGGCGCGAGATCTGGGTCGACAACGGCTGCGAAGCCGAGTTTCGCGTCGAGCGGTGGGGCTACCGGCGCGACGGGCAGCCGTCCACCGGCGGGCCGACCGCGAGCAGCAGCAGCAGCAGGGATGCGGCGACGGCGGCTGCGGTGATCGCCGGAGCGGCGATCCTCGGCGCGCTCGCGAACAACAAGGACCACCAGGACGACTACAAGTACCGCGACCAGAACTACTACGGCCCGCGCCACACGTCCTACGTGCCCGGGTGGATGGTCGGCACGTTCCGCGGCTACAACCCGCTGTACGGGGCCGAGGTGACCATGACCATCCGCCCGGACGGGCGCATGGCCGCCATGGCCAACAACCAGCCGATCGACGGCTACGTCAACGACGAGCAGTTGCACGTCGGGCCGGTGATCTTCGACATCGACCAGACGCGCGACGGCTTCGTCACGTCGCAGAAGGGGGATCGCCACAACGAGGTCCGCTACCGGCGGATCAACTGATGCCGGCCGCGCGAACGCTGCAGAGGTCCCCGATGAGGGTCCGTTCGACGTTGTTCATGGGCATGCTGGCGATCGGCTGCGCCGCCGCCCTGCCGGTCGTCCACGCCGCCGCGCCGATCGAGACTCGCCCGGTCAGGTTCGCGAAGGGCGCGTCGTCGGCCACGATCAAGGGCTCGATCAAGGGCGACAAGACCATCGACTACAAGCTCGGCGCGCGCGCCGGGCAGACGATGAGCGTGACCCTGAAGGCGAGCAACGCGTCGACGTACTTCAACGTGCTGCCGCCGGGCTCGAACGACGTCGCCGTGTACAACAGCTCGAGCGCCAGCAACGAGTGGACGGGCAGGCTCGAGGCCGACGGCGAGTACAAGGTGCGCGTCTATCTGATGCGCAGCGCGGCGCGGCGCAACGAGGCGTCGAACTACACGCTCAGCGTCGCCATCACGGGGGACGCCGCAGCGAAGGCGCAGCTCGGGACGGCGCCGGCGAGCGACGCCAAGGTCAAGGGCACGCCCTACCACGCGACGGGCCAGGTGCCGTGCTCGATGGGAAGCGCCGCGCCGGGCTCGGCGCAGTGCGACTTCGGCGTGATTCGCGGCAAGCCGGGCAACGCGGAGGTTCACGTGACGCTGCCGGGGGGGTCGAAGCGCGTGCTGACCTTCCTCGGGGACAAGGTCAGCGCGGACGGCGGCGCCGCCGCGAAGGCCGTGAAGAGCGGTGACGGCATGTGGTCGGTGGACGTCGGCGGCAAGGAGCAATACCGCATCCCGGACGCGGTGATCTCCGGCGGCTGACGGGCGCGTGCGAGCGTTTGCCGGGGAGGTCTCGTGATGGACATGCTCGCCCGGTGGCTGGTGCAGCAGCCGCTGCACATCCTGCTGGTCGCGGCGGCCTTCTTCGCGGCGTGGGGGCTGGTCCGGGCGACGCCGCTCGGCAAGGTTCCGCGCGCCAACGCCCTCCGGGTCCCGGCGTTCGCCTGGCTCGCGTACGCGGGGTGGGAGTGGCTGGTGCACGTCTTCTCCCCCGGGGCCGACATCCGCGTCGACCTGCTGTTGATCTGGCCCGTCGTGGGCCTTGCGACACTTTGGGGTCTGGTGCGGCTGCTGGCCGCCGCCGTCTCCCGCTGACGCTTGCCCCCCGGGCGCGCTTGCGCGCACCATGCGCCGGTTGAACGATGCGGGGGGGCGCCATGGCAAGGATAACGCTGACCGTCAACGATCGGGAGCGCGCGCTCGACGTGCGCGACCCCGGCGAGCCGTTGCTGTTCGTGTTGCGCAACCAGCTCGGGCTGACCGGCGCCAAGTACGGCTGCGGCGTCGGGCAGTGCGGCGCGTGCACGGTACTCGTGGACGGCGAGGCGGTGCGGTCTTGCCTGGTTCCCGCCGGCAGCGCGGCCGGCCGCGCGGTCACGACCGTCGAGCACCTCGGCACGGCCGAGCGCCCCGGCCCGCTTCAACGCGCGTTCATCGAGCAGCAGGCGGCGCAGTGCGGCTACTGCGTCCCGGGGATGGTGATGAGCGCGGCGGCGCTGCTGCGCCGCAACCCGCGGCCGACCGGCGACGAGGTCAAGCGGGCGCTCGACGGCAACCTGTGCCGCTGCGGCACGCACCAGCGCATCATCGACGCGGTGTTGCTCGCGGCGGGGACGCGATGAACCGGCGCGAGTTCGTGTTCTCGGGCGGCGCCCTCGTCGTGGCGTTCACGTGGAGGCGGCCGGCTGCGGCGCAGGCGCCCACCGAGGCGGCGCCTGCCGGCCGCACGTTGGCGACCGACGAGGTGGACGCGTTCCTCGCGATCGGCGCCGACGGCCGGGTGACGATCTACTCGGGCAAGGTCGACCTCGGCCAGGGCTTGCGCGTCGCGATCCCGCAGATGGCGGCGGAGGAACTGGGCTGCGGCGTGGAGCGCATCGCGTTCGTCGAGGGCGACACCGCGCTCACGCCGGACCAGGGGCCGACGGCGGGCAGCACCGGGATCATGCGCGGCGGCGTGCAGATCCGCCAGGCCGCGGCGACGGCGCGCGAGGCGCTGCTCGACCTCGCCGCCGCGCGTCTCGCGCGACCGCGCGCCGAGCTCGCGCTGGTGGACGGCGAAGTGCGCGCTACCGGCGGCGCATCGTTGGGCATCGGCGAGCTCGTGGGCGGCCGCCGCCTCGGCGTGAAGCTCGACCCGAAGGCCCCGCTGACGAACCCGGCGCGATTCCGCGTGATCGGCAAGCCGCTGCCGCGGCCCGACGTCGCGGCAAAGGTCGCGGGCACGCACCGCTTCGTCCACGACGTCGTCGTCGCAGGCATGCTGCACGGCGCCGTCGTCCGCCCGCCCGCGGTCGGCGCGAAGCTCGTCGAGGTCGACGAGGCGTCGGTCGCCGCGATCGGCGGCGTCCGGGTCGTCCGCATCCGTGACTTCCTGGGCGTGGTGGCCGCCGCCGAGTGGGACGCGATGCGGGCCGCGCGCGCGCTGAAAGCGCGCTGGTCCGACGGCACGGGGCTGGTCGGCGACGCAGGCGTGCGCGCGTGGATGAAGAAGGGGCCGCCGGTCGACGAGACGCTGGTGAAGCGCGGCGACGCCGCGGCGGCGCTCGCCGGGGCGGCGAAGCGCATCGCGGCCGAGTACTACTGGCCGATGCACTCGCACGCCTCGCTGGGGCCGTCGTGCGCGATCGCCGACATTCGCGAAGGCGAGGCGACGATCTGGAGCGCGTCGCAGGCCACGCACCGGTTCCGCGGCACGATCGCCCGCCTGCTCGGGCTCGCGCGCGAGAACGTGCGCGTGATCTACGTCGACGGCGCGGGCTGCTACGGCATGAACGGCCACGACGACGCAGCCGCCGACGCGGCGCTGCTGTCGCGCGCGGTCGGCAAGCCGGTGCGGGTGCAGTGGACGCGCGAGGACGAACTCGGCTGGGATCCGAAGGGGCCGCCGCAGCTCCTCGCGCTGGAAGGCGCGGTCGACGACGACGGGCGCATCGCGGCGTGGCGCACGCGGATGTGGATCCCGCGCGCCACGGCCAACCTGCCGAGCATGCCGCTGCTGGGGCCCCAGGCCGCGGGGATCGAGCAGGTGCCGGGGCTGTCGACCGGGCTCATCAGCCAGAACGGCAACCCGCCCTACGCAGTGGCGAACCAGGAGGTCGTGGTGCACTGGCTCGCCGACGCGCCGCTGCGGCCGTCGAACCTGCGCGCGCCCGGCAAGATCGCCAACGGCTTCGCGGTGGAGAGCTTCACCGACGAGCTCGCCGCGGTCGCGCGCCAGGACGCGCTCGCATTCCGCCTCGCGGGCCTCGGCGACCCGCGCGGCATCGAGGTGGTGAAGCGCGCCGCGGCGCTGATCGACTGGCAGGCGCGTCCGTCGCCGGGGCCCGGCGGCGTCGGCCGCGGCATCGCCTACCTGCACTACAAGAACAACGAGACCTACGTCGCGATCGCGATGGAGGCCGAGGTCGACCGCCGCAGCGGGGCGATCCGCGTGCGCCGCGTCGGCTGCGCCCACGACTGCGGCCTGGTGATCAACCCCGACGGCGTGCGCGCGCAGATCGAGGGCTCGATCCTGCAGACGCTGTCGCGCGCGCTGTTCGAGGAAGTGAAGTTCGACCGTGCGCGCGTGACGAGCGTCGACTTCGCGTCGTACCCGCTGCTGCGCTTTCCGGACGTGCCGCGCATCGCGATCGACCTCGTCTTGCGCCAGCACGCGCCGCCGCTCGGCGCCGGGGAGGCCGCGGCGACGCCGGTCGCCGCGGCGCTGGCCAACGCGGTGTACGACGCGGCCGGCATCCGCCTGCGCGACGTGCCGTTCACGCGGGAGCGCGTGCGGGCCGCGTTCGGCTAGGGCCTGTTCACGCTATGGACGCATGCGCGAAGGGGTGTCCTCGCGTGGCCATCGCGGCGCTCGCCGCAGCGAATACCGGGAGTATTCGCAAGGCGAGCAACAATGAGGGGCGCGCGAGGACGCCCCTTCCCTTCGGGCTGCGGCGAAAAAGACCGTGGGCGGTGTTGCAAGCCCTTGCCGGGTTCCCGACCCGGCTGCGGCCTTGCGCCTACCCCACGGCCTTTTTCGCTGCGCAGCGCGCTTGTGTCCATAGCGTGAACAGGCCCTAGCACCCTCGCCGACGGGAGCCCGCGCTGCGCGGGCCGTGCCGGCCTACGCCGCGCCCGCGCCGTCGAGGATGGCGCGGATCTGCCGGGCGTAGTCGGTGCTCGCGGCGTCCCCGGTCACGAGCTCTATGCGGTCCGGGCCGTCCACGCCGACGCCGAGCTCGACGGCCCTCGCGATCTGCTCCTGCGCGAAGATCGCGCCGCGGGCGACTTCCGGCGTCGTGCCGAAGTGGCGCAGCAGGGCGACCCCCACCGCGTCGACGGCGACGCGGTCGGTCCCGGCCAGCACGACCTCCGCCGGCACGCGCTTGCCCGTGTCGGGCCCGCCGGTGACGAAGGCCTCGACACCGTCGAGCACCACGAGGTCGCCGCGGCAGCCGGCGTTGATCTCCGCGATCATCCGCCGCTGGTGCGGCGAGGTGTGCAGCTCGCGCATGTAGTCGTGCGCTTCGCCGGGGACGCGCTTGGCCGCGAGGCCGACCGCGTTCTTGAGCGACAGCGTGAAGTGGCCGCCGAAGCGGTGCGTCTTGAGGCAGCACGCCTGCGCGACGGCGCCGGCGCTGCGCACGATGCGCGGCAGCGCGAAGCCCTGCTGCCAGTGGCTGCCCGGCACGCGGACCGTCTCCCAGTCCCCGGCGCCCAGTTCGTCGAGCACGACGGCCTTCGCGCGGTGCGCCTGCGCGACCCGGAAGACCTGCGTGCGCTCCATCACGCTGCGCGTGTCGCCCATGCCGCTGCGGTCGCCGACGGTCAGCGGGCCGGCGCCCAGCGCCGCGAGGCCCGCGAGCAGCGCGGCCAGCGTGTCGGGGTGCGTCGAGCCCGGCGCCGGGTCGGCGCTGTTGCAGTTCGGCTTGACGAAGACGTCGCGCCCGCCGAGAGCCTCGAGGCCGAGCAGCGCGATCGCGCGCCGGGTGCCCGCGGCGCGGTCGCGCGTCCTGACGAATGCGACGCGGGCGACGGGGGCGGCTGCGGCTCGCGCCGCCTCGGGGAAGCCGCCGGCAAGCGCTGCGCCCGACAGCCCCGTCGCGTTGCGGATGAAGTCCCTGCGGTTCATGCGCCGCCTCCGGCCCGCGCCCGATCGCGCGGCAACGCGACCATCATACGCCCGCGAAGCGCGCGCGCCGGTGTCACAACCTGGTGTTGCCCGCTACGCGAGCAACACCAGGTTGTCCCTGTGGATGAGCTCCGGCTCGTCGACGTAGCCCAGCACCGCCTCGATCTCGGCGGAGGGCCGGCGCATGATCTTCGCCGCCTCGGCCGCGTCGTAGTTGACGAGCCCCCGCGCGACCTCCGCGCCCTCGGGCGAGAAGCAGCCGACGACCTCGCCGCGCTGGAACGCGCCGTCGACGGCGACCACGCCGATCGGCAGCAGGCTCTTGCCTTCCTTCGTCAGCGCGCGCACGGCGCCGGCATCGAGCGTCAGCCGGCCGGCGAGCTGCACGTGGTCGGCGAGCCACTGCTTGCGCGCGGCGAGCGTCTGCCGCTCGGCGACGAGCTCGGTGCCGATCGCCTCGCCGGCGGCGAGCCGCGTGAGCACGTCGCTCTCGCGGCCGCTGGCGATCACCGTGCCCGCTCCGCTGCGCGCCGCGCGCTTCGCCGCGAGGATCTTGGTGAGCATGCCGCCGCGCCCGAGCGCGCTGCCCGCGCCTCCGGCCATGCGCTCGAGCGCGGGGTCGCCGGCGCGCGCGCTGCGCACCAGCGTGGCCTCGGGGTCGCGGCGGGGATCGGCGGTGTACAGGCCGACCTGGTCGGTCAGCAGCACCAGCGCGTCCGCCTCGATCAGGTTGGTCACCAGCGCGCCCAGCGTGTCGTTGTCGCCGACGCGGATCTCGTCGGTGGTGACCGTGTCGTTCTCGTTGATGACCGGGATCACGCCGAGCCCGATCAGCGTGAGCAGCGTGCTGCGCGCATTGAGGTAGCGGCGGCGGTCGGCGAGGTCGTCGTGCGTGAGCAGCACCTGCGCCGTGCGCAGTCCGTGCTGCGCGAACGCCTGCTCGTAGGCCTGCACGAGCCCCATCTGGCCCACCGCCGCGGCGGCCTGCAGCTCGTGGATCGCCTTCGGCCGCGTCGACCAGCCGAGGCGCTTGACGCCCTCGGCGATCGCGCCGGACGACACCAGCACCACGGACTTGCCCTCGCGCACGAGCGCGGCGATCTCGGCCGCCCAGCGGGCGACGGCCTCGTGGTCGAGCCCGCGACCCTCGTCGGTGACGAGGCTCGAGCCGACCTTGACGACGATGCGCGACGCGCCGGCGACCAGTCCCACGTCACGCCACCCCTGTGTCGGCGCGACGACGCCTGCGCACCGGCGCGGGCCTCACCACCGGCGGCTCGCCCTCGTCCGCGGCCGGAGGCGGCGGCACGCTCGCCGGCTGCGCGTCGAGCCACGCCTGCACGGCGTAGACGAGCTCGCGGCAGCCTTCGCCGCTGATCGCCGCGACCGCGAACACCGGCCCCTTCCAGCGCAGCGAGCGCACGAGCGCCTTCGCGCGCGACTCGCGTTCGTCCGCGGGCACGAGGTCGAGCTTGTTCAGCACCAGCCAGCGCGGCTTCGCGTGCAGCGCCGGGTCGTACTTCTTCAGCTCCGCGACGATCGCGCGCGCGTCGCGCACCGGATCGGCCGTCGGGTCGAACGGCGCGACGTCGACGATGTGGAGCAGCAGGCGCGTGCGCTGGAGGTGGCGCAGGAACTGGTGGCCGAGCCCCGCGCCTTCGGCCGCGCCCTCGATGAGCCCGGGGATGTCGGCGACGACGAAGCTGCGGTTGGCGTCGGTGCGCACCACGCCGAGGTTCGGCGCGAGCGTGGTGAACGGGTAGTCGGCGACCTTGGGACGCGCCGCGGAGATCGCGCGGATCAGCGTCGACTTGCCGGCGTTCGGCGCTCCGAGCAGGCCGACGTCCGCGAGCACGCGCAACTCGAGACGCAGCCTGCGCGACTCGCCTTCCTCGCCGGGCGTCGACTGGCGCGGCGCGCGGTTGGTGCTCGACTTGAAGTGGAGGTTGCCCAGTCCCCCGCGCCCGCCCTTCGCCACGCGGGCGCGCTCGCCGTCGTGCGCGAGGTCGGCCAGCTGCTCGCCGCTGTCGGCGTCATGGACCACCGTGCCGACCGGCACGCGCAGCGCGATGTCCTCGCCGCCCTTGCCGTACTGGTCCGCGCCGCGGCCGTTCTCGCCGCGCTGCGCGCGGTGGATGCGCGCGTAGCGGTACTCGATCAGCGTGTTGACGTTGCGGTCGGCGACGAGATACACGCTGCCGCCCCGGCCGCCGTCGCCCCCGTCGGGCCCGCCGCGCGGCACGTACTTCTCGCGACGGAACGACACCGCGCCGTTGCCGCCGTCGCCGGCGTGCACTTCGATGGTCGCTTCGTCGACGAATTTCATGTCAGCGGCTTCGGGCGTCCCTGCGCCACTGACCCGCCGGCCTCTTCGGGCAGTCGCGGGTCGCGGGCAGCTGCGCGTCGGCCGGCGCGGCGATTCGCATTGGCGTCGATCCCCGTGCGCTCCGCGTCGCGGGCCGGCGATGGGCCCGGTCGCCTGCGCATGCCCCTCGACCGCTCGCCCTCGCGCCAGCCTCGGGTCGCATCCCCGCGAGCGGCGCCCCTGGTCCGCCTCGGCAGTCGCCCCTCGCCGCCGGGCGAACGCCGCTTCCCCCGGGGGCAGCGAGCGTGGCGGGCGTGGAGGTCGTCATCTCAGGGGGCCTTCCGGTAGAGCACGTGGCGCTCGCTGCGGTCGCCGCGGCGGCTGCCCTCCCACGCGATCGCGTAGCCAGGCAGCGCCGGCGTGCCGTCGGGCAGGCGCCCGTACTGCACGAGCAGCAGCGGGCAGCGCGCCGCGTCGGGCGCCGGCTCGGGCACGGTGACGACGCCGGCGAAATGATAGAACAGCGCGCGCTGCGCCAGCCCGACGTCGCGGCGCGCGATGCACTCCGTCGCCTGGCGCTGGTGGCCGATCGACCGGCCGATCGCCTGGTAGGTGCGCCGCGCGTCGACGTAGGGCAGCCAGATCGTCGACGACAGACCCCAGATCAGCGTCATCCCCGCCGCCCAGTTGAGCACGGCGCGGCGGTTGCTGCGCCGCGCCGGGCGCACGACGACGACCCACAGCACGGTGAGAAGCAGCGCGGGGACGATCGCGCGCAGGCGGAACGACGTCCCGTAGCCGGTCTCGCTGTCGCGCAGCAGGATCGCCACGCGCGCCGACATGCCGTTGAAGTAGGCGTCGATCCAGAACGCCCACAGCGCGATGGCGACGATGCCGAACGTGAGGATGCCGAACCAGTCGAGCGCCGCGGAGGGGCCGCGCTTGAGCGTGTCGACCTCCAGCGCGGCGAGGAGCGCCAGCGGCGCGACCAGCGGCAGCAGCTGCATCAGGTGCGGCTCCGGCATCGCGGCGAGCACGAGCAGGATCCACGCCGACCACGCCGCCGGCGCGATCACGCCGGGCTCGCGGAAGCCGCCGTTGAAGCCCCGCGCGCGGATCCACGCCGTCCACGCGATCAGCGGCACGGCCGGCCACGCGAACCACACGACGTTCTTCGCGAGCCACAGCGGATCGGGCGCGCCGCTGCCCGCGGCGAACGGCAATAGCGCGCCGGCCGGCTCGGCGGCGAGCCACGCCTCGTAGAGCCCCGCGGAGCGCGCGTGCAGCGCGAACGGCCACGCGGCGGCGAGCGGCGCCGCGATGGCAATGGCGATCGCGATGGTGGCGGCGAACGAGCGCGAGCGCCACTGCGCGTGGAGGAGCGGAAGCGCGAACGCCGGCGGCAGCGTCCACAGGAGGCCGAGCCAGCCGCCGGAGAGGAAGCCCGCCGCGACCGCGACGCCCAGCGCGACGCCTGCCGCGAGCGGACGGCGCAGCGCGAGCGCCGCAGCGTAGACCGCGGCGATCACCGCGACGGCGAGCCCGAGTTCGCCGGAGAGGTGGTGCGCGCGGTCGAACAGGCCGACCGAGCCGATCACGACCAGCACGGGCAGCCAGCGCAACGCGCGGCCGTTGAGTTCGCGGCTCGCGAATGCGGTGAACGCGAGCAGCAGCGCGAGCAACGCGCCGACCGCAAGTCGACCGGCGTCGGCAGCGTTGAGCGGCGGAGAGAACAGCGCGAGCGAGGAAGCCGCGAGCCACGGCACCAGCGGCGGCTCGCTGAGCGCGGTTTCCTGCGCCACGTGGGGGACGAGCCAGTCGCCCCTCTGCACCATCTCCCAGGCGACCGCGAAAGTGATCGCGTCCTCGGTCTTCCAGGGGTCGCGGCCGACGAGGCCGAGCACGACCCATGCGGTGCAGAGGAGCACGAGCCCGAGCTGTTTCGCCGCCCGCCGCGGCGCCGAAGGCGACACGGTGGCCGGGTCCACGGGCTCGGGGACGGCGGTTCGGGCGGGGCGCATGGTGGGCGACTCTACCCGCAAACGAAAAAGGCAGCCGAAGCTGCCTTTTCTCGCGGCGGGCCAGGCGCGTCGTCAGGCGGACGCGCGCGCGCCCTTCGTGCCGTAGCGCTGGCGGAACTTGTCGATCCGGCCGGCGGTGTCCATGACCTTCTGCTTGCCCGTGTAGAACGGGTGGCAGCTCGAGCAGACTTCGACGTGCAGCGCCTTGCCGACCGTCGAGCGCGTCTTGAACGTGTTGCCGCAGCTGCACGTCACGTCGATCTCGGAGTACTTGGGGTGGATGGCTTCTTTCATGGCGGTCCTCGCGGGGGGCGCTTCTCGACAGGGGGAGGCTAGCGCTCCCGGGTGCTCGCCCGCACTCGGCCTGATGGCCAGGGGCCGCACTTGCGCGGCGCCGGCAGGCGGCGGGAACCGCATATTATGGGGTCTCGGGGTCTTCGGGGCAAGGGCGCGCCGGCGTCCCGCCCGCTTTGCCCTCTCCAATCAGCGACTTGCGTCTTGCTGCGGCACAGCGGAGGGGGCGCGCCGGCCGGCCGGGAGGACCAGCCCGGCGGCAGCCAGCATCATCGCCCCGCCGGCCGCCTCCATCGCGCCCAGCCGCTCGCCCAGCACGAACGCCCCGAGCGCTGTCGCCACCAGGGGCGCGACGAAGGCGTACATCCCGGACCGGGTGGGACCCCAGTCGCGCAACAGGCGCAGGTAGATCGTCGCCCCCACGACGCCGCCGGCGACGGCCATCCAGAGGAGCCCGGCAAACGCCACGGGCGCGGCGAGGCTGGCCAGCGCGCCGGACGGGTCGCCTTCCAGCGCCGCGAGCGGCGCAAGCGCGATCCCGCCCACGAGCATCTGCGCGCCGCCGGCGGTCATCGGCGCCGCCTGCCTGAGCAGCGGCCGGCTGCCCACGGACCCGAGGCAGTAGGCCAGCGTACCGGCGGCCACCGCGGCGATCCCGGCGGCATCCACGCTCGCGCCGCTGCGCCGGGCGAACAGCAGCGCGAGCCCGAGCGCCCCCAGCACGATGCCCGCGACCCGGCGGCGCGAGAACGTCTCCTCGCCCAGCGCAAGGCCGAACGCGAACAGCCCGAGCGGCATCAGCGCGTTGTTGACGATCGCCGCGAGCCCGGTGGAGATGTGCGCCGTGCCCCAGTAGAGCCCGGCGTAGGTGAGGGTGTTGGTGAGCAGGGCGGTGGCGACGACGCGGCCCGGCGCGGCCCGCAGCAGGGCGACCACCTCGCGGGGCCCGGCGATCGCCGCCATGATCGCGCCGGCGACGATCGACCGCGCGGCGGCGAACGCGAAGGGCGGGGCGCTCGCCAGCGCCAGCTTGAGCACGAGCCAGTTCGAGCCCCACAGCAGGCAGAGCAGCGCGAACAGCCACAGCGGGGCGGTGGCGTGGCGCATCAGGACCGCGTCACATTGACATGCGCCCGGCCCCGGCAGCAAGCTTCGCAGCGGTGTCGCGCCGCCACTTTTTGGGAGGGATGTCGATGCATCTGCGCTGCGCGCTTGCGCTTGCCGCGCTGGCCACGGTCCTCTCCGCGCCGCTCGGGGCGCAGGGGCTCGTCACGACCACCTACGGGCCGTTCTCCATCACGACGGCCACGGGCACGCAACTCTCCGGCCCGCTGTACACCGTGAACGTCACCACGACGGGCACGCTGCGGGTGCAGTACAACGCCTCGGCCGGCCATTGCTCGGACGTCCGGGCACGCATCCAGGTGGACGGCGTCGAGCGCGGCGTCACGGCGTTCCTCTCCCCCGGCCAGTCGAGCGGGTTCGTCGACGTCGGGCCGGTGCCCTCCGGCGCGCACACGGTCGCGCTGCAGGGCGAGGGCCGCGTCAGCGGGTGCAACACGGGAACGCTCGTCGGATGGGGCGGGACGATGGACGTGACCACGTCGGCCGCGGCCGCTGCCGCCAGCGAGCCGATCCCCGGGCCCGGGCTGCTCGCGACCTTCCTGGCCTTCGCGCTGGGCGCATACGCCTTCGGGCCCTGGCGTCGCCGGCGCTAGCCGGCAAGGGCGCGCGGACGGCGCGGGCGCGGCGGCCCTCACCCGCGCTTCATCGACTCGAAGAACTCGGCGTTGTTCTTCGTCTGCCGCACCTTGTCGAGCAGGAACTCCATCGCGTCGAGCTCGTCCATCGGGTAGAGCAGCTTCCGCAGCACCCACACCTTCTGCAGGATCTCGGGCTTGAGGAGCAGCTCCTCGCGTCGGGTGCCGGAGCGGTTGACGTTGATCGACGGGTAGATCCGCTTCTCGGCCATGCGCCGGTCGAGGTGGATCTCCATGTTGCCGGTGCCCTTGAACTCCTCGTAGATCACGTCGTCCATCCGCGAGCCCGTGTCGATGAGCGCGGTGGCGATGATCGTGAGCGAACCGCCTTCCTCGACGTTGCGCGCGGCGCCGAAGAAGCGCTTCGGCCGCTGCAGGGCGTTGGCGTCCACGCCGCCGGTTAGCACCTTGCCGGAGGCCGGCACGACCGTGTTGTAGGCGCGGGCGAGCCGCGTGATCGAGTCGAGCAGGATGACGACGTCCTTCTTGTGCTCGACCAGGCGCTTCGCCTTCTCGATCACCATCTCGGCGACCTGCACGTGGCGCGTGGCCGGCTCGTCGAACGTCGAGGCGATGACCTCGCCGCGCACCGTGCGCTGCATGTCGGTCACTTCCTCGGGGCGCTCGTCGATCAGCAGGACGATCAGCGTGACGTCCGGGTAGTTCGCGGCGATCGAGTGCGCGATGTGCTGCAGCATCACCGTCTTGCCGGACTTCGGGCTGGCGACGAGGAGCCCGCGCTGGCCGCGGCCGATCGGGGCGATGATGTCGATGATGCGGCCGGTGACGTTCTCCTCGGCCTTGATGTCCCGCTCGAGCACCATGACCTCGTCGGGGAAGAGCGGCGTCAGGTTCTCGAAGAGGATCTTGCTCTTCGCGTTCTCCGGCGGCTCGCCGTTGACGCGGTCGACCTTGACCAGCGCGAAGTAGCGCTCGCCGTCCTTCGGCGTGCGGATCTCGCCCTCGATCGTGTCGCCTGTGTGCAGGTTGAAGCGGCGGATCTGCGATGGCGAGATGTAGATGTCGTCGGTGCCGGCGAGGTAGCTCGTGTCCGGCGAGCGCAGGAAGCCGAAGCCGTCGGGCAGCACCTCCAGCGTGCCCTCGCCGAAGATGCTCTCGCCCTTCTTCGCGTGCGACTTCAGCATCGCGAAGATGAGGTCGTGCTTGCGCATCCGGTTGGCGCCCTCGATCTCCATGGCGTTGGCCTGGTCGAGGAGTTCGGAGACGTGCTTGGCCTTGAGTTCGGATAGGTGCATAAGCTCGGGAAAAGGCAAGGGCGAAAGCCGGCGCAGGCGTCTTGCCCGCGGCGGGCGGCGACCGCCGACGCACGAAGCGAAGCGGCCGCAGGGAAACGAAACCGGGGTTTCGGGGCGCCGGAAGGACGAGGCGTCGGCGCCGCGCTGCTCTTCGAAGCGCGGCGCGGCCCCGTGGCGGGGCGCGCGGCGCGCCTACAGGCGGGGGACGTTAGCCGTGTTGGAGGTTGCTGTCAAGGAACTGCGCCAGCTGGGTCCGCGACAGCATCCCGATCTTCTGGGCCAGCGGCTTGCCGTCCTTGTAGAGGATCAGGGTCGGGATGCTGCGCACCCCATAGCGCCCCGCGGTCTCCGGGCTCGAGTCGACGTCGACCTTGGCCATGGTGACTCGGCCCTCGTAGGCCTTCGCCGCGTCGTCGAGGACCGGGGCGAACGCCTTGCACGGCCCGCACCACTCGGCCCAGAAGTCGACCAGCACCGGCTGCGACGACTTGAGGACGTCCTGCTCGAACGACGCTTCGGAGACGTGCTTGACCAGATCGCTGCTCATCGTGTCCTGTCCTAGGTTGGGGGAGGGGCGACGCGGACGCCGCAGGGACGGTGCCCTGGTCGCTGCCGCGCCCCTGCCCGGGAGGGGCGGCGCCGTTGCCCCCGCTGGGGGCACGACCTGCTCGGGCGGCCTCAAATCATAACCTAGCCCAACCCCCGGGGGCACCGCAAGCGTCCGGCGCGCTGCGGCAAAAGCTGGGGGCACTCTGGTAAAATTCAATGCTTTGCCGCAGCGCGGAGGCCGCGCCGCAGCCCGCGACGAGCGACCCCATGACCTACGTCGTCACCGAGTCCTGCATCCGCTGCAAGTACACCGACTGCGTGGACGTCTGCCCGGTCGACTGCTTCCGCGAAGGGCCGAATTTCCTGGTCATCGACCCCGACGAGTGCATCGACTGCACGCTGTGCGTCGCCGAGTGCCCGGTCGAGGCGATCTACGCCGAAGACGACGTTCCCGAGGACCAGAAGCAGTTCACGCAGCTCAACGCCGAGCTCGCCAAGCTGTGGAAGCCGATCATCGAGCGCAAGCCGGCGCCCCCGGACGCCGACCAGTGGCGCGGCGTGCCCGGCAAGCTCAAGTACCTGCAGAAGTAGCGCCCGTTTGACCGGCGTCGATCGAGCCTTCTAGAATCGCGGGATTTCTCGCTGCGGAAGCGTTTTTCGGCTGCCGCGACGGCGGCCCGGCCGCGACACCCACCAATGCCTCCCACTCCATGACGAAGACGACGATCGCAGTACTCGCCGCCGCAGCGCTCGCCGCGGGCAGCGCGCTCGCGCAGGCTCCGGCCGGCGACGCGGGCCGCGGCGCGCAGAAGGTGCAGATGTGCCAGGGCTGCCACGGCATCGAGGGATGGCGCACCGCGTTCCCCGAGGTCTACAAGGTGCCCCGCATCGCCGGCCAGCACCCGCAGTACTTCGTGAGCGCGCTCAAGGCCTACCGCAGCGGCGATCGCGCGCACCCGTCGATGAAAGGCATCGCCGCCACGCTTTCCGACCAGGACATGGCGGATCTCGCCGCCTACTACGCGCAACCGGGCGAGACGACGCGAAAGGCCTCCAAGTGACGAAGACGACGATCGCCGCCGCCGCGCTCTCCCTCGCGTTCGCCACGCTGCCCGCCGCCGCGGCGGACCTCGCCGCCGGCGCTGCCAAGGCCAAGGAAGTCTGCGCCGCCTGCCACGGCATGGACGGCAACGCGTCGCAGCCCGAGTACCCCAGGCTCGGCGGACAGCACGAGGACTACCTCGCCAAGGCGCTGCGCGACTACAAGTCAGGCGCGCGGAAGAACCCCGTCATGGCGGCATTCGCCAAGCCGCTCTCGAAGCAGGACATCGAGAACCTCGCCGCGCACTACGCGCGGCAGGCGCGGGTGGTGACGGCGAAGTACTGACGAAAGGCGGGGTGAGGGGCGACGGCTGCCGGAGCCCTCGCCTTCGTCCTGCACGGTCCGCCGCCAGGGCAGTCTCACCCCTCACCGCGCGGCTTTCCGCCCCCCGCGAAGCCGCCCTCCGGCATCGAGCGCAGCAGCGCGAGATAGAGCGCGGCGTCCGGCCCGCTGCCCGCGCGCTGCGCCTGCCACAGGACCTCCCCGAGGCACTCCAGAACGTCGTGGAGCGCGTCGTGCGCGTCGCCGCGCGCGGCGCACAGCCGCTCGTACTCGGCGCGGATGCCGGGCGGCTGGTCGATCGCGAGCTGCTCCGCGATCGCGAGGTGCAGCGACAGGTGCAGGAACGGGTTCGTCGCGCCGGCTTCGGGCGCGTAGTCGCGGTCGAGGTGACGCGCCGCGTCCTCGAGCAGCGCGTGGTACTCGGGATGCAGCGCGACGATCTCGACGACCTTGCGCTCCAGCGCGGTGAGCGGCTCGCCGGCGCGGCCCCTGGCCCACGCGTGCGCGAGGAAGCGGCGCGCCTCGTCGCGCGTCGGAGAGAACATCAGCGGCCGCGCTTCGTCCCGGCGCGCGAGGTCTTCGCGAACGGCTGCGCGCCGCGCGGCGGCGCGGCGGAGCGCGGCTTGGCGCGCGCGGGCGGCGCGGCCTTGCGCGGCGCGGGTGCGCGCGGGCGGGGCGGGGCCTCGTCCGCGGCGGGCGTCTTGTCGGCGAATTCGCAGAGGTCGCGGATCGCGCACTCGGCGCACCTCGGCTTGCGCGCCACGCAAACGTACCGGCCGTGCAGGATCAGCCAGTGATGCGCGTCCTTCGCGTACTCGGGCGGCGTGGTCGCCACCAGGCCGCGCTCGACGTCGGCCACGTTCTTCCCCGGCGCGAGCCCGGTGCGGTTGGCCACGCGGAAGATGTGCGTGTCGACGGCGATCGTCGGCTCGCCGAATGCGGTGTTGAGGACCACGTTCGCGGTCTTGCGCCCGACGCCGGGCAGGCGCTCGAGCGCCTCGCGCGCGCGCGGGACCTCGCCGCCGTGCTCGCGCACGATCGCCTCGGCGAGCGCGGCGACGTTCTTCGCCTTCGTGCGGAAGAGCCCGAGCGAAGCGAGATAGGGCTGCAGCCGCCCGGCGCCGAGCGCCGCGACGGCCTGTGGTGTCGGCGCGTCGCGGAACAGCACCGGCGTGACCTTGTTCACGCCCTTGTCGGTCGACTGCGCGGAGAGCACGACCGCGACCAGCAGCTGGAACGGCGTCGCGTACTCGAGCTCGGTCGCGGGGTGCGGCGTGCGCTCCGCCAGTCGCGCGAAGATCGCGCGGCGTGTGGCCGGCTTCACTTCGCCTTCGCCGGCGGCTTGCCGGAGCCCAGCTCGGCGAGGCGCTTCAGCCGCGCGGGCTCGGTGGCCGCGAGCCAGGCGTCCTCGCGCAGCAGCGCGTACGCCTTCGCCGCCCAGGGCGCTGCCGCAGCGCGCTCGCCGCGCGCCACGGCGATCTCGGCCAGCTCCTCGTACACGTAGCCGTCCTCCTCGCCGCTCTTGCGACCCTCCTCGGCGAGACGGAGCTGCAGCCGCTCGGCGTCGTCGAGGCGGCGCAGCGCGCGATAGCCGCGCGCGACCGTCCAGCGCGCGACGTGCAGTCGCGACGTGTCGCCGGCAGCCTCCCGCGCGTGCAGCGCCTTCTCCCAGTACTCGAGCGCCTTGCCCTGCTCGCCGCGCTCGAACAGCGTCCAGCCGACGTTGTGGTACAGCGAGGCGAGCCAGCCGCGCGCGCGCGGATCGGCGGCGCCTTCGGCGACCTCCAGCGCGCGTTCGTTCCACACGAGGCGCTCCGCGGGAGGAGCGGCGATGCCCAGCATGTGCAGCGCGTCGATCTCGTAGAACGCGTCGCCGTCGCGCCCGGCGCGCTTCGCGACTTCGGCGGCCTGGCGGAACAGGGGCACCGCGCGAGCCGGCGTGCCGGACGAGTTGAACACGCGTCCCCGCTCGAGCAGGAAGCGGATGCGCACGCGCACGTCGACGCGCTCGAGCCCGGGCTCGACACGATCGAGCGTGGCGTGGGCGGCGTCGAAGCGCCGCTGCAGGCCCTGGGCGCGGGCGACCTGTGTCGCGATCTCCAGCGCCTCGCGCGAGTTCGCGGCGTACTGCCGCAGCGCGTCCTGGAAGCGCGCCTCGGAGACCTCGGGCTTGGCGAAGTCCCAGCGGCTGTCGAGCTTCGCCGAGAAGTCGGAGCTGCGTGCCACGGCGGCGGCGCCCATCAGCAGCGCTCCCGGCGCGAACGCTTGCGCGAAGCGACCGGCCACGGTCCGCTCATCGCGCGCCCGGGCGCGGCGCATCGCCGCGGCGCTGCCGCGCGCGCTCGACCGCCGCGGCCACCCGCGCCGAACGTGCCGCGGCAGCGTCGTGCGCGGCGGGGACCGCGCGTTCGTCGAGGCGCTCGCCGCGCGCGAGGCGCACCGCCCTCGCGTCGTGGCGGCGGCGCGCGCCTAGGGCGTCCGCGCGCGTCCACGGCCGGGCGGAGGGCACCATCTCGATGCAGTCGACCGGGCATGGCGCCACGCACAGTTCGCAGCCCGAGCACAGCGCCGCCACGACGACGTGCATGCGCAGGCGCGCGCCGATGATGGCGTCGACGGGGCACGCGTCGATGCACAGCGTGCAGCCGATGCAGCGCGCCTCGTCGATGCGCGCGAGCGCCAGCGGGGCGTGAGCGCCGCACGCGGGATCGAGCGCGCGCGCCTCGCGTCCCGTCGCCCGGGCAAGCACGGCGATCGTCTCCGGGCCGCCCGGCGGGCAGCGGTTCACGTCCGCCGCGCCGGCGGCCATCGCCTCGGCGTACGGCCGGCAGCCGTCGTGGCCGCAGCGCGTGCACTGCGTCTGCGGCAACGCGGCGTCGAGGCGGTCGGCCAGGGTGGCTTCCATCGCCCGGATTGTAGCGCCGCGAGTCAGCGTGCCGCTGCCAGCAGGTCGATGCAAGAGGCGTTCGCGAGCGCGGCGGATGCCGCGACGCCGATGCTGCGCCTCTCGCATCGAGTCGGGGATCGCGCGAGCGCCCTCGGGGCGGCCCGTCGGGCGTTCGCCGCCAACGGCACGAACCAACGCACGCCGCGCGCCCGTTTTCACTCCAAGTGCCGTTTTGCATCATGCCGCCGGCGCAGCGAGCCGCTCGTTCGTTGAAGCATTTCCCCGGGTCGCGGCTGGAAGCGAACTGGCCGGATTGGTCAACGAACGACCGACTCACTACGCTAGACTGCCGGCAGCCGCGGCCTCGCCCGCGGCACCCGCGGCCGCCACCTGTCCCCGTCCCTGCCCCCGCTCGCGGACCTCGAAGCCCACGTCCTCGAGCGTGGCGAGGGGGGCGTGCTGTCGCGCCTGGCCATCCGCCTGCTGCGGCTGTTCGGCTGGCGCGTCGTGCTCTGGCGGCCGATGCCTGCCAAGAGCGTCGTGGTGTTCTACCCGCACACGTCGAACTGGGACTTCGCGATCGGGCTGCTGGCGAAGTGGGGCACGGGCATCTTCTTCCGCTTCGTGGGCAAGCACACGCTGTTCGAGACGCCGTTCGGGCCGCTGTTCCGGCGCTGGGGCGGCATCCCGGTGAACCGCCGCGATCCCGCCGACTTCGTCGCGACGATGCGCCGCGAGTTCGACGCGCACGCCAGCTTCCACCTGGCCATCGCGCCGGAGGGCACGCGCAGCCGCACCGAGCACTGGAAGAGCGGCTTCTACCGCCTGGCGGTCGGCGAGGGCGTTCCCGTCGGCCTGGCGTTCATCGATCGCCCGCGCAGGCTTATCGGCGTCGGCGCGTGGATCGACCTCGAGGGCGACCCCGGCGTCGACCTCGAGCGGATCCGCGCGTTCTACGCCGACAAGGTCGGCTGGCGTCCCGAGCGCGCGGGCCCGATCCGCTTCCGCGATCAGCGCGGCTAGCGCAGTAGGTCGGCGATTCGTCGCAGCTGGTCGGCGGCGTCCGTGCGGCGTGTCCGACAGCGTGCCGACGCGCTGAGCTATCGTCCCTTGTAGTCGGCGGGGACGCGGAACAGGTCGGCGGGCGGCTCCTCGCGCTTGACGTTGACCAGCCGGTAGATCGTCTCGCCCGATCGCGGGTCGACGGACTTCAAGTACACGACGACGTGGAGGTCGGGCGAGAACCAGCGCTCGGAGGTCACGACGATCGGCTTCTCGTTGCCGATCTGGCCGGCGGGAATAGTGTGCGTGGTCAGCGTGCCGTCGGCGGAGACGCCGCCGAAGTCGCGCTTGCCGAGTTCCTTCGTCTCGCCCTTGCCGCGCGGCATCGGCGGCACCGCGAGCATGGGCGGCGGCGCGAGCGGCGCGCCGTCGCCGCGCGCGATGCGCACGACCTCGACGCGAACCTCCTTGTCGTTGTCGCCGCCGCGGCGGACGATCACGTGCCCGGGGCCCACCTCGACGTGCGCGCCGGAGCCGTGCGCCGCCGGCGGCGCGGGCGGCGCGGGCGGCGCGGCGGCGCCCGGTGGAACGGGCGGGACCGGAGGCACGGGCACGCGCGGCAGTCGCAGCGATGTCTTGCGCTCGGTGTCGAGGACGAAGCTGCGGTCGGCGACGGGATCGAACACGTACACCTTCGTGCCGCCCGGCCCCTTCTTCTCCTGGCGCGTGCGACCCTGCGTGTCGCGCGCGAGCAGCGTGCGTGTCTCGCGCACGATGCGGTTGCCGTCGGCGAGGACCTGCACGCTCTCGGTGACCGCCTCGGCCGTGTACGGCGCGTTCTTGACGATCTCCCGCGAGCTGCCCATCTCCCCGGCGACGAACGCGAGCGCGGCTGCGTCGCCCTCGATGCGCAGGTCGTGCGAGAGCTGCGCGACGAACTCGTGCGCGCGCTCCCGCATCTCGCGGGCGAGTTCCCGCGCGTCGGACGGGAGGTCCTTCGCTTCCCAGCGGAACTCGTGGCGCTGTGCGCGCTGCGCGGTGTCGGACACCGGGGTGGCGGCGTGGGCGCCCGCGACGGCGAGGGCGGCGGCGAGGGGCAGCAGGCGGATGCGCATGGCGGGCTCCGAAGGCGGTTCAGTTGACGAAACGGAAGGCGAGCACGGCGCCGTCGGGACGCACGAGCAGCTCGGCTTCGACGCTCTGGTCGGCGCGGGCCGGGTCCACGGGCAGGCCCATCTGCGCGAGCGCGACGCGTGGCAGGCGCGTGGCCACGACGACGGCGTCCGCCGAGCGCCCGATCTCCTCGTCCGAGGCGAGCGGCAGGAAGGCGCGCGACTGCGCGGCATCGGGATCCGGCGTCGGCGCGAGCGCGGACGGCGGGACCTGGCGCACGATCGCGGAGATCGCGAGGATGGAGGCGGCGAGCGCCACCGGCCACAGGAGCCAGCGGTCGAACATCCTGCCGCCGTCCGCAGGGGCGCGGCGTCGCGCGGCGCGCCCGATGGCCTGCGCGACGCCGCGATCGACGCGATCGGGCGGCGCGGCGGAGGCGAGCGCGTGCGACAGTTCGCGCAGCGAGTCGTCGAGGGACTTCATGGCTTTCTCCCGGACCCGGCGGCGATCGCCGACGGCTTGCCGTCGTCGAGTGCGAGCCATCGGGCGAGCAGCGCGCGCGCGCGGCTCAGGCGCGAGCGCACGGTGTTGAGTTCGCAGCCGCAGATCGCGGCGGCCTCGGCGTACGAGCGCTCGGCGAGCTCGACGAGCACCAGCACGTCGCGGTAGTGCGGCGGCAGCGCGGCTATCGCCCGCCGCAGGCTGGCGAGGTCCTGCCGCTCGCCGACGAGCACGTCGGGCGTGGTCTCGACGACGTGCTCCGGGACCGACGGCATGCCGTCGTCGCCTTCGTCGAACGCCACCTCGCGCACGCCGGAGCGGCGGCGGACGAAGTTGCGCGCGATGCCGAGAAGCCAGGGGCGCAGCGCCCCGGCCGCCGGGTCGAAGTCGCCGGAGCGCGTCAGCAGGTGCACGAACACGTCCTGCGTGACGTCGGCCGCCGTGGCCGGCGAGCCGGACCAGAGCAGCGCGAAGCGGTAGACGCCGCCCCGGTGGCGCCGGTAGAGCGGCTCGAGCGCGCGCGCCTCGCCGCACGCGAGGCGCGCCATCAGCGCGGCGTCCGCGGCCGCGGAACCGTCGGCGAGTTCGGAGGGATGCGCGGGCATGTTCACGGGTGGAATGGCGCCGGGCGGCGAACGCGGCGACCCCTGGCTGCCGTATATTCAGCGAAGCGGCACGAAAAGTTCCAGCCGGGCTGCGACGCCGGCGATTGCGGCCCGGCGGCGGGCGAGAGGACAATGGCGGCAATGCCGCACGCGGACCACTTCCACGCGCACGACGACGGCCACGAGCAGCCGCACCCGAAGCCGCCGGCAAGCACGACGCTCGCTGCGCTGAAGGCCGGGCTGGCGCTGACCGCCGGCTTCGCGGTCGTCGAGGCGGTCGGCGGCTGGTGGGCAGGATCGCTCGCGCTGATCTCGGACGCCGGCCACATGGCCACGGACGCCGCGTCGTTCGTGGTCGCGCTGATCGCGCAGTTCGTGGCGCGCCGGCCGCCGTCGGCGCAGGCGAGCTTCGGCTACGCGCGCGCCGAGGTGCTGGCGGCGTTCGTCAACGCGCTGGTCATGCTCGCGCTGGTCGTGTGGATCACCGTCGAGGCGGTGTCGCGGCTGCTGCAGCCGATTCCCGTGCAGGGGCCGGTGGTGATGGCGGTGGCGATCATCGGCCTCGGCATCAACCTGTTCGTCGCGTGGATGCTCTCCCGCGCGCGCGGCAGCCTCAACGCGCGCGGCGCGCTGCTGCACGTGTTCGGCGACATCCTGGGTTCGGTCGCGGCGATCGCGGCGGGCGCGGTGATCGCGTTCACCGGCTGGACGCCGATCGACCCGATCCTCTCCGTCTTCGTCGCGCTGCTGATCCTGCGCTCGACGATCGCGCTGCTGCGCGAGTCGGCCGGCGTGCTGCTCGAGCGCGTGCCCGATCACCTCTCCTACGAGAAGGTCGGCCGCGCGCTCGCCGCGCTTCCCGGCGTGACCGGCGTGCACGACCTGCACATCTGGACGATGTCGGCCGACCGCCCCGCGCTCTCCGCGCACGTGACGCTCGCCGACGGCGCGCAGTGGCCCGCCGTGCTGGCCGCTGCGCAGCGCATGCTCG
Source organism: Betaproteobacteria bacterium (assembly GCA_029884335.1). Taxonomy (GTDB): domain Bacteria; phylum Pseudomonadota; class Gammaproteobacteria; order Burkholderiales; family Casimicrobiaceae; genus VBCG01. The sequence continues at coordinate 31,540 of JAOUIA010000021.1, forward strand.
CCAGCGAGTTCGGCATCGACCACGTCACGCTGCAGCCCACGTGGGCCACGGCGGGTGGCAACGGGAGGGTGGTGCCGATAGTCGAGAAGCGGGGCCAGGGACCAGCAGCGTGATGCAAGACGACAACTGGGACACCAACGGATGCACGGCGCGCGTTGCTTCGTGCCGTTGCCGGCGAGCGCCCGACGGGCCGCCCCTAGGGCGCTCGCGTGATCCCCGGCTCGATGCAAAAGGCGCTACGTCGACCTCACGGCATCCACCGCGCTCCCGAACGCCTTTTGCATCGATCTAGATCCACCCCGCCTTGCGGAACCGGAAGTACAAGTAGGCGTCCACGCCCACCATCAGCGCCATCGCCCAGGGGTAGCCGAAGCGCCAGGCGAGCTCGGGCATGTGCGCGAAGTTCATGCCGTAGATGCCCGCGATCAGCGTCGGCACGGTGATCAGCGCGCCCCAGGCCGCCAGCTGCTTGGTCACCTCGCCCTCGGAGAGGCTGATCAGCGTCAGGCTCACCTGGATGCCGGTCTGCAGCATCTCGCGCAGCGCGTTGATGCCGGCGGTCAGCCGGGCGAGGTGGTCGTAGACGTCGCGGAAGTAGTCCTGCGCGCCCGCGGCGATCGCCGGCACGCGGCCGCCGAACAGGCGCGTCACGGCATCCATCAGCGGCCCGACGGCGTGGGAAAGCACGGTGAGCCGGTACTTGAGGTCGTAGAAGCTCTCGATGTCGGCGCGCGTCGGCGTGGCGCGGAAAATGCGCTCCTCGAGCTTCTCGAGCTCCTCCTCGAGGTCGTCGAGCAGCGGGAAGTAGCGGTCGACCACCGCGTCCATCAGCGCGTAGAGCACGAAGCCCGCGCCGAGCGCCAGGTGCTCGGGCTCGCGCTCGGCGCGCGCGCGGACGGCCGCCAGGCCCACGTCCGAGCCGCGGCGCACCGAGAGCACGAAGTTGCGGCCGGCGAACAGCGCGACCTCGCCGGTCGCGAAGTCGGCGGGGTTCTCCGGGTGCCTGGCCAGCGTGTGCACGACGACGAAGAGCGTGTCGCCGTATTCCTCGAGCTTCGGCCGCTGGTGGCCCTTCTGCGCGTCCTCGACGGCGAGCTCGTGCAGGCCGAACTCCTCGGCCATCAGCTGCATCTCGTCGTGCGTCGGCTCGAAAAGCGCGACCCAGACGAAGCAGTCCGGCCGGCTCACGTACTCGGAGATGTCCTCGACGGGGATGTCGCCGAGCTTGCGGCCGTCCTGGTAGGCGGCACAGTTGATCAGCATGGGGGCGGGCCGGAGGCGTGCTGGTGCGATCATATCGCCCGCGGCCGCGGCGGGGCTTGAAAGGCGCCCCGCCCGCCCCCATCGAAGGACGGTTTTGCAACACCTCACCCCCCGAAACGAGCGATGACGACCACGACGACCGCTCCCGGCCGCGAGACGCTGGGATTCGCCACCGAGGTGCGGCAGCTGCTGCACCTGATGATCCACTCGCTGTACGGCAACCGCGAGATCTTCCTGCGCGAGCTCGTCAGCAACGCGTCGGACGCCTGCGACCGGCTGCGCTTCGCAGCGCTCGACCGTCCGGAGCTCTACGACGGCGACGCCGACCTCGCCATCGACGTCGACTGGGACGAGGCGGCGCGGACCGTCACGGTGCGCGACAACGGGATCGGCATGTCGCGCGAGGAGGTGATCGCCAACATCGGCACGATCGCGAAGTCCGGCACGCGGGAGTTCGCGGCGGCGCTCTCCGGCGACGCGGCGAAGGACTCGCGGCTGATCGGCCAGTTCGGCGTGGGCTTCTACTCGGCGTTCCTCGTGGCCGACCGCGTGACGCTGCTCACGCGGCGCGCCGGCGCTCCGGCCGCCGAGGGCGTGCGCTGGGAGTCGACCGGCGAGGGCGAGTACACGATCGAGGCCGCCCCGGTCGAGCGCCGTGGGACCACGGTGACGCTGCACTTGCGCGAGGGGATGGAGGAGTTCGCCTCCCGCGTGCGCCTTGCCGCGATCGTGCGCAAGTACTCCGACCACATCGCGATGCCGATCCGCATGCGCCGCGAGCGCTGGGACGAGGCGGCGAAGAAGATGGTGGCGAGCGACGAGCGCGAGACGGTCAACGCCGCGTCCGCGCTGTGGACGCGCCCGAAGGCGGAGGTCACGGAGGAGCAGTACGCCGAGTTCTACAAGCACGTCGCGCACGACTTCGAGGCGCCGCTCGCGCACGTGCACGCGAAGGTCGAGGGGCGCACCGAGTACACGCAGCTGCTCTTCATCCCGAAGCGCGCGCCGTTCGACCTGTGGGACCGCGACCATCGCCGGGGCCTCAAGCTCTACGTGCGCCGCGTGTTCATCATGGACGAGGCGCAGGCGCTGCTGCCCGCGTACCTGCGCTTCGTGCGCGGCGTGGTCGACGCCGACGACCTGCCGCTCAACGTCTCGCGCGAGATCCTGCAGGCCTCGCGCGACGTCGACGCCATCCGCGCGGGCTGCACGAAGCGCGTCCTCGGGCTGCTCGAGGACCTGGCCGAGAACGCGAAGGACAAGTACGCGGCGTTCTGGCCGACGTTCGGCAACGTGCTGAAGGAGGGCGTCGTCGAGGACGATGCCAACCGCGAGCGCATCGCCAGGCTCGCGCGCTTCGCCTCCACGCAGACGGGGTCGGCCGTGCAGGACGTCGCGCTGGCCGACTACGTGGCGCGCATGAAGGAGGGCCAGGACGCCATCTGGTACGTGACGGCCGACACGCACGCGGCCGCCGCCGGCAGCCCGCACCTCGAGGTGTTCCGGCGCAGGGGGCTGGAGGTGCTGCTGCTGTCGGACCGCGTCGACGAGTGGGTGGTGGGGGCGCTCGACTCGTTCGACGGCAAGCCGCTCAAGTCGGTGGCGCGCGGTGCGCTCGACGAGGGCCTTGCGGCCGAGGAGAAGGCGGCGCACGAGGCGGCGGCGGCGCAGGCCGCGCCGCTGCTCGCGAAGCTCAAGGAGGCGCTCGGCGAGCGCGTCGCCGACGTGCGCGCGAGCACGCGGCTCATCGACTCGCCGGCGTGCCTGGTGGTGGGCGAGGGCGAGGCCTCCCCGCACATGGAGCGCATCCTGCGCTCGGCCGGCCACGCACTTCCCGCGGGCAAGCCGGTCCTCGAGGTGAACACAGCGCACCCGCTGCTGCAGCGCCTCTCGCCGGACGACCCGCGGCTGGCGGACTGGGCGAGCCTGCTGCACGACCAGGCGCTGCTCGCCGAGGGCGCGTCGCCCGCCGATCCCGCGGCGTTCGTGCGCTCCCTCAACGCGCTCATGGTCGACCTCGCGGGCAAGCCGCAGGTGCCTGCGTGAGGCCGTGGCGCCCCCGCCATGCCGCGGCCGCGCTGCTGGCTGTCGCGGCCACAGCCCTCGGCGTGCCGGCCCATGCGAGCGCCGATGCCGCGTGGGCTGCGCTGAAGGCCGGCGGACACGTGCTGATCGTGCGGCACGCGCAGACCGTGCCCGGGGTGGGCGACCCGCCGCAGTTCCGCCGCGACGACTGCGCGACGCAACGCAACCTTTCGGAGGCCGGGCGCGAGCAGTCGCGGTCGATGGGACGGCGATTGCGCGAAGCGGGGGTCGCGATCGGTCCCGTGCTGTCGTCGGCGTGGTGCCGCTGCGTGGATACGGCGGAGCTCGCATTCGGCCGCGTCGAGCGCTACGCGCCGCTCGACTCGTTCTTCGGCGACCGCAGCCGCGAGGCGGCGCAGACCGCCGCGCTGCGCGAGCGCATTCGCTCGCATCGCGGTCCCGGGACGCTGGTGCTCGTCACGCACCAGGTCAACATCACCGCGCTGACCGGCGAGGGCCCGGCGATGGGCGAAGCGCTGGTGCTCGCCCCCGCCGGTCCGGCCGGCTTCGTGCCTGTCGGACGCATCCCGTTCTAGGAAGCGCCGCGCAACCCGCGGATGCGCGTAACATCCGCGTCACCGGCTGCCCGGGCCGCGCCATCGTTCGCGACAATGATCCGCTCGCTGCTCGACACCGACCTGTACAAGTTCACGATGATGCAGGTCGTGCTGCACCACTTCCCGGGCGCGCAGGTCGAGTACCGCTTCAAGTGCCGCAATGCGGGCATCGACCTGACGCCCTGCATCGGCGCGATCCGCGAGGGCATCCGCGGCCTGTGCTCGCTGCGCTTCACGGACGAGGAGCTCGATTACCTGCGCAGCCTGCGGTTCATGAAGAGCGACTTCGTCGACCTGCTCGGCCTGTTCCAGCTCGACGAGCGCTTCATCCACGTCGCGCCGCGCGCTGACGCCCCGGGCGAGATCGACATCGCGATCAAGGGGCCGTGGCTGCACACGATCCTCTTCGAGGTGCCGGTGCTGGCGATCGTCTCGGAGGTCTACTACCGCGCCAACGTGCCGCGGCCCGACTTCGCCGAAGGGCGCCGGCGGCTCGCCGCGAAGATCGCGCTGGCCAACGAGGTCGGCGACCCGGACTTCCACATCGCCGACTACGGCACGCGGCGCCGCTTCTCGCGCGAGTGGCACGCCGAGGTCGCAAGGACGCTCAAGCGCGACATGCCGGTGCACTTCGTCGGCACCAGCAACGTGATGCTGGCGCGGGACGAGGGGCTGACGCCGCTCGGCACGATGGCGCACGAGTACCTGCAGGCTTGCCAGGCGGTGGGGCCGCGGCTGGTCGACTCGCAGCGGTTCGCTTTCGACAAGTGGGCCGCCGAGTACCGCGGCGACCTCGGCATCGCGCTCTCCGACGTCTGCGGCATGGACGCGTTCCTGCGCGACTTCGACATGTTCTTCTGCAAGCTGTTCGACGGCGTCCGCCACGACTCGGGCGAGCCGTTCGACTGGGGCGAGAAGCTGATCGCGCACTACCAGCGCATGCGCATCGACCCGCGGACCAAGACGTTCGTGTTCTCCGACCAGCTCAACGTGCCGCTGGCGATCCGGCTGTTCAACCACTTCCGGGGCCGTGCGCGCACCGCGTTCGGCATCGGCACCAACCTGACCAACGACCTCGGCTACGAGGCGCTGCAGATCGTGATCAAGATGACGCGCTGCAACGGCCAGCCGGTGGCGAAGATCAGCGACGCGCCGAGCAAGATGATGGACTACGACCCCTCGTACGTCGCCTACCTGCGGCAGGTCTTCCAGGTGCCCGAGCCGGCCGAGGCGGCGAAGCCGACGGGCTAGGGTAGTGAGTGGTCAGCTCGTCGAGCAATCCGGCCAGTTCGCAGCCGGGTATTGTCGCAGCACGATGAGAAGCAGCATTTTGAACACGACGCAGGCACGGCGCGCGTTGCTGCGTGCCGTTGCCGGCGAGCGCCCGATGGGCCGCCCCAAGGGCGCTCGCGTGATCCATGGCTCGATGCAAAAGGCGCAACAACGACGTCTCGGCATCCACAGAGCGCCCGAACGCCTTTTGCATCGATCCGCTAGCGAATCGACCTCCCGCCTCCCGGCGCGGCCGGCCTGGGTGGCCGCGGCATCGCCTCCGCGTTCGCGCGGGTCTCCTCGTACAACGGCATCGCGCCGTCGGCGGCGGAGTCGAGCGCAGCAAGGCGAGCGTCCGTGACGGGGAAGCGCCGCGCGAGCGGCGCGTCGGCGGGGAGCCGGCGCCACGCGCCCGCGGCCGACTTCGGCGAGTAGACCCCGCGGGCGAGCAGCTCCACCGACGCGCGATCCGCGGCGGCGATTTCCGCTTCCGCGTAGCGGCGCTTCAGCGCCTCGCCGGTCGCGTTGGCGACGGCGAGCGCGCGGCGGTTGGGATCGGCGGCGAGCGCATCCCCGGGCGCCACGATGGCCTCCAGCCGCGCGCGGTCGTGGCCGAGCAGCGCGTGAGCGAGCACGTGGGCGAGCAGCGCGCCCACTTCCTCGTCGGACAGCCCCGCGGCCAGGAGGCCGGTGTTCACGAGCACGCGCCCGCCCGGATAGACGACGGCGTCGGCGACGGCATCCGTGGCGACGTTGACGGTCCAGGAGTGCGCGCGCGCAGCCGGTTCGAGCGCCGCGGCCCCCGCGATGATCCGGTTGGCGATGCCGCGTGCCCGGGCCGTGACTCCGGACTCCGCGTTCAGGCGCCGTTCGGCGGCGACGGGCTGGAGCACGCGTCGGTAGGCGATCTCGCTGCCCTGGTCGATCGCGGCAGGGTCGAGCGCAGCGGCGGCGGCAAGCGACGCGGCGGCAAGGGCAAGGGCTGTGGAGAGGGCGCGCACGGGGTCGGGGGGCTGGTCTGGCGGACGAGTATAGCCATGCGGCCGACGAGGGGTCGGCGCCGGCCGCCGCGATTGTGTAAAGTCCCCCGGATGAGCACGGTTCCCGCCCAGGCCGGCCGAGCGCCGTCCGGCGCGGGGCGCGACGCCCCCCAGGGCGACCGGCGCCTGCGCCTCGACGACATCCTCAAGCTGATGGTCGCCGACGGGCTCGTCGCCTCCGCCGACGCCGAGCCGATCGCCCGCGCTCGCACGCAGCGCTTCGAGCACCCGCTCGAGCTGATCGCCGACCACCAGCTGCGCGGCGCGAAGCCGCCCCACGCGACGCTCACGCTCGAGACGCTGGTCGAGTGGCTCGCCGGCAAGCTCGGCGTGCCTTACAAGCACATCGACCCGCTGCGCATCGACGTCGCCGCCGTCACGCAGACGATGTCGATCGCCTACGCCGAGCGCTACCGCATCCTGCCGGTCGCGGTCACGCGCGACACGCTGACGGTCGCCACCGGCCAGCCGTTCGTGCGCTCGTGGGCCGACGAGCTCGAGAAGATCCTCAAGCTGCGCATCGAGCTCGTGTTCGCCAACCCGGCCGACGTGCGCCGCTACCTGGGCGAGTTCTTCAACCTCGCCCGCTCGATGAAGAAGGCGCAGGAGTCGAGCAAGGGCGAGCTGTCGCTGGCGCGCAACTTCGAGCAGCTGGTGGAGCTCGGCGCGCGCGGCAACCTCGATGCCAACGACCAGCACGTCGTCCACATCGTCGACTGGCTGTGGCAGTACGCGTTCGACCAGCGCGCCTCGGACATCCACCTCGAGCCGCGCCGCGACATCGGGCAGGTGCGCTTCCGCATCGACGGCGTGCTGCACCAGGTCTACACGATCCCGATCCCCGTGCTGAACGCGATGGCCTCGCGCATCAAGCTGCTCGCGCGCATGGAGATCGTCGAGAAGCGGCGGCCGCAGGACGGGCGCATCAAGACGGTGGCCCCCGGCGGCAAGGAGATCGAGCTGCGCATCTCGACGATGCCCACGGCGTTCGGCGAGAAGCTCGTCATGCGCATCTTCGCGCCCGAGGTGCTGGTGCGCGACTTCGCCGAGCTGGGCTTCTCGCCCGACGACCGCGAGCGCTGGGACAAGCTGATTCGCGAGCCGCACGGCATCATCCTCGTCACCGGACCCACGGGCTCGGGCAAGACGACCACGCTCTACTCGTCGCTCAAGCGGATCGCCACGCCCGAGGTCAACGTCTGCACGGTCGAGGACCCGATCGAGATGATCGAGCCCTCGTTCAACCAGATGCAGGTCGAGAACAAGATCGGCGTCGACTTCGCGCACGGGGTACGCACGCTGCTGCGGCAGGACCCGGACATCATCATGGTGGGCGAGATCCGCGACCGCGACACCGCCGACATGGCGGTGCAGGCGGCGCTGACCGGCCACCTGGTGCTCTCGACGCTGCACACCAACGACGCGCCGACCGCGGTGACCCGGCTGGTCGACCTGGGCGTGCCCGGCTACCTCATCAACTCGACGCTGCTCGGCGTGATGGCGCAGCGCCTCGTCCGCACGCTGTGCCCGCACTGCCGCAAGCCGGGCGAGCCGCCGGACGACGCGGCGTGGCGCGCGCTCACCGCGCCGTACCGCGCCGACCGGCCGACCGAGGCGATGCAGGCGGTCGGCTGCCTCGAGTGCCGCATGACCGGCTATCTCGGCCGCATGGGGCTCTACGAGATCATGACGCTCTCCCCCGGCGTGCGCCGCCTGATCCACGACGAAGCCGACGAGGCGGCGATCCGCGAGCAGGCCTACCGCGACGGCATGAAGCCGCTGCGCGTCTCCGGCGCGCTCAAGGTCGCGCAAGGCGTGACCACCACCGAGGAAGTCCTCAAGGTCGTTCCGCTGCTCTACGAGTCCTGAGCGCTTCCTCCGGGGTAGGCCCCGGCGGTCGGCTATGATTCGCCGCAGCGAAGCCGGCGCAGGGGAAGCGCCGGCGCAGGGGGAGACGCCGCGGTGGATCTCAAGCTCTCGGGGCGCGCGGCGCTGGTGACCGGCGCGAGCGCCGGCATCGGGCGCGCGATCGCGCTCGAACTCGCGCGCGAAGGCGCGCGGCTGGCGATCACGGGCCGGCGTCGCGACGCGCTCGCGGAGGTCTCGGCCGAGATCGCCGCGGCCAGCGGCGCCGCGCCGGCCGTGGTGGCGCACGACGCTATGGACGAGGGCTACGTCGAGGCGGTGGCGGGCGCGGCGCTCGCCGCGCTCGGCACCGTCGAGATCCTCGTCAACAACGCCGGCGGCAGCCGGCCGTTCGGCAAGGACGCGACCGAGGCGCAGTGGCAGGAGGCGCTCACGCTCAACTTCACGCGCCACCGCCAGCTCACGCACCGCCTGCTGCCGGCGATGATCGCGAACGGCTGGGGGCGCATCGTCAACATCACCGGCAAGTCCGAGCCCGAGGGCATCAACGGCGCGTTCTGCGCGAAGGCGGCGATGCACTCGTGGGCGAAGGGGCTGTCGCGCGAGGTGGGCGGGCACGGCATCACCGTCAATTGCGTGCCGCCCGGGCGCATCATGAGCGACCAGATCCGCCGCAACTACGCGCCGGAGTACCGCGCGTGGCAGTCCGAGCACGAGATTCCCGTGGGCCGCTACGGCGAGCCCGAGGAACTCGCGGACCTCGTCGTGTTTCTCGCCTCGCCGCGCGCGAGCTACATCACCGGCGCCGTGATCCCCGTCGACGGGGGCTTGCGCCGCTACCAGTTCTGAGGAAAACATCCGCATGAACCGCAGACAACTCCTGGCCGCCGCCGCGCTCGCCGCCCTCGCGCCGCTCGCTCACGCGCAAGGCGCGTACCCGACGAAGCCGATCCGCCTCGTCGTGCCCTTCGCGCCCGGCGGCACCTCCGAGATCGTGTCGCGCGCCGTGGCGCAGCAGCTCTCGACGCAACTCGGCGTGTCGGTCGTCGTCGAGAACAAGGCCGGCGGCGCGGGCACGATCGCGATGAACGAGGTCGCGCAGGCGGCGCCGGACGGCTACACGCTGATCCTCGGCCACGTCGGCACGCTGGCGGTGAATCCCTACGCGATGGCGAAGCAGCCCTACGACGTCGACCGCGACTTCCTCCCGGTGGCGCTGCTCGCGCGCGTGCCGAACGTGTTCGTGGTGCGCGCCGAGGTGCCGGCGAAGAACCTGAAGGAGTTCGTCGCGCTGGCGAAGAAGGATCCGGGCAAGCTCAACTACGGCTCGGCGGGCAACGGCAGCGCGGGCCACCTCGCGTTCGAGTACCTCAAGCTCGTGACCGGCATCGACGTCGTCCACGTGCCCTACCGCGGCACCGGGCCGCAGCTGCAGGACCTGCTCGGCGGCCGGCTCGACGCCTCGTCGGCGGGGCTGCCCGCGCTCATGCAGCACATCAAGAGCGGCAAGCTGCGCACCATCGCGGTGGGCACGCCGCAGCGCGTGGCCGCGCTGCCCGACGTGGCCACGGTCGCCGAGGACGGCTACAAGGACTTCGAGACGTCGCAGTGGTACGGGATCATCGTGCCGAAGGGCACGCCGCGCGAGATCGTCGTCAAGCTCAACGCCGAGATCAACAAGGCGCTGGCGTCCAGCACGGTCACGCAGCGTTTTGCCGATGACAACGCCGCCGCGGGCGTGGGCTCGCCCGAGGACTTCGCGGCGTTCATCGCGAAGGAGCAGGCGCGCTGGAAGGAAGTCGTCGAGCGCGGGAAGATCCGGATCGAGTAGGCTCCCGGGTCCCCCGCGTCAGTCGGCCGCGGCGGCTCGCGGCTGGGCGCGCGCCTTCGCGATCGCGTGCAACGCCGCTTCGAGGTGGCCGACCGAGCGGTCGACGTCGCCCAGCTTCTCGAGGCCGAAGAGCCCGATGCGGAACGTGCGGAAGTCCGCGCCCTCGTCGCACTGCAGCGGCACGCCCGCGGCGCTCTGCAGGCCGAGCGCCGCGAACGCCTTGCCGTTCTGCATCTCGGGGTCGTCGGTGTAGCTCACCACCACGCCAGGCGCCTGGAAGCCGGCCGCGGCGACGCTCGGGTAGCCGTGCCGCTCCATCAGCGCGCGCACCTTCGCCCCGATCTCCTCCTGCTTCGCGCGCAGCGCCGCGAAGCCGCGCGAGCGCGTCTCCAGCATCGCATCGCGCGTGCGCACGAGCGCGTCGGTGGGCAGCGTCGTGTGGTAGAGGTGCGCGCCGCCCTCGTAGGTCTCCATCACCTGCAGCCACTTCTTCAGGTCCGCCGCGTAGCTGGTGCTGGTGGTCGCGTCGATGCGCTGGCGCGCGGCCGCGGAGAGCATCACGAACGCGCAGCACGGCGAGCCGCTCCAGCCCTTCTGCGGCGCGCTCACCAGCACGTCGACGCCGAGCGCGCGCATGTCGACCCACATCGCGCCCGACGCGATGCAGTCGAGCACGAACAGGCCGCCGGCCTCGTGCGTCGCCGCGGCGACCCCGCGCAGGTAGTCGTCCGGCAGGATCATGCCGCTGGCGGTCTCCACGTGCGGCGCGAAGACGACCGCCGGCTTCTCGGCGCGAATGGTCGCCACCACCTCGGCGAGCGGCGCCGGCGCGAACGGCTCCTTCGCGCCGGCGCGCGCGCGGCGCGCCTTCAGCACGGTGCACGACTTCGCGATGCGCCCCATCTCGAGGATCTGCGTCCAGCGGAAGCTGAACCAGCCGTTGCGCAGGACGAGGCAGTGCGCGTCGGTGGCGAATTGCCGCACGACGGCTTCCATGCCGAACGTGCCGCTGCCGGGGACCACCACGGCGGCTTGCGCGCCGTAGGCCTCCTTGAGCACGGCGGAGATGTCGCGCATCGCGCCCTGGAAGCGGCGCGACATGTGGTTGAGCGCGCGGTCGGTGTAGACGACCGAGAATTCGAGCAGGCCGTCGGGATCGACGTCGGGGAGCAGGCCGGGCATGTTGGACTCCGGTCGGGGCTGGTCTTGGGTGGCGTGGTTGCGGCGGGTGGGCCGTGGGCGCATTGGCGGATGGGGTGGGATTCGAACCCACGGGCCACGTTGCCGCGGCCGCCGGATTTCAAGTCCGGTGCATTCAACCGCTCTGCCACCCATCCGGTGCGCGTGGCCGCTTGAAAGCGCGCGGACCGGCCGCATTTGGCAGGGCTGCGCGGCGGGATGTTAGCACCCGTTGTCCCGGGCGCCGGTGGGGTCTTCCGTCGAATTGAAACCCCCGCGGGTTCTGCTAGTCTAACGGTCGCTTCGGCCCCGTCGGGGCCGTTCTACGGAGGATAGATGGATCCCAAGCTCCAGCCTGTGTCGGTTTCGGGTGAGCGCCTGCCGCTGCCCCAGGCGGGCGGTACGCTGGCCCCGGAAAGCAGCCGCGTCCTGCGCAACACCTACTGGCTGCTCGCCCTGACGATGCTGCCGACCATCGGCGGCGCGCTGCTCGGCACCCAGCTCAACCTCGCACGCGTGTTCGTGGCCTATCCGATCATCGCCCCGCTGGCGCTGTTCGGCCTGATGATCGGCTCGCTGTTCGTCGTGACCGCGCTGCGCAACAGCGCGTGGGGCGTGGCGGCGCTGTTCGGCTTCACGTTCATCGCCGGGGTCGCGCTGACGCCGATCCTCACCTACGCGGCGGGGATGCGCAACGGCGGCCAGCTGGTCGCGCTCGCGGGCGGCATGACGGCGGTGATCTTCTTCGCGCTCGCCGGCATCGCCACGGTGACGAAGAAGGACTTCTCGTTCATGGGCAAGTTCCTCTTCGTCGGGCTGATCCTGCTCGTCGTCGCGTCGCTGGCCAACCTGTTCTTCCAGGTGCCGGCGGTGTCGCTGACGATCTCGGCGATCGCGGTGCTGCTGTTCTCGGCGTACATCCTGTTCGACGTGTCGCGCATCGTGAACGGCGGTGAGACGAACTACGTGATGGCGACGATGGGGCTGTACCTCAGCATCTACAACCTCTTCAGCAGCCTGCTGCACCTGCTGCTCGCGTTCACGGGCGAGCGAGACTGACGGCGCGCTTCGCCGGACGAGAAGGCGGCCCCGCGGGGCCGCCTTTTTTCACGCCTGCGCGAACAGCGCGATCGACTCGACGTGCGCCGTATGCGGGAACATGTTGACCACGCCCACGGCCTCGAGCGTGTAGCCGCGCTCGTGCACCAGCACGGCGGCGTCGCGCGCCAGCGTGGCCGGGTTGCACGAGACGTAGACGATGCGCGACAGCGCCTGCTCGTCGTCGCGCTGCGGCAGGGCCTTGACCAGTTCCACCGCGCCCTCGCGTGGCGGGTCGATCAGCGCGGCGTGCAGCGGGAGGAGAGGCGCGAGCGAATCGTGCGTGACGGCGAAGAGATCGGCCACCGCAAAGGTGGTTCGTTCGGTCAGGCCATTCGCCGCCGCGTTCTCGCGCGCCCGGCGCACCAGCGCCTCGGAGCCTTCCACGCCGGTCACCGCCGCGCCGCGCCGGGCGATCGGCAGCGTGAAGTTGCCCAGGCCGCAGAAGAAGTCGCCGATCCGCTCGCCGGGCCCGGGAGCCAGCAGCGCGAGCGCGCGCCGCACGAGCACGCGATTGACTTCGTGGTTGACCTGCGTGAACTCGGTCGGCCCGAACGGCACGACGACGCCGGACTCGGGCAGCGCGTAGGCGAGACGCGACTGCGGCGGATGGAACGGCGCTGCGGTCGCCGGCCCGGCGGTCTGCAGCCACACGTCCACGCCGTGCCGGTCGGCGAACGCGCGCAGATGCTCGCCGTCGGCGGCCGACAGCGGCTCGAGGATGCGGAACACCAGCGCGTGGACCGGCTCGCCGGGGCTGCCGCCGTCGATCGCCCGCTCGCCGACGGCCAACTCGATCTGCGGCACGCGGTCGCGGATCGACAGCGCACCGACGAGCTCGCGCAGCTGCGGCAGCAGGTCCGAAATCTTGCGCGGCAGGACGCGGCACTCGCGCATGTCGGCGACGAAGCTGGAGCGGCGCTCGTGGAAGCCGACGAGCACGCCGCCCTTCTTCGGCACGTGGCGCACGGACAGCCGCGCACGGTAGCGGTAGCCCCACGCGGGGCCGTGCACCGGCGGCAGCAGCCGGCCCGGCTTCAGGCGTCCGATGCGCGCGAGCGCATCCTCCAGCACGCGCTGCTTCGCAGCGACCTGCAGGGCGGGCTCGGCGTGCTGCAGCGAGCAGCCTCCGCAGACGCCGAAGTGCGGGCAGGCCGGCTCGGCGCGCGACGGGCTCGCGCGCAGCACCTGCCGCGTGCGCGCGATCTCGTAGCTCGGCTTGCGCTTCAGCGTCTCGATCGCGACGGTTTCGCCGGGGAGCGCGCCCTCGACGAACACGGCCTTGCCTTCGACGCGGGCAACGCCGCGGCCCTCGTTGTCGAGCGATTCGATGGTGACGAGGGGTTCCGCCATGGCCGCGCAGCCGCCTTCCGCGTGGCAGAGGGCGGTTCATTGTAACGCCGCCGGCGCATCGGACCACGAGGGTAGAATCGCCGCTCCTTCCTGCCCGCCGCCGCGATGCGCGTCCTCGCGATCGAATCGTCCACCGACATGCTCTCGGTCGCCGCCGGCGACGCGACGGGCGTCGCCGAGCGCGCCGAGCGCGCCGGTCAGGCGCACGCCGAGCGCGTGCTGCCGCTGGTCGACGAGGCGCTCGCCGCGCGCGGCTGGGAACTCGCGGACGTCGACGGCATCGCGTTCGGCGCCGGTCCCGGCGCGTTCACCGGCGTGCGCATCGCCTGCGGGATCGCGCAGGGGCTGGCGCTGGGCGCCGGCAAGCCAGTCGTTCCCGTCGGCACGCTCGCGGCACTCGCCGAGGACGCGCGCCGCGCGCACGGCGCCACGCGCGTCGTCGCCTGCCTCGACGCGCGCATGCACGAGGTCTACGTCGCGGCCTACGAGCGTCACGGCGACGATTGGCGCGAAGCTGCCTCGCCGGCCGTGCTCGAGCCCGCGGCGATCGCGCTGCCTGCCGGCCCGTGGTTCGGCGCCGGCAACGGCCTCGCCGTCGCACCGTCGCTGGCGGCGGTGCTCGAAGCGGCCGACGCCGCGCTCGTCCCGACCGCGCGCTCCGTGCTCGATCTGGCGCGGCGCGCGCTGGCGCGCGGGCAGGGCGTGGCGCCGGAGCACGCGCTGCCGCTGTACGTGCGCCACCGCGTGGCGCTGACCGCCGCCGAGCGCGCGGCCGGAGCGAGGCTGTGATGGCGAGCCTGCCGGACCTCGCAGCGCCGCGGCCGCGCGTCACCTGGCGGCCGATGGAGGCCGCGGACCTCGCCTACGTCGCCGCGCTCGAGGCGCAGATCCACGCGGCCCCGTGGACGCTCGGCAACTTCCGCGACGCGCTCAACGCGGGCTACAGCGCGCAGGTGGGCGAGCGCGAAGGGCGCATCGTCGCGTTCGGCGTGCTGATGCTCGGCCCCGGCGAGGCGCAGCTCCTCAACCTGTCGGTGGTTCCCGACGCGCGCCGGCAGTCGCTGGGCGCGGCACTGCTCGCGCGCTTCGTCGAAGACGCGCGGCGCTGCGGCGCCGAGCAGATGTTCCTCGAGGTGCGCGCCGGCAACGCGGCGGCGATCGCGCTCTACGAGGCCGCGGGCTTCGCGCGCATCGCGCGTCGCGACGCGTACTACCCGGCCACCGCCACGCTGCCGGCCGAGGACGCGCTGGTGATGCGCCTCGCCCTGCGGCCGGCTGCGGCCACGCCCCCCTGATGGCGACGCGCGACGAGATACTGCGCGAGCTGGGCCTCGCCCCGACGTGGCGGCTGCGTTCGCGTGCGCATGCGGGGGAGGCGCTGCCTGCCGAGGTGCCGGAAGCGGACGTCGTGGTGCCTGCGGGGCGCGTCCAGCCGCTGCGTCCGGCCGGTGAGGCCGGCGAGCGCCTCGCGCGCATCGCCGCGCTGGAATGGTCCGCGCTCGCCGCGGACATCGACGCTTGCAACGCCTGCGGGCTGTGCCGCACGCGCAATCGCTCGGTGCCCGGGGTGGGCGATCCGCGCGCGCGCTGGCTGCTCGTGGGCGAGGCTCCCGGCGCCGAGGAGGACGCGCGCGGCGAGCCGTTCGTGGGGCAGGCCGGCAAGCTGCTCGACAACATGCTCGCGGCGCTGGGCGCAAGCCGGCGCGAGGGCGTGTACATCGCCAACGTCCTCAAGTGCCGGCCGCCGGGCAACCGCACGCCGGAACCCGCGGAAGCCGAGGCGTGCCGGCCCTATCTCGAGCGCCAGATCGCGCTGATCGGCCCGCAGCTGATCGTCGCGCTCGGCAGGAGCGCGGCCAGCCTGCTGCTCGGCACCGACGCCACCATCGCGAGCCTGCGCGGGCGCGTGCACCGCTGGCGGTCGACGCCGCTCGTGGTCACGTATCATCCGGCCTATCTGTTGCGCAATCTGCCCGACAAGGCAAAGGCCTGGGAGGATCTGCTGCTCGCGCGCCAGGTGGCGGCGCCGGATACCCGCACTTCGTCGGCGCCTTGAGGTCGATTTCGGCAACGATTGCGCGGTTCGTCGCAGAGCCCGCTTGAAACCGCGGGGGCCGGCCGTCATAGTGCAGGCCGCGGGCCGCCGCATGGCAGTCCACTTTCCACCCGGAGGGGTCCAATGTTCCGCAAGCTCGCCGCCGTCTTCCTCGCCGCCGCCACGCTCCTGCTGGGCGGCTGCGGCTACAACACGCTGCAGTCGCAGGACGAAGGCATCAAGGCCTCCTGGTCGGAGGTGCTGAACCAGTACCAGCGCCGCGCCGACCTCGTGCCCAACCTCGTCAACACGGTGAAGGGCTACGCGGCGCAGGAGGAGAAGGTGCTGACCGAGGTGACGCGTGCCCGCGCGAGCGTGGCAGGCATCAAGGCCACGCCGGAGCTCATCAACGATCCCGCGGCGTTCCAGAAGTTCCAGGCGGCGCAGTCCGAGCTGTCCGGCGCGCTGTCGCGGCTGATGCTCGTCGTCGAGAACTACCCGAACCTCAAGTCGGATGCGCTGTTCCGCGACCTGCAGTCGCAGCTCGAGGGCACGGAGAACCGCATCACGGTCGCGCGCAACCGCTACATCAAGACCGTGCAGGAGTACAACACGACGGTGCGCCAGTTCCCGACCAACCTGACGGCGATGATCTTCGGCCACAACGTGAAGCCGAACTTCGCGGTGGCCGACGAGGCGACGGTCTCGAAGCCGCCCACGGTCGACTTCGCCAAGCCGGCGCCGGCGCAGAAGTAATCCCCGCCGCCCGCCGGTCCGACGCCCGGGGCGCGCCACAGCGCCCGGGCGGCCGGCCCGCGCGCGCCGGACGGAGCGCTCCCACACCGCCATGACGCTTGCCGGGGCTTCGACGTTGGCGTGGCTGCAGCGCGCGATCCTCGCGTTCGCGCTGTGGCCGCTCGTCGCGCTCGCCCAGTCGCCGGGCTGGGAAGCCGGCACGAACGGCCTCGCACCGATCCCGCAGCTTTCCGCCCGCGTCACCGACGTCACCGGCACGCTGAACCCGGCCGAGCGCGCGGCACTCGAGGCGAAGCTCGCGGGATTCGAACAGCGCACCGGCGGGCAGTTCGCGGTGCTGCTGGTGCCTTCAACGCAGCCCGAGCCGATCGAGGCGTACTCGATCCGCGTCGCGGACGCGTGGAAGATCGGCCGCAAGGGCCGCGACAACGGCGTGCTGCTGGTCGTCGCGAAGGGCGACCGCAAGCTGCGGCTCGAGGTCGGCTACGGCTACGAGGGCGTGCTCACCGACGCGATGAGCAAGCGGATCATCGCCGAGACGATCACGCCGTTCTTCCGGCAGGGCCAGTTCGCGGCGGGCATCAACGCCGGCGTGGACCGGGCGATCGGGGTCATCGGCCAGGATCCGGCGGCGGTGGCGCCACCCGCGCGCGGCCCGGAGCAACGCTCGGCACCCGGCGTCGACATGGGCACGCTGCTCGTCATGCTGCTGGTCGTGCTGCCGATCCTCGGGGGCGTGTTGCGCCGCATCTTCGGCAAGGTCGGCGGCGCGACCGTGGGCGCGGGCCTGGTCGGCACGGGGGTTGCGGTCATTGCCGGTTCGATCCTGCTCGGCGTTCTCGGCGCCGGCGTCGCATGGGTGGTGCTCTTGTTCATGGGCGCGGGCAACGGCATCGTCGCCAACGGCCGCCGCGGCGGCTTGCCCGGCCCGTGGATCGGTGGCGGCGGCTGGGGCGGCGGTGGAGGAAGCGGCGGCGGCTGGAGCGGCGGCGGCGGCGGCTTCGGCGGCGGCGGCGCCTCGGGCGACTGGTGACACTCCACGGACGAGCGACGGCGATGCCCTGGCGAGCCCCCTACCGATTCTGGCGTCACGCGTTCTGCGACGAGGCGGACGTCCGCCGCGCGTTCCCGCCCGAGGGCATGGCGCGCATCGAGGCCGCGATCCGCGGCGGCGAGGCGACCCACAGCGGGCAGGTGTGCGTGGCGGTCGAGCACTCGCTGCCGCTGCACCGCGTCGTCCGTCGCCCCGCCGTGGCGCCGCGCACGCGCGCCCTCGAGGTGTTCGGCCAGCTGCACGTCTGGGACACCGAGCACAACAACGGCGTGCTGATCTACGTGCTGCTCGCGGACCGCGACGTGGAGATCGTGGCCGACCGCGGCATCGATCGCCGCGTGGGGCACGACGCGTGGGAGGCGATCTGCCGGCGCATGGAGGCGCACTTCCGCGAGGGCCGGCACGTCGCTGCGGTCGAGGCGGGCGTGCGCGAGGTCTCCGAGCTGCTGGCCCAGCACTTCCCCGGGGACGGGGCGGACCGCAACGAGCTCCCCGATCGACCGGTCGTCCTGTAGTCATTCGATGCAAGAGGCGTTCGGGCGCGCAGTGGATGCCGCGACGTCGACGTTGCGCCTTTGAAAAGTAGGGTCAGACTCGACTTTCCTGGCACAACCGCTCGCTTGCCTTTGGCGCTGGCGGAAAGTCGAGTCTGACCCTACTTTTCAGTGCGGCTTCTCCATCCCGATGAGGTGTAGCGAGTCGCCCTGCGCCTGGTTGTGGCGGTGGCGCAGCAGCACGAGCAGCATCGTCGAACTGACGAACAGGCCGAAGATCAGGATGACGATCTTGATCGAGAGGTCGGCGCGGATCATCAGCGCGTAGCCGGCGAGCATCGCCAGGATCGAGATGTTCTCGTTGAAGTTCTGCACCGCGATCGAGTGGCCCGCGCCCATCAGCACGTGGCCGCGGTGCTGCAGCAGCGCGTTCATCGGCACGATGAAGAACCCGGCCAGCGCGCCGACGATCGTCAGGATCGCGCAGGCGATCAGCACGTAGTAGGGCACGTGGATGCTGCCGAGCGCAAAGCCCCCCTGCGGGCCGATGCTGCGGTCGTACATCGCCAGCACCATCACGATGAGGCCCATCGCGATTCCCACCGGGAGGATGCCGGGGCTCTGGCGCAGCGTGACCTTCGTCGCCGCGACGACCGCGCCCACCGCGATGCCGAGCGCGACGACCGCCTGCAGGATCGCCGCCTGCGACAGGTTCATGCCCAGCGAGACCTCGGCCCACTTCAGCACGATGAACTGCAGCGTCGCGCCCGCGCCCCAGAACAGCGTCGTCGTCGCGAGCGAGATCTGGCCGAGCTTGTCGCGCCACAGGAGGCTGAAGCAGTGCGAGAACTCCTGGACCAGGAACAGCGGGTTGCGGCTCGGGATGCGGTGGTCGACGCCGGTGTCGGGGATGTAGAGGTTGAAGATCGCGGCGACGCCGTAGAAGAACGCGATGACGATGATCGCCGCCTCGGACGGTGAGTCGACCCACGTGTCGAGGCCGGGCAGGTCGAGGCCGAGCAGCTGCGTGGACACGGTCTTCGACACCAGCGCGCCGCCCAGCACGGTGCCGAGGATGATCGAGCCGACCGTCGTGCCCTCGATCCAGCCGTTCGCCGCGACGAGCTGCCGCGGCGGCAGCAGCTCGGTGAGGATGCCGTACTTGGCCGGCGAGTACGCGGCGGCGCCGAAGCCGACCACCGCGTAGGCGGCCAGCACGACGAGGTACTCGGGCGCGCCCGGCGGCGACAGGAACTGGTGCATGAGCATCAGCAGGCAGCCGCCGACCTTGATCGTGTTCGTGATGAACATCACCTGGCCCTTCGGCCGGCTGTCGGCGAACGCGCCCACCCACGCGGCGAGCACCACGTAGGAGACGACGAAGAAGAACTTGAGCATCGGCACCATCCACGCCGGGCCGGCGAGTTCCGCGAGCAGCGCGATCGCGGCGACCAGCAGCGCGTTGTCGGCGAGCGAGCTGAAGAACTGCGCCGCCATGATGGTGTAGAAGCCGCGTTTCATTCGGTTCCGGGTCGGAGGTGCTCGCGCAGTTCGTCCGGCGCGCCATTTGATATCATGGACCGGCGCGAAAGGCCGGCGCTTTATACCACGAACGCGCCGTCCCGCCCCGCCCGCCCGGGACTCCGGGCGACGCCGGGCCGGCACCGCCGGAACCGATTGCCCGCACTGCCCCATGGCCCGCCCGATCGTCGCGCAGATCAACCTCGCCGCCCTCGCCGCCAACCTCGAGCGGGCGCGCGAGAAGGCGCCGCGCGCGCAGGTGCTGGCCGTCGTGAAGGCGAACGCCTACGGCCACGGCCTGATGCGCGTGCTGCCGGCGCTGCAGGCTGCCGACGGGCTCGCGCTGATCGAGCTCGACGCCGCGCTGGCGCTGCGCGACGCGCACTACTCGCGCCGCATCCTGCTGCTCGAGGGCTTCTTCGAGCCGCGCGAGCTGCCCGAGATCGCGCGCGCGCGGCTTGCGATCGTCGTGCACCACGAGGCGCAGGTGGCGATGCTCGAGCGGGCCGCGCTCCCGCGGCCGCTGGAGGTCTTCGTCAAGGTCGACACCGGCATGCGACGGCTCGGGCTCGCGCCCGGCGAGGTCGCGCGCGCCTGCGAGCGGCTCTCCCGCGCGCCCGCGGTGGCCGCGCTGCGGCTGATGACGCACTTCGCGCGCGCCGACGAGGACGACGGCGTGGCGGGGCAGCTCGCGGTGTTCGAGGCCGCGTGCCGGAGCCTGCCGTACCCGCGCTCGCTCGCCAACTCCGCCGGCGTGTTCCGCTACGGCGAGGTCGGCGGCGACTACGTCCGGCCCGGGATCATGCTCTACGGCTCGACGCCGTTCGCCTACGATTCCGCGGCGATGCTCGGCCTCGCGCCGGTGATGACGCTGAGAAGCGAGATCATGGCGGTGCGCGACATCGCCGCCGGCGACGCCGTCGGCTACGGCGGCGCGTTCACCGCCGCGAAGCCCATGCGCATCGGCGTGGTCGCCTGCGGCTACGCCGACGGCTACCCGCGGCACGCGCCCAACGGCACGCCGATCCTCGTCTGCGGGCGCAAGGCGCGGCTGGCCGGCCGCGTGTCGATGGACATGGTGACCTGCGACCTGACCGACGTCCCCGAGGCGCGCGTGGGGAGCCCCGTCGTGCTATGGGGCGAGGGCCTGCCGGTGGACGACGTCGCCGCGGCGGCCGCCACGGTCGGCTACGAGCTCCTGTGCGCGCTCGCGCCGCGCGTGCGCGTGGTCGCCACGCGCGTGGGGCGCATCGATCTTCTCCTCTGACCGACACCACTCCCGGACCCGCGATGCTCGAAGGCATGCTGATCGTCGTCACCGGCGCCGCCGGCTTCGTCGGTGCGAACCTCGTGCGCGCGCTCAACGAGCGCGGGCAGCGCCGCATCCTCGCCGTCGACAACCTCGCGCGCGCGGAGAAGGTGGCCAACCTCGTCGACCTCGAGATCGAGGAGTTCGTCGACAAGGACGACTTCCTCCACCGCCTCGCCGACGGCGAGTACGAGGACGAGATCGGCGCCGTGCTGCACCAGGGCGCGTGCTCCGACACGATGGAGGCCGACGGCCGCTACATGATGCGGAACAACTACCGCTTCTCGCTGGCGCTGCTCGGCTACTGCCAGGACAACGACGTCCCGCTGGTGTACGCGTCGTCGGCGTCGGTGTACGGCGCCGGCAGCGACTTCCGCGAGCGGCGCGGCTGCGAGGCGCCGCTCAACGTGTACGGCTACTCGAAGTTCCTGTTCGACCAGGCGGTGCGCCGCGCGATCCCCGAGCGGACGGCGCCGATCGTGGGGCTGCGCTACTTCAACGTCTACGGTCCGCGCGAGGCGCACAAGGGGCGCATGGCCTCGGTGGCGTTCCACTTCCTGCGCCAGTACCGCGAGACCGGCCGCGTGAGGCTGTTCGAGGGCTCGGGCGGCTACGCCGCGGGCGAGCAGCGGCGCGACTTCGTGCACGTCGACGACGTCGTCGCGGTGAACCTGTGGGCGCTCGACCGCCCCGAGGTGTCCGGCGTGTTCAACGTCGGCACCGGCGAGGCGGCGACGTACAACGCGATGGCCGCGGCGGTGGTCAACGCGGCGGAGGCGCGCCGCGGCGGGCCGCGGCGCACGGTGCGCGAACTGGTCGACGCCGGCGTGATCGAATACGTGGCGTTTCCGCCGGCGCTGGTCGGCCGCTACCAGAGCTACACGCAGGCCGACGTCTCGGCGCTGCGCGCGGCGGGCTACGCGGCGCCGTTCCTCGGGGTGGACGAGGGTGTCGCGCGCTATGTCGAACGGATGATGGCAGACGACTGACGCTGCGCCGTATCGTCCTTCGTGCCGGCGCGCCATCCCTGCGCCGGGACCACGGAGGACACCATGAAGCAGCTGTTCCACGCACTCGCCGCGCTGCTGTTCGCGCTCGCGATCGCCGCGCCGGCCGCGGCCGCCGTCAACCTCAACACTGCGACGAAGGACGAGCTGGTGGCGTTGCCGGGCATCGGCCCGGCCAAGGCGCAGGCCATCGTCGACTACCGCAACCAGCACGGCCCGTTCCGCTCGGTGGACGACGTGCGCAAGGTCAAGGGCATCGGCGAGAAGCTGTTCCTGCAGATCCGCCCCGAGCTGACGCTCACGGGCGGGCCGCGCGCTGCCGCGTCGCCGGCGAAGCCGGAGGCGAAGTCCGAGGCGAAGGCGGACGCCAAAGCCGCGCCGCGGGTGGCCGCGGGCCCAGTCGCGCGCGACGACAAGGCGAAGAAGTGATCGCGGCCGGCGGCGGCGGCCGGCGGGGGCGGGCGCTACAATGAGCGCCGGCCTCCACCGCGGTCCACGTCATGCTCCCGACGCTCGCCGACACCGTCGGCAACACGCCGCTCGTCCGACTGCAGCGCCTGCCGGGAGCGACGAGCAACGCCGTCCTCGGCAAGATGGAGGGCAACAACCCGGCGGGCTCGGTCAAGGACCGCCCGGCGCTGTGGATGATCGTCGAGGCCGAGAAGCGCGGCGAGATCAGGCCGGGCGACACGCTGGTCGAGCCCACGTCGGGCAACACCGGCATCGCGCTCGCGATGGTCGCCGCGATGCGCGGCTACCGGATGGTCCTCGTCATGCCCGAGAACCTCTCGGTGGAGCGGCGCCAGGCGATGACGGCCTACGGCGCCGAGCTGATCCTGACGCCGAAGGCCGGCGGCATGGAGGGCGCCCGCGACCTCGCGCAGAGCATGGTGCGCGAGGGCAAGGGCCGCATGCTCGACCAGTTCGCCAACCCCGACAACCCGCTCGCGCACTATCGCGGCACCGGTCCCGAACTGTGGCGGCAGACCGAGGGGCGCATCACGCACTTCGTGTCGGCGATGGGGACCACGGGCACGATCATGGGCGTGTCGAAGTACCTCAAGGAGCGCAATCCGTCGGTGGTGGTCGTGGGCGCGCAGCCCGCCGAGGGCGCGTCGATCCCCGGCATCCGCAAGTGGCCCGAGGCCTACCTGCCGCGCATCTACGAGGCGGCGCGCGTCGACCGCATCGAGCCGGTCACGCAGGGCGAGGCGGAGGCGATGACGCGCCGGCTCGCGGCCGAGGAGGGCATCTTCTGCGGCATCTCCGCCGGCGGCGCGTGCGCGGTGGCGCTGCGCGTCTCGCGCGAAGTCGAGAACGCGACGATCGTGTTCGTGGTCTGCGACCGCGGCGACCGCTACCTGTCGCTGGGCGTGTTCCCGTGACGGCCCCCGCAACGAGGGTGCGCTGATGGCCGCGCTGCTCGTCTTCGACATCGAGACCGTGCCCGACGTCGCGGCGATCCGCCGCACGAACGACGTCCCCGCGGACATGCCCGACGCCGACGTCGCCGCGTGGTACGCGCAGGCGCGCCGCGCGGCCACCGGGAGCGACTTCGCGCCGCTGTACCTGCAGAAGGTCGTGGCGATCGGCTGCGCGGTGCGCGACGGCGCGCGCTTCAAGATCGCCTGCCTCGGCGAGCCCGGCGACGACGAGGCCGAGCTGATCCGCCGCTTCCACGAGCTGATCGACCGCTTCACGCCGCAGCTCGTGTCGTGGAACGGCAGCGGCTTCGACCTGCCCGTGCTGCACCACCGCGCGCTGATCCACGGCGTGACCGCCGCGCGCTACTGGGAGTGGGGCGACGACGACCGCGACTTCCGCTACAACAACTACCTGTCGCGCTACCACACGCGCCACATCGACCTCATGGACGTGCTCGCCGCCTACCAGCCGCGCGCCAACGCGCCGCTGGACGCGATGGCGCGACTGTGCGGCTTCCCGGGCAAGCTCGGCATGGAGGGCAGCGAGGTCGCGGCGGCGGTGGCCGCCGGCCGGCTGGCCGAGGTGCGCGACTACTGCGAGACCGACGTCCTCAACACCTACCTGCTCTACCAGCGCTTCCGGCTCATGCGCGGCGAGTCGACGGCTGCCGAGTACTCGGCGGAGCTGTCGTTCATCCGCGAGCGCATCGCCGCCCTCGACGCGCCGCACTGGAAGGCCTACCTGGCGGCGTGGGACGGTGGCGGGAGCGAGGCGGAGCGCGGAGCGTAGGACGCGCCGCACCGGAGACTGCGGGCCCCGGCGGTCACGCCAAGAAGTCCACCCCTTCAAAGCGCCCACCGAGAACCTCGCTCGCGCCGATGCTCCACCAGCGCTGCAGGACGGTCGCGTAGACGCTGCGGAAGTCCAGCGTGTGCGCGACGTTGCCCTCGCCGTCGAGGCGTGCGAGGTCCGGCATCGCGCCGTACAGGCCGCCGCGCACGCGGCCGCCGAGCGCGAAGTGCACGCCTGCGGTGCCGTGGTCGGTGCCGCCGTTCAGGTTCTCCTTCGGGCGGCGGCCGAACTCGGCGTAGGTGAGCACGAGCGCCTCGTC
>JAOUIA010000076.1 GCA_029884335.1 Betaproteobacteria bacterium
GGAATAGGCATGCGGGTTCGGATCGTTGGGCTGCAGTTGCAGCGCCCTGGCGAAGTGCGCTTCGGCCACCGCCGGCTGGCCCAGGCGGTCGGTCACAATGCCCAGGTTGATCTCCAGCGTCGCATAGTTCGGGTTGTAGATGGCCGCCCGGTCGAAGAGTTGCTTGGCCTCTTCGTACTGTCCCCGCGCCATCTTGACCAAGCCGTAGTTCATCAGGCCGCGTCCGTTCGCGGGACTCTTCTCCACGACATCGCGCCAGAGCGTTTCCGCGGAAAGAAACGCCTTGTTGCGCTCGTACGTTCCCAGTGCATTGCCGCCCACGGCGATGAGCGCCACCAGAAACGCGGCGGGCGCGATCCACGGACGCGCACGCGGTCGCCGGTCGGAGAGGCGCTGCGCGAAGAGCGCCAGCCCCCAGACCACGGCCATGGAGAGCCCGATGTACGCGAAAAACGGCCGGTGGTCGTTCGTCACCTCGGCCAAGGGGAAGATGCTCGAGGCCGGCAGCAAGGCGAGGACGAACCACGCGATGCCAAAGGCCACCGGTCGATGCGAGGGCGTTCGCGAGCTGCTCCACACAATCCGCAGGAGGAGCGCCACGAACAACAGTCCGGCGATGACCCGGGTGTCGTACCAATGGGGAATCAACGTCCAGTCGGTGTCGGCCGACAGCCCGACCGGGAGGAAGAACATCCGGCCATAGTGCAGCCACATGAAGAGCTGGGTCTGCAGGTACTCCAGGCGTGCGCCGCCGCCGAGCGCCAGCGTCGACGCGTTCATGGCTTCGATGACCGCGAAGAGGGCCACGCCCACGACGAACGCGGGTACGCTCTTGCGGATTGCCGCACGCACCAGCGGCCAGGACCGCGGCGAGAAGAGATCCGGCGCCGACAAGCGTTGCTCGAACAGGAGCAGGTACGCAAGGAACAGTGGCGCGAACATGACTGCCGGAGTCTTGGCGAACGCTCCGGCGATCATGGGCAGCAGGTACAAGTGCGCGGGCCGGCTTCGCGGCAGATAGAGGTAGACGACAAACGACCCCACCACGCCGAGCGCCGACAGCAGCTCGGAACGGGCGTGAATGAGATTCAGCGTTTCGGTGTTGGGCGTGTGCACCGAGTAGAACGCCGCCGCCAGCAAGGCCGCCCAGCGGTTCCACCAGCGCTCCTCGGCCATGTTGAACACACGCAGGAACATCCAGAAGACCATGACACCCAGGAGCAGGAGCATCGCGAGCTGGGACACATGGAACTGGCGAACCGCCAAGCCGCCGCCCAGCCAGTAGTCCAGCGCGAGCGTCGTCGAAACCAGCGGACGATAGGCCGCGTTCGCAGGCAAACTGGAGAACGTCGCGGCATCGACGAAGAACCGCGGTACGTTGCTCAAGTCCCTGATGAACAGGTTTCCTACGATGACGTGACTGTCATCGAAGTGAAACGAGTTCTGGAACGAGTTGGCGTAGGCGCCCACCAGTACCGCCACGGCAAGCAGACTGGCACAGAGGAACAGCCAGTCGTTGCGAAGGCCGCCACCTGTCACCTGTGATCTCTCCATGCCAGTCCGGTGCGTCAGAGTTTCGCTTCGGCAGATAATATACGCGCGGGCCCGGCCGCGAAATGCATGCCGAAGGGGTGGATGCGCGCAACTACGCTGACGGAGGAGATGCCATGAAAACGCAGGTCACGTCCGGCAAGCACGGAGTCCGCCAGATCGGCGAGTCCACCGGATTCAGTGTGTCGACGCACTACATCATGGCCGCGCTGCTGGGCGCCGCGACGATCGCGGTGATCCTCGCGTTCGACATCCGGCCCGAGTTCAACCCCGACTCGCGCGACTTCAACCCGATCATCGGCGTTGCGCTGTTCCTCGGGGCCTTTGCGCTCAAGTCCCTCTACACCGCGGCGCGCGGAACGCTGCTCGCCCGGCGCTTCGGCGCGTCGACGCTGGAAACGGAAGGCGAGTCCGTGCCCCTCGGCGGCACGCTCAAGGGTCGCATCCGCACGTCCACGCCGCTGGCGGTCACCGGCGACTACGCCATCACGCTGACGTGCATCGAGCAGCTCACCGTGTCGGCAATGTCGGAGCCGACGAAGACGCGCACGGAGGACCGCGTGCGCTGGGAGGGGATGCGCAAGGTGCCGGCTGCCACGGTCAACTCCGCCGAGGGCATTCCGTTCGAGTTTCTTGTTCCCGAGACCGCGCTCGCCATGCCCGACGCGCGCGCGAAGGGCCCCGTGCGCTGGACGCTCGAGGTCACCGCGCCGCAGAAGGGGCTCGACTACTACGCGCTGTTCGGCGTGATCGTGCGCGCGAAGGGGACTTCTGATTAGCGATGAAGTCCAGCAGCCGTGCTTTGCGGCGCCCCCTCACCCCAACCCTCTCCCCCGGCACCGGGGGAGAGGGGGCACTGCTCCCTCCCGCTTGCGGGAGAGGGTCGGGGTGAGGGGGCATTGCTCCCTCTCCCGCTTGCGGGAGAGGGTCGGGGTGAGGGTGCCGAGTTCGCCACGAGGACCGCAGCTGGGGCTCCTCCCTGATCAGGAGGGGACTTGAGCGGCGTCAGGCAGTGAGCGCCGCCGGCTCGACCGCCGCCATCGCCTCGTAGAACAGCTCCGGCCCGGCGTTGGCGAGGCGGCGGCTGTCGGACAGGATCTGCCGGAACCGCCGCCCGCCGCTTCGCCCGTGGTAGAGCCCGAGCACGTGGCGCGCGATGGCGCGCAGCGGCGTGCCGCGCGCGCGCTGCGCCTGCGCATACGGAACGAGCGCTCGCAGCACTTCGGCACGCGAAAGCGCGGCGCGCTCGTCGCCGTACACCTTCCAGTCGACGGAGGCCAGCAGGTACGGATCGTGGTAGGCCGCGCGGCCGAGCATCACGCCGTCGAGCCGGCCGAGCTCGCGCTCGATCGCGTCCCAGTCGCCGAGGCCGCCGTTGAGCACGAACGCGAGCGCCGGAAAGTCGCGCTTGAGCCGGTGCACGACCTCGTAGCGCAGCGGCGGCACCTCGCGGTTCTCCTTCGGCGAGAGCCCCTTCAGCACCGCGTTGCGCGCGTGCACGACGAACACGTTGCACCCGGCAGCGCCCACCGTCCCGACGAAGTCGCGCACGAAGCCGTAGTCCTCGCTTGCGTCGAGCCCGATGCGGTGCTTGACGGTGACCGGCAGCGACACCGCGTCGCGCATCGCCTTCACGCAGTCCGCGACCAGCGCGGGCTCGGCCAACAGGCACGCGCCGAAGCTGCCGGTCTGCACGCGCTCGGACGGGCAGCCGCAGTTGAGATTGATTTCGTCGTAGCCCCAGCGCTCGCCCAGCTTCGCGGCGTGCGCGAGCTCCGCCGGATCGCTGCCGCCGAGCTGCAGCGCCAGCGGATGCTCGGCCGGGTCGAAGTCGAGGTGCCGCGCCACGTCACCGTGGCGCAGCGCGGGCGCCGTCACCATCTCGGTGTAGAGGCGCGCGCGGCGGGTGATCAGGCGCAGGAAGTACCGGCAGTGCCGGTCCGTCCAGTCCATCATCGGCGCGACGCAGAACCTCCAGTCGCTCACGCTTGCTCCCCCAGCGCCGCGGCGAGCAGGCGGTGGAAGTGGTGCACTCCGCGCTCGTGGCGCGCCGAGTAGCGGCCTGCGCGATACAACCGCGAGCGCACGCCTCGCTGCACCGCCTCGACGATCGCCTCGTCTTCCTCCTCGACCGTGTCCAGCGCGCCGCCGGCGCCGCCTTGCGCATGCGCGGCGTCCCACGCGTAGCCGCGGTAGACCACGCGCGTGCGCTCGGCGCCGAGCGGCTGCACGTGGTTGAGCGACAGGCCCCACGGGTAGAAGTTGAGCATCAGGTTGGGAAAGATCCACCAGTACAGCGCCGCCACGCCGCGCTCGCCGCCGCACGCCTGCGGCGCGAACGCGGGCCTGCCCGGCTTCGCGTGCGCGACCTGCAGCACCGAGCCCGCGAACGTCTCGACGCGGTAATCGGGCAGCACGATCTCCTTCGCGAGCTCCGGGTGGACGTAGGGGACGTGGAAACCCTCGAGGAAGTTCTCGACGTACAGCGCCCAGTGCGCGCGCACCTCGAAGTCGCGGTCGCGCTTCGGGTCGCGGACGAGCGCGTCGAGCGGCAACGCCGAGGTGGCGCGTACCGCGTCGCCGAACGTGGCGTCCCACGACTCGGCCGGATCGAGCGCGGCGAACGCGAGGCCGGCCCAGGTCCGCAGCTGCGCCTGCGGCAGGTCGTCGGAGGGCGCGGGGAACCCCGGCAGGCCCTCGAAACCGGGCGAGGACAGCACGCGGCCGGCCAGGTCGAAGCGCCGCGCGTGGTAGCGGCAGCGGATCGCGTCCGCCGCGCAGTCGGCGTGCACGAGAACGTTGCCGCGGTGCGTGCAGACGTTCGACAGGCAGCGCAGCGCACCCTCACCGTCGCGTGCGAGCAGCAGCGGCTCGTCGAGCAGCCCGGGCAGCAGCGCGCGCGGCGCCAGCGACCCGCGCTCGGCGACGGCGCCGAGGTCGTCGAGCCACTGCCAGCTGCGCGCGAAGACCCGCTCGCGCACTGCCGCCCACGCGGCAGGGTCGGCGTAGAACGCGGGATCGAGCACGCGGGCCGACGCGACGTCGGCGTCCACCGGGTAGCGAATCACGGCGGCAGGCCGAGGACGAGGTTGGGCAGCGTGGTGGTGAGCGCCGGCCACACCGTGATCAACGCCAGCACCGCGAACAGCGGCACGAGGTACGGCACGACGGCGCGCGCCATGCGCTCGAACGGCACGTCCGCCACCTTCGCGGTGACGTAGAGCACTACACCCACCGGCGGCGTGATCGTGCCGATCATGAGGTTCAGCACGAACACGAGGCCGAACTGCACCGGGTCGATGCCGAGCTTCACCGCGACCGGCACGAGGATCGGGATCAGCACGAGCATCGCCGCCAGCGCCTCCATGAAGCAGCCGACGACCAGCAGCAGCACGTTGACGATCAGCAGGTACACGAGCGGGCTTCGCGTCAAGCCCGTCAGCCACGCGCCGAACTCCTGCGGCAGCCGCGACACCGAGATGCAGTAGCCGAGCAGCGACGCGGTCATGACGAGCGCCATCACCACGCCGGTCGTTTCCACGGTGTCGAGGATCACCTTCGGCAGGTCGGCGACGCGGAAGTCCCCGTAGACGAACACGCCGAGCACCAGCGCGTACACGACGGCGACGGCGGCCGCCTCGGTGGGCGTGAACACGCCCGAGAACAGGCCGCCGAACAGGACCACGGGCGCCATCAGCGCCCAGAGCGCGCGGCGGAACGCGAGCCACAGGGCGCGGCCGCCCTCGAACGGATGGCGCGGCAGGCCGCGGCGGATGGCGAGGTGGCGCACCATCAGCATCAGCGCGCCGGCCATCAGCAGGCCCGGCACGAAGCCGGCGAGGAACAACGCGCCGATCGACGTCTCCGCGGCGACGCCGTAGACGATCATCGGCAGCGACGGCGGGATGATCGGGCCGATCGTGGCCGACGCCGCGGTGATCGAGGCCGCCGTCTCCGCGTCGTAGCCTTCGCGCTTCATCGCCTCGATCTCGACCGTGCCCAGGCCCGCCGCGTCCGCGACCGCCGAGCCGCTCATGCCGGCGAAGATCACGCTGCCGACGATGTTGGCCTGGCACAGCCCGCCGCGCATCCAGCCGACGATCGCCTTCGCGAAGTCGAAGATGCGGTAGCTGATCCCCGAGGCGTTCATCAGGTTGCCCATCAGGATGAACAGCGGGGCGGCGAGCAGCGGGAACGAGTTCGCCGCCATCGCCACCTTCTGCGGGATGACGATGCCGGGGATGCCGGCGACGAAGAGGAAGGCGAAGCCGGCGAGCCCCATCGCGGCGTAGATCGCCGGTCCCGCGAAGAGCGCGAGGAACCACGCGCCCAGCACGGCGAGGATCAGCGTGATCACGGCCGCCTGCGCAGGCCCGCGAACGCGGCCGCGGCATCGGCGAGCGCATACAGCGCCACGGCGAGGCCGGCCAGCGGCACGATCGCGTACACCACACCCGTCGAGAGCGCGAGCGAGGTGGTGTCGACGTCCCAGTTGCGCGCGGCGATGCGCGCACCGTGCCAGACGAGCGCGGCCGCGAAGCCGAGCGCGGCCAGCGCGCCGGCGAGCCTGAGCGCCGCCTGCGCGCGCGGGCCGAGGCGGTCGCGGCCCATCGTCACGGCGAGGTGGCTGCGCCGGCGCGCGGCGATCACCCAGCCGAGGAACGCGCACCACACGAAGAGATAGCGCGCGAGCTCGTCGCTCCAGGTGAGCGGCGACCCGAGGAAGTAGCGGAAGATCACCTGCGCGAGCACGCAGGCGAACATCGCCGCGAACAGCGCGATCGCGAGCGCGTCGGTCGCCCGCGCCGCGATCGCCGGGAAGCCGGAGCGCGCGTCGCGCTCCGTGCGCTGCGTCACCTGATCGCCTGGATGGCCTCGAACGTCCCCGCGCCCCACTTCGACTCGAACATCTTCGGCACCTTCGCCAGGACCGGCGCGCGGAACGCGTTCGCGTCGGGCGTGATCACCGTCATGCCGGCCGCCTTGAACGTGTCGACCAGCGACTTCTCCTGCCTCGCGAGCTCCTCGTCCTGCCAGGCGATGCCGGCGCGGATCGCGTCCTCGACGAGCTTGCGGTCGGCGGCGGACAGGCCCTGCCAGAACGCCTCGTTCACCACGACGAGCCGCGGCGTGATGATGTGCCCGGACAGCACGAGGTACTTCTGCACCTCGTCGAACTTTCCGGACTTGATCGTCGGCAGCGGGTTCTCCTGCCCGTCCACGACGTTCTGCTTGAGCGCGAGGTAGAGCTCGCCGAAGTTCATCGGCGTGGGCTTGGCGCCCCAGGCCTCGGCCATCGCCTTGAACACGTCGTTCTCCGGCACGCGCAGCTTGAAGCCGGCGAGGTCGGCGGGCGTCTTCACCTCCTTCGAGGTCGTCGTGATGTGCCGCGTGCCGTAGTACGTGGTGCCGAGGATGCGCATGCCGCGCGCCTTCACCAGCGTCTCGTTGAATTTCTGGCCGACCGGGCCGCTCATCGCCTTCTGCAGGTGCGCCGCGTCGCGCCACACGTAGGGCGCCTCGACGACCGAGATCGACGGCACCCATGCGCCGAAGTTCGCCGCGCCCTCGGTGACGATCTGCTGCGCTCCGTTCGCCACGGCGTCGATCATGTCGCGCGAGCCGCCGAGCTGGCCGGCGGGAAACGCCTGGATCGCGATGCGGCCGTTGCTCTTCGCCTTCACGTCGGCGGCGACGCGCTCGATCATCTGCACCGACGGGTGGGTCGCCGGGACGACGTCGCCCCAGCGGATTGTGACCTGCTGCGACAGCGCCGGCGCGGCGACGGCCGCCAGGGCAAGCGCGATCAGCGTCTTCCTCATGGGTACTCCCTTGGTGGTCGGGGTCACGCCCCGGTGGTTGAAGCCGTGCCGCGCGCCGCCGGGCGAGCCCCGGCGGCGGCGCCCGTGCGCTCGCGCCCGATGCCCAGCGCGCGGTCGCGCGCCGCGCTCAGGTGCGTCTCGATCGCCCGCGCCGCCGCCGCGGGATCACGCGTGCGCAGCGCGGCGACGATGTCGAGGTGGTCGTGCATCACCGGCTCGACCAGCGGCGCGTCGAGCGTGGTCTGCGACTGCCGGATCAGGCGGATCTTGATGAAGTTGACGCGGAACGCGTTGGCGACGATCGCGTTCCCCAGCGCGTCCACCATCCGCTCGTGCAGGCCGTCGTCGACGCGCTGCGCCCGCGCCACCAGCGCCGGCGTCATGCCCTTCGCCGCCGCGGCGAGCACGGCGCGATGGGCCTCCTCGATCTCGTCGAGCTCGGCGTCGGGCGCGGACACGGCAAAGCGCGCCGCGGCCTCGCGCTCGATGATCGTGCGGAACTCGAAGGCGTTGCGAATCAGGTCGACGTCGACGTGCGCGACCTGCATGCCCCGCTGCGGCACCGTCCGGATCAGCCCGTCGGCCTCCAGCCTGGGAATGAGCTCGCGGATCGCGCCGAGCGGCATGCCGGTGATCGCGGTGAGTTGCCGCTGCGTTACGAACTGGCCGGCGTGGATCTCCCTCGCGAGCAGTCCCCGCGTGAAGCGCTGGTAGGCCTGGTCGCGCAGGTTCATCGGGGCGGCGGGCATGGCGGGATGCTACGCAGGAAGCGCGTCGTACCGCGCGGCGAGTCCGGCGCGCGCCGCGGGGGCGAGCGTCTCGAGCGGCGGGGCGACGCGCGCATAGGCGTCGTCGCCGGTGGCGTGCGCGACCAGCGCCTTGATCGCCGGCGTGACCGGGTGGTCCAGGAGCATGTCGACCAGCGCGCCGATCGCCGGCGCTTCCTCGCCGCGCTCGACCATCGGCAGCAGCAGCGGGGCGCAGAAGTTGGAGAAGCCGTTGATCGCACCCGAGCCGCCGTGGCGGATCGCCCGCGCGAGCAGGCGCTCGTCGCCGACCAGGATGTGCAGGTCGCGGTGCGCGTCCAGCAGCGCCTCCGTGTTCGACCAGTCGCCCGCGCTGTCCTTCACCCCGGCGATCAGCTCCGGATGGGCGCGGCGCAGGCGCCCGATCAGACCGACCGACAGCGGCACCGCGGTCACCGACGGGATGTGGTACAGGATGATGCCCCGGGGGGCGCGGCACGCGTCCAGCACGCGCCCGAACCACGCCGCGAGGCCGTCGTCGCCCACGCCCTTGAAGTAGAAGGGCGGCGGGAGCAGCACGCCGCGCGCGCCGGCGTCGAGGAGCTGGTTGGCCTGCGCGGCTGCGTCCTGCACCGACGAGGCCGCGACGGCGCCGAGCACCTGCGTGCCGAAGTCGATGCCGGCCCGCTGAAGCGCGTCGATCATCGCCGCGCGCTCGCCGAAGCCGAGCGAGGCGCCCTCGCCGGTCGTGCCGAACAGCGTCACCGAACTGCAGCCTTGCGCGAGCACGCGGCGAGCGTGCGCGACCAGCCGCGGCAGGTCCGGCGCACCGGCCGCGTCGAACGGCGTGATCAGCGCGCAGGAGAGCCCGAAGCGCTCGGCGGCCGGCCGGGTCTGGCGCGCTCCCCGCGCGGCGGCGGGGCCGCCGGCGGGCGTCATCGTTGTCGTATGCATGCTGACATGTTAAGTTGCGCGCACTGCAGCCGCAAGGGGCGCGAAGGCTGGCCGCGCGGCTGCCCCGCTTCGAGCGGGCGGCGGCAGGCGGGCACCCCGCCGCGCCGGCCGCTCGGGTTACCCTTCCCTGCCCTACAACCCGGAGGAACCGACCATGAACGTCTCCCCGCTGCGCCGCGGCCTCGCCGCCGCCGGCGCCGCCCTGATCCTTTGCGGTGCGCTGCCCGGCACCGCGCTGGCGCAGGCGAAGGTGCCGATGCGCATTTCCACGCCGGCCGTGCCGGACGACTGGCACGCGAAGATGTGGACCGTGTTCAAGGAGTCGCTCGACAAGAGCGCGCCCGGCGAATTCGACGTCCAGATCCACCTCAACGCCACGCTGTTCAAGCAGGGCACCGAGCCGGCCGCGATGGCGCGCGGCAACCTCGAGCTCGCGACGATCTCGGCCTTCGACATCGCCAAGTTGGCGCCCGAGTTCTCGATCTTCACCGCCGGCTACGTGATCCGCGACCCGCAGCACCAGCAGCAGGTGTTCGACGGCCCCATCGGGCAGGAGATGTTCAAGCTCGCGAGCGAGAAGATGGACGTCACGGTGCTGTCGACGATCTACCTCGGCACGCGGCAGGTGAACCTGCGCGAGCCGCGCAACGTGCGCACGCCCGCCGACCTGAAGGGCGTCAAGCTGCGCATGCCGGGCTCGAAGGAGTGGCTGTTCCTCGGCGAGGCGCTGGGCGCGACCGCCACGCCGCTGGCGTTCGGTGAGGTCTACCTCGCGCTGAAGACCGGCACGATCGACGGCCAGGACAACCCGCTGCCGACGGTGCGCGCGGCGAAGTTCTACGAGGTGACGAAGCAGCTCGTGCTCACGAACCACCTCGTCGACGGCATCTTCCTGTCGATTGCCAACAAGACCTGGAACGCGCTCACCCCGGCGCAGAAGCAGAAGGTGGCGGCCGCCGCGAAGGCTGCGGCCCAGTACAACAACGAGAACCGGATCAAGGAAGAGAGCCAGATCGTCGACTTCTTCAGGCAGCAGGGCCTGCAGGTGACCACCCCGGACGTCGACGCCTTCCGCCGCAACGTGCAGGCAGCCTACCTCGGGTCGGAGTACGCGAAAGTCTGGCCGAAGGGCATGCTCGAGCGCATCAACGCGACGAAGTAGATGCTCCGGAAGCTCAGGGCGGCGGCCGACGCGGTCGGCGCCGCCCTGTTCGCCGTCCTGTTCGTCACGTTCGTCGTGCAGGTCGCGGCGCGGTTCGCGTTCGACCGCCCGCTGCCGTGGTCCGACGAGCTCGCCGTCGTGCTCTACGTGTGGGTGATCCTATGGGCCGCGGCGGTGATGGTGCCGGCGAGGGAGCACGTCGTCTTCGACCTCGCCTACAACGCGGCCGGCCCGCGCGTGCGCCGCGGCATGCGGCTCGTCGGCGCCGTGATGATCGGCGCGCTCGCCGCGTACGCGCTGCCCGGCAGCGTGGACTACGTCCGCTTCATGGCCCGTGAAGGCACGCCGGTGCTCGGCGTGTCGTTCATGGTCGTCTTCGCGCCCTTCGTCCTGTTGCTGGCGGCGATCGTCGTGCGCAGCCTCATCGATGTCGTCGCGGCGCTGCGCGGCCGACGCGGGGAGCGGGATTGACGCTGCCGCTGTGGGCCCTGCTCGGCGTGATGGTCGTGGGGATGACGATGCGCGCGCCGATCGGTTTCTCGATGATCGCAGCCGGCATCGCCTATCTCGCCGTCAAGGGGCAGGACATGGGGCTCGCGGCCGAGCAGGTCGCCAACGGCCTCTACAACAGCTACGTGCTGCTCGCCGTGCCGCTCTTCATCCTCGCGGCGAACCTGATGAACGCCGGCACGATCAGCGAGCGCATCTTCGACTTCTGCCGCATCCTGGTCGGCCGCATGCGCGGCGGGCTCGCGCAGGTCGACATCCTGGTCAGCGTCGTCTTCTCCGGCATGAGCGGAAGCGCGATCGCCGACGCCGCCGGCCCGGGACTGGTCACGATCAAGCAGATGCTGCGCAAGCCGGGGTACTCGCCGGGCTTCGCAGGGGCGGTCGTCGTGTCGAGCGCGACGATCGGGCCGATCGTCCCGCCGTCGATCCCGATGGTGATCTACGCGCTGGTGTCGGGCACCTCGGTCGGGGCGCTCTTCCTCGCCGGCGTGGTCCCGGGCCTGCTGATGGCCGTCGTGCTCATGATCGCCGTGCACGTCATCGCGACGCGCCGCAACATGCCCCGCGACGAGCCCGTGCCGCTGCGCGACTACCCGCGGCTGATCTGGCGCGGCGCGCTGCCGCTGTCGCTGCCCGTCGTCCTGCTCACCGGCATCTACACCGGGGCGTTCACGCCGACCGAGGCCGCCGCCGTGGCCGCGCTGCACGCGCTGGTGCTCGCGGGCGCGGTGTATCGCGCGCTCGACTGGCGCGCGCTCTACACGGTCCTGCTCGAGTCCACCCGTGCGAGCGCCGTCATCACGGTGATCATCGCCGGCGCGTTCCTGATGAGCTACGCGTTCACCGCCGAGGGCGTCCCCCAGGCGCTCGCGCAGTGGGTCGACGCGATGGATCTCTCCCAGCTCCAGTTCCTGCTGATGGTCAGCGCCGTCTTCCTGGTGCTCGGCTGCTTCCTCGACGTCTCGGTGATGCTGCTGGTGTTCGTGCCCATGCTGCTGCCGTCGGCCAAGCTGCTAGGCGTCGACCTCGTGCACTTCGGCGTCGTCGTGGTGGTCAACATGATGATCGGGCTGGTGACGCCGCCGTTCGGCATGCTGCTGTTCGTCACCAACGCGCTCACCGGCATCCCCATCCGCGACATGATCCGCGAAGGCTGGGCGTTCCTGCTGATGCTCACATTGCTGCTGCTGGCGCTCGTGCTGTTCCCGCAGATCGTGCTCTGGCTGCCGCAGTCGATGGGGTACGGCCTCAAGTAGCCCGGCGACCGGATCGCCCGGTCGAGCTTCCGCAGGCACCGCCGTCGGCACCCGACCAGCGGCGACGATCGCCGGCAGGCACGCTTGCTGCGTAGCAGACGTCCATCGCAGGGTCGGCACGGGTCGAGCGTCGCCTTCGGCGCGCCCGGCTGACCATCTGCGGCGCTTATTGACTGCGCACCGTAAGCATGCCCCGTCGGCAGCGGACGGGCGCGATTCCCAGGCTGCAATTGCGAACTGGCCGCGAGGACGAAACGATGATGCGACGACTGGTGATGATGGTCCTACTGACCGGCGTGGGCTACGGTGTCCTGCCGGGGCAGGCCCAGGCACAGCAGTGCCCGGGCGTCGGCGGCTGGGTGTTCGACGACGTCCCCGCGAGCGACCCGTTCTGCGCGCAGATCACCTGGATGGCGGAGAACGGGGTCACGCTGGGCTGCCAGATCATCGACGGCAGCCATCGGCTCTACTGCCCGACGAGCAACGTCAGCCGCACCCAGATGGCGGCGTTCATGCAGCGCCTCGCCGAGGCGCTCTTCCCGCTCAACTGCTCCACAGGCCAGGCGATGCGCTGGAACGGCACCGACTGGGTGTGCGCAGCCGACCCGCCTGGCGTGCCGGGGCCGCAGGGCCCTGCGGGGCCGACGGGTCCGCAAGGTCCGGCTGGCCCGGCGGGAGCAACCGGCGCGACTGGCGCAGCGGGCGCGACCGGCGCAACGGGTCCGGAGGGCCCGGTCGGCGCGACGGGTCCGGCGGGGGCGGCAGGCGCGCAAGGTCCGGTGGGGCCCACGGGTGCGCAAGGCCCGGCGGGCGACACGGGGCCGCAAGGGCCGGCGGGCGCCAACGGCAGGACGCTGCTCAGCGGCACCGTCCCGCCGACGACCGAAGGCGCCGAAGGCGACTTCTACATCGATACGCTTGCGAACACGATCTACGGCCCCAAGACCGCCGGCGCCTGGGGCGCAGCCACTTCGATCGTCGGACCGCAGGGCGCGACCGGCTCCGCGGGTCCTGCCGGTGCCGCGGGCCCGGCTGGTCCTGCCGGGGCTACGGGGCCGGCGGGCCCGCAAGGCGATACCGGCGGCACGGGCGCCACCGGCGCTACCGGCCCTGCCGGCCCGACCGGCCCGACCGGCCCGCAAGGCCCTGCCGGCCCGCCCGGATCCTCGATCACTCCGATCGTGACGACCACCACCAACGCCTACACGGTGCTGTCGACCGACCACACGATCTTCTGCGACGTCACGAACTTCGAACCAGTCACGGTAACGCTGCCTTCCGCGGCGGCCAATCCCGGCAAGATCTACGTCGTCCGTCGGGTAGGCGGCGGCAACAACCAATGCACCGTCACGTCGGTGCAGGGCGGGCCGCTCGCGCTCGACAACGGCGGAGCTCCCCGCGCAGTGCAGGTGCAGTCCGACGGCGCGACCTGGTGGATCATCGCGCAGACGCTGAACTAGCTTTCGCCGGCCAGCGGTCGGCTGCGGTCCGGGCGGCGCCCCTCAACGCGGCGCCGTCAGCATTATCGCCCTCCGCGCTGCGCA
This sequence comes from Betaproteobacteria bacterium, assembly GCA_029884335.1. GTDB lineage: Bacteria > Pseudomonadota > Gammaproteobacteria > Burkholderiales > Casimicrobiaceae > VBCG01. Next base: position 13,546 of record JAOUIA010000076.1, read on the forward strand.
GGACGTGCGCAGCCGCCGCGCGTGCTGCGCGGCACTGGACCGCGCTCCCCGATCGGGCGCAGCCGGCAGGCACGTTTGCTGCATGACGCCGGCCCATCGCTGCTCCGGCCGTGAGCGCGCGCCGTTGCGCGCCCCCCGCTGACCAGCCGCGGCACTTTCCGACACGCGCTGCCCGCTCGGGACGCGTGCGAACGAACTCCGATCCATGCAAGCACGACCTCAAGAGGCACCGAAATGTTGCGACGACTGACAATGCTGGTCCTGCTGACGGGAGCCAGCTACGGCCTGGTTCCGGCGCAGGCGCAAGCGCAAGCCCAGCAGTGCCCGGGAATCAATGGCTGGGTGTTCGACGACGTTCCCGCCAGCGACCCCTTCTGCGGCTACATCACCTGGATGGCCGAGAACGGCGTCACCCTCGGGTGCCAGATCATCGACGGCAGCCACCGCCTCTACTGCCCGGGCAGCAATGTCAATCGCTCCCAGATGGCCGCATTCATGGCGCGCCTCTCCGAGGCGCTCTTCCCGCTGACCTGCGCCACCGGCCAGGCGATGCGCTGGAACGGAACCGACTGGGTCTGCATGGCCGACCCGCCGGGCGTTCCCGGTCCGCAGGGCCCGGTCGGTCCCGCAGGGCCGCAAGGTCCGCAAGGCGCCCAGGGCCCGGTCGGTCCCGCAGGGCCGCAAGGTGCGCAAGGCGCCCAGGGACCGCAAGGTTCGCAGGGTCCGCAGGGGCTGCAAGGTCCGGCGGGTCCGGCGGGTCCGGCGGGCCCGACCGGCGCGCAGGGTGCGGCCGGCGCCGACGGCAGCACGCTCCTCAACGGCACCGTGCCGCCGACCACGCAGGGCGCCGACGGCGACTTCTACATCGACACCACCGCCGGCATGATCTACGGCCCCAAGACGGCCG
>JAOUIA010000077.1 GCA_029884335.1 Betaproteobacteria bacterium
CGGGGCGGCGCGTGCTCCAGCTGCAGGGGGTGCCGCCGTCGCCGGGGTGGCACGGCGGCGGCACGCTGCAGGAGTTCGTGCTGGACGCCGAGCCGTGCAAGCGCTACTACGTCAACGCGCAGTTCGAGAACTCGCTCGCGTTCTCGCGCTGGACGCCGGTGATCGACGAGGTGGAGCCGATCGCCGGCTGCGCCGTGCCGGCCAGGTAGCAGGCGCCGCCCGATGCCGACGACGCAGCCGCTGCTCGCAGTCGAGAACCTCCGCGTCGAGTTCCCGACGCGGCGGGGGACGCTCGTCGCCGTTCACGACGTGAGCTTCGCGATTGCCCCGGGCGAGGTGCTGGGCGTCGTGGGCGAGTCGGGCGCCGGCAAGTCGCTGACCGGTTCGGCGATCATCGGGCTCCTCGATCCGCCGGGGCGCATCGCCGCCGGGCAGGTGGTGCTGGACGGCAAGCGCATCGACAACCTGCCCTACGAGGCGATGCGGCGCATCCGCGGCCGCGAGATCGGCGCGATCTTCCAGGATCCGCTCACCTCGCTCAATCCGCTGTACACGGTCGGCCGCCAGATCGTCGAGACGATCCGCACGCACCTCGACATGTCGGAGGCCGAGGCCCGTGCGCGCGCGGTGGCGCTGCTCGAGGAGGTGGGCATCCCCGCGGCGGCGCGGCGCATCGACCACTATCCGCACCAGTTCTCCGGGGGCATGCGCCAGCGCGTGGTCATCGCGCTCGCGCTGGCGGCGAAGCCGCGGCTCATCATCGCGGACGAGCCGACCACCGCGCTCGACGTGTCGATCCAGGCGCAGATCATCCAGCTGCTGAAGCGCCTGTGCCACGACCACGGCACCGCGGTGCTGCTGGTGACGCACGACATGGGCGTCATCGCCGAGACCGCGGACCGCGTGGCCGTCATGTACGCGGGCCGCATCGTCGAGATCGGTCCGGTCGCCGACGTGATCCACCGCCCGCAGCATCCCTACACGGTCGGCCTGATGGGCTCGATCCCGTCGATCGTCGACGAGCGCGAGCGCCTCACCCAGATCGACGGCTCGATGCCGCGGCTCACGGCGGTCCCGCCGGGCTGCCCGTTCAACCCGCGCTGCCCGCGCGCGTTCGACCGCTGCCGCAGCGAGCGGCCCGATCTGATCGCCGCCGGCCCGACGCAGGCGGCGTGCTGGCTGCACGCGATGGTGCCGGCATGACGGCCGGCGTGGCGGGCGCGGTGCGCAACAAGGGCGACGAGCTGCTGCGGCTCGACGACGTCGCGCGCTACTTCGACGTCTCGCCGCCCTGGCTCAACCGCGTGCTCGAGCGCAAGCCGCGGGTGCTGCTGCGCGCGGTCGAGGGCGTGAGCCTCGCGATCAGGCGCGGCGAGACGCTGGGACTGGTCGGCGAGTCCGGCTGCGGCAAGTCGACGGTCGCGCGGCTCATCGTCGGGCTGTACGCGCCCACCCGCGGCACCATCCGCTACGAGGGCACGGTGCTCGCGGGCGAGGGCGCGGCGGCCGCCGACGGCGCGGCGCAGAGGCATGCGCGGCGCAGCATGCAGATGATCTTCCAGGACCCGTACGCGAGCCTCAACCCGCGCTGGCGCGTCGAGGACATCGTCGCCGAGCCGATCCGAGTGCAGGAAGGCGACGTCGAGCAGGGCGCGGTCGAGGCGCGGGTGGGCGCGCTGCTCGAGCAAGTGGGGCTGGCGCCTGCCGACGGCATCAAGTACCCGCACCAGTTCTCCGGCGGCCAGCGCCAGCGCATCTCGATCGCGCGCGCGCTCGCCGTGAACCCGGCGTTCCTCGTCTGCGACGAGCCGACCTCCGCGCTCGACGTGTCGGTGCAGGCGCAGGTGCTGAACCTGATGCGCGAGCTGCAGCAGCGCCTCGGCCTCACCTACCTTTTCATTTCGCACAACCTCGCGGTCGTCCACCACATCGCCGACCGCGTGGGCGTGATGTACCTCGGGCGCATCGTGGAGCTGGCGCCGACGCGCCGCCTGTTCACCCGCCCGCAGCACCCGTACACGCGCATGCTGCTCGACGCCGTGCCCGATCTCTCGCTCACCGGCAAGTCGCGCACGGCCGTCGCCGGCGAGGTGCCGAATCCCCTCGACCCGCCGCCGGGTTGCGCGTTCCACCCGCGCTGCCCGCTGGCGAACGAGCGCTGCCGCACCGAAGTCCCGCGCCTGCTCGCGCTCGCCGAAGGCGGCGAGGCCGCCTGCCACGCCGCCGAGGAAGGCCGCTTGCCGGCGCGGGTGGTCGCGGCGGCCTGACCGGCCGTTCGGCGCGGCCGCGCGAGCCCGGCGAACGCGCGCGTTCCGCTATAATCGGCGGCTTCCCGCCCGGAATACCGCCTTGCGTCTCACGCAGATCAAGCTCGCCGGCTTCAAGTCGTTCGTCGACCCGACGACGATAGCCACTCCGGGGCAGCTCGTCGGCATCGTCGGGCCGAACGGCTGCGGCAAGTCGAACGTCATCGACGCGGTGCGCTGGGTGCTCGGCGAGTCGAAGGCCTCGGCGCTGCGCGGCGAGTCGATGCAGGACGTCATCTTCAACGGCGCCGGCGACCGCAAGCCGGTCGGCCGCGCGTCCGTCGAGCTCCTCTTCGACAACAGCGCCGGCCGCATCGGCGGGCAGTGGGGCAAGTACGCCGAGATCTCGATCAAGCGCGTGCTCACGCGCGACGGCGACTCGTCGTACTACATCAACAACCTGCCGGTGCGCCGGCGCGACATCCACGACCTGTTCCTCGGCACGGGGCTGGGGCCGCGTGCCTACGCGATCATCGAGCAGGGCATGATCTCGCGCGTCGTCGAGGCGAAGCCGGAGGAGCTGCGCGTCTTCCTCGAGGAGGCGGCCGGGGTCTCCAAGTACCGCGAGCGCCGCAAGGAGACGGAAGGGCGGCTCGCCGACACGCGCGAGAACCTCGCCCGCGTCGAGGACATCCGCCTCGAGCTCGGCAACCAGCTCGGCAAGCTCGAGCACCAGGCGCAGGTCGCCGCCGAGTACCGCGAGCTGGAGGCGCGGCTCGCGCAGGCGCAGCACATGCTGTGGTTCTCGAAGCAGCAGGACGCCGTGCGCGCCCGCGAGCGCGCCACCGCGGAGGTCGCGCAGCTCACCGTGGCGCTGGAGGGCCTGCAGGCGGACGTGCGCGCGAACGAGGCGAAGCTCGAGCAGCTGCGCGCCGGGCACTATGCCGCGGGCGACGAGCTCCACGAGCGCCAGGGCCGCTTCTACGCCGCGAACAGCGAGGTCACGCGGCTCGAGCAGCAGCTCGCCTTCGCCCGCGAGAGCGAGACGCGGCTGACGCAGCAGGTCGCGCAGATCAGCGAGCAGCTGGGCGCGCTCGCGGCGCAGGAGCAGGGGCTCTCGGGAGACCGCGCCGCGCTCGAGCGCACGCTCGAGGAGGCGCTCGCCGCGCGCGAGGGCGCGCTCGCCGAGGAGAGCGCCGCGCGCGACGCGCTGCCCGCGCTCGAGCAGGCGTTCAGCGAGTCGCTGCGCGCGGCCTCCGACGTGGGCGAAGAGGTCAGCCGCGCCGAGCAGTCGCTGCGCGTCGCCGAGACCCGGCGCGAGAGCGTCGTGCGGTCCGTCGAGCAGGTCGAGCGCCGGCTCGCCCGCCTCGACGAGGAGATCGCCGCGCTGGCCGCGCCGGTGAACGACGAGATCCGCGTCGTGTCCGAGCAGCTGGAGCAGGAGAAGGCCGAGCTCGCCGGCAAGGAGCAGGGGCTCTCCGGGCTCCAGGCCGCCGTCGAGTCGCTGCAGGAGAGGCAGCGCGGCGCGTCGGAAGCCTGGCAGGCGGCAAGCGGCAGGCTCTCCGAGCTCGAGGCGCGCGAGGGCGCGCTCGCGGAGCTGCAGGCACGCGTGGGCCACGGCGGCGACAAGGACGCGTGGCTCGAGCGGGCGGGACTGGAACGCGCGCCGCAGCTGTGGCGGTCGCTCGACGTGGTTGCCGGTTGGAACGACGCGCTCGAGGCCGTGCTGCGCGAGCGCCTCGAAGGGCTGGAGCTCGACGCGCTCGATCGCGCGACGCGCTGGGAGTCGGGCGAGGCCGCGCCGCCGGTGCGCCTCGCGCTGTACGCGCCCGCGCCGTCGCGCCGCCTTCCGGACGCCGGGGGCGACGCGCTGCTGGCGAAGGTCCGCATCAAGCGCGCCGAGGTCTCGCGGCTGGTGGCCGACGCGCTGCACGGCGTGCGTTGCCGCGAGTCGCTCGCGCAGGCGATCGCGGAACGCGATTCTCTCGCACTGGGCGAGGCGTTCGTCACGCCGGCGGGTCACGTCGTCACCGCGCAGGGCGTCACGCTGTTCAAGCCCGACGGCGCGCTGCACGGCGTGCTGGAGCGGCAACGCGAGCTGGAGGCGCTCGCGGTGGCGGTGGCGGGGGCGCGCACCGACGCTGCCGCCGCCCGAGCGGCGCTCGACGCCGTCGAGACCGAGCTCAAGCAGAGGCAGCAGGCCTGGCACGCCGAGAGCCTTGCGCTGTCCTCGCAGCAGCGGCGCTGCCACGACCTCGAGCTCGAGCTCCTGCAGCTGCAGCAGGCCGCCGAGGCCGCGGAGAAGCGTCGCGCGCAGCTCGCGGAGGAGCGCTCCGACGTCGCTGCCCAGCTCGCCGGCGAGCGACAGCAGCACGAGGCCGCGGGGCGCGAGATCGCCGACCTGCAGTCGCAATTGCACGACGTGTTCGCCCGCCGCGACGTCGCGCGCGCGGCACGCAGCGAATCCGAGGTAGCGCGCGAGCGCGGCCGGGAGCGGCTGCGCGTGGCCGAGCGGGCCCTGCAGGAAGCCGGCTTCGCCGAGCGCAGCGCTCGCGACCGCCTGGCGGACCTGGAGGGGCGCCGCGAGTCGCTCGCCGCCGCCGCGAACCAGCAGCGCTCTTTGCTCGGCCAGCTGACCAGCGAGCGCCAGTCGATCGACTGGACGCCTGTCGAGGAGGCGCTGCAACGCCAGCTTGGCGCGCGCGGCGAGGCCGAGCAGGCTCTGGCCGCGGCGCGCGAGCGACTCGACGCCCTTGGCGCCGAGATGCGTGCCGCCGACGAGGCGCGGCTGGCCACCGAGCAGCGCCTCGATCCCGCGCGGCAGAAGATCCAGGACACGAAGCTCAAGGAGCAGGCCGCGGCGATCGCCGAGGCCCAGTTCGCCGAGCAGCTGGCGCAGGCGCACGCCGACCTGGCCGGCCTCCCCGAGGCGCTGAAGGCGTTCGGCGCAAAGTCGCAGCTGCCCGGGGAGATCGAGCGGCTGCAGGGCGCCATCGCCGAGCTGGGCGCGGTCAACCTCGCCGCGCTGGAGGAACTGTCGGCGGCGAAGGAGCGCAAGGACTACCTCGACGCGCAGGCCGCCGACCTGACCACCGCGATGGCGACGCTGGAGTCCGCCATCCGGCAGATCGACCGCGAGTCCCGCGAGCTGCTGCAGCAGACGTTCGCGACGGTGAACGAGAACTTCGGCAAGCTCTTTCCCGCGCTCTTCGGCGGCGGGCAGGCGCGCCTGGTGCTGACGGGCGAGGAGATCCTCGACGCGGGCGTGCAGGTGTTCGCGCAGCCGCCCGGCAAGCGCAACACGTCGATCCACCTGCTGTCCGGCGGCGAGAAGGCGCTGACGGCGACGTCGCTGGTGTTCGCGCTGTTCCAGCTCAACCCCGCGCCGTTCTGCCTGCTCGACGAGGTCGACGCGCCGCTCGACGACAGCAACACCGAGCGCTTCTGCCGCATGGTGCGCGACATGGCGGAGCAGACGCAGTTCCTGTTCATCTCGCACAACAAGATCTCGATGGAGATGGCGAGCCAGCTCGTCGGCATCACGATGCCGGAGGCGGGCATCTCGCGGGTGGTGGCCGTCGACATCGCCGATGCGGTCGAACTCGCCCGCGCGGGCGGCCCCGTGGCGGCTGCCGCGTGAGCGCGGCTGTCGCCGATCCCGGCGCTATAATCCGTCGCAACGCACGTCCCCTGCGCGCCCGCCGATGCGCGCGCCGCCTCGCCATGAGCGTACAGGGCCGCCCCGAGCGCGAAATGCCCCGCAGCGCGACAGCGCGGAGGGTCGTCCATTGAGCCGCCTGCAGATCGCACTGATCGCCGCCGGAGTCCTGCTGGTCGCCGCGGTGCTCGTCTACAACGCCTGGCAGATGCGCCGCGCCCGGCACCGGCTCGAGTCGGCGCTGAAGGCGCCGGCGAGCGCGGCGACCTCGCGCGTCGAGCCGACGCTGCGCCCGTCCTCCGGCCAGGCGGCGCCGGCGGCCACCGCCCCGGCGCCCGGCGCGCACGTCGAGCACGATCCGGGCTTCCGCCCGCCGCTCGACGACGAGGTCCGCCTCGAGGCGGCGGAAGCGGATGCTGCCGAGGACGACGACGTTGAGACCGCGGTCGATGCCACGCGCGCGCCGCGGCCGAGCGTCGCTGCAGTCGGAGCATCGACGGTCGCGGCCCCCGACCCCGACATCGAGTGCATCCTCTCGATGCAGCCCGTGAAGCCGGTGCCTGCTTCCGCGCTGGCGGCCGGGTTGCACGCGCGGCTCGGCAAGGCGGTGCGCTGGTACGGCCGCCGCGAGGCGCGCGGCGCGTGGCAGCGGCTCGGTCCCGAGAGCCGCGGCGAGTACGTCGAGTTCGCCGCCTGCATGCTGCTGGCCGACCGCAACGGCCCGGCGTCGCCGGCGCAGCTCGAGGCGTTCCGGAAGGTCGTCGGCGAGGTCGCGGCCTCGCTCCCCGCGGCGTTCGACGGTCCGGGCGTGGCCGACGAAGCCCAGCGCGCGGAGGCGCTCGACAGGCTGTGCGCCGACCTCGACATGCAGATCGGGCTGACCGTGCGCAAGGCGCCGCCGGCCACGATCGCCGGGACGCGATTGCGTGGCGTGGCCGAGGCCTCCGGTTTCCGCCTCGCGCCGACCGGCCGCTTCGAGTGGGTGCAGGACGAGACCGGCGCGGTGCTGTTCACGCTCCAGAATGTCACCGACGAGGCGTTCACGGCCGACTCGCTGCGCCAGGGCGCCACGCCCGGCGTGGTGTTCCTGCTCGACGTGCCGCGCGTGTCCGATCCCGGCCGCGCGTTCGACCAGATGAAGCTCGCGGCCAAGCGCATGGCGCACACCGTCGGCGGCGAGCTCGTCGACGACAACGGCCGCCCGCTCAACGACGGCGGGCTCGCGGCCATCCGCGAGCAGGTGATGGGCGCGGACGGCGCGCTGCGCCGCACGAACATCGAGCCGGGGAGCCCGCGCGCGCTCAAGCTGTTCGCGGCGTGACGATGGCGGCGGGCGCGGCGAGCGAACCGGTCACGGCTGCCGCGGAAGCGGCGCGCCGCGCCAAGGCGCTGCGCGAGGCGATCCGTGCGCACGACCACGCGTACTACGTGCTCGACGCGCCCACGGTGTCCGACGCCGAGTACGACGCGCTCTACCGCGAGCTGGTCGAGCTCGAGGCGCGGCACCCGGCGCTCGTCACGCCCGACTCGCCCACGCGGCGCGTGGGCGGGCAGCCCGTGGCTGCGTTCGCGCCCGTGCGCCATCGCGTGCCGATGCTGTCGATCCGCACCGAGACGGACACGACGGCGGGCGCGGCGGAAAAGTTCGATGCCCGCATCCGCCGCGAGCTCGGCCTGCCCGACGGCGCGCCGCCCGTCGCCTACGTCGCGGAGCTCAAGTTCGACGGGCTGGCCGTGAGCCTGCGCTACGAGCGGGGGCTGCTCGCCGTGGCCGCGACGCGGGGCGACGGCGAGGTCGGCGAGGACGTCACGCGCAACGCGCGCACCATTCGCGCGATCCCGCAGCGCCTGGCGACTGCCGACCCGCCCGAGGTGCTCGAGGTGCGCGGCGAGGTGTACATGCGCCGCGCCGACTTCGCGCGCCTCAACGAGCGGCAGCGGGCCGCGGGAGGCAAGCCTTTCATCAATCCGCGCAACACGGCGGCCGGCGCGGTGCGCCAGCTCGATCCGGCGGCGACCGCGCAGCGCCCGCTGCGCTTCTTCGCCTACGGCCTCGGCGAGACGGCCGGCTGCACGTTGCCGGCGACGCACTCCGGCGTGCTGCGCATGCTGCGCGACTTCGGCCTGCCGGTGTGCGCCGACTGGCGCGTCGCGCGCGGTGCCGGGGAACTCGCCGCGTTCTACGAGGACGTGGCGCGGCGACGCGACGACCTGCCGTTCGACATCGACGGCGTCGTCTACAAGGTCGACGACCTCGCCGCGCAGCGCCGTCTCGGCTACGTCACTCGCGAGCCGCGCTGGGCGGTCGCGCACAAGTTCCCCGCCGAGGAAGCCGCCACGACGGTGCAGGACATCGGGGTGCAGGTCGGCCGCACCGGCGCGATCACGCCGGTGGCGCGACTCGCGCCGGTGTTCGTCGGCGGCGTGACCGTGACCAACGCCACGCTGCACAACGAGGACGAGGTGCGCCGCAAGGACGTGCACGTCGGCGACACGGTCGTCGTCCGGCGAGCAGGCGACGTCATCCCGGAGGTCGTTCGCGTGGTCGTCGAGCGACGTCCCCCGGACGCGCGGCCGTTCCGCATGCCCGCGCACTGCCCGGAGTGCGGCTCGGCGATCGCGCGCCTGCCCGACGAAGCGGTGGCACGCTGCACCGGCGGCCTCTTCTGCCCGGCGCAGCGCAAGCAGGCGCTGCTGCACTTCGCGGGGCGGCGCGCGATGGACATCGAGGGGCTCGGCGACAAGCTGGTGGATCAGCTGGTCGACGCCGGCCTCGTGAGGACGCCGGCGGACGTCTACTCGCTGGCGACCGGCGAGCTCGCCGCCCTCGAGCGCATGGCCGAGAAGAGCGCTGCCAACGTGGTCGCCGCCATCGAGAAGAGCAAGCGCACGACGCTCGCGCGCTTCGTCTTCGCGCTGGGCATCCGCCACGTCGGCGAGGCCACGGCGCGCGATCTCGCGCGGCACTTCGGTGGCCTCGACGCGCTGATGGCGGCCGACGAGGCCTCGCTGCAGGAGGCGCCCGACGTGGGGCCGGTGCTCGCGCAGAGCGTTGCCGGGTTCTTCGCCGAGCCGCACAACAGGCAGGTGATCGAGGCGCTGCGCGCGGCGGGCGTGCGCTGGGACGAGCACGCGCCGCAGCGCGCGGCCGCCGGGCCGCTTGCCGGCAAGACCGTCGTGCTGACCGGGACGCTGCCCACGCTGTCGCGCGACGCGGCGAAGGCCCTGGTCGAGTCCGCCGGCGGCAAGGCGGCCGGCAGCGTGTCGAAGAAGACCGACTATGTCGTCGCTGGCGCCGAGGCCGGCGGCAAGCTGGACCGCGCACGGGAGCTCGGCATCCGGATCATCGGCGAGGAAGGCCTGCGCGCGCTTCTCGCCGGACGCCAACCATGAACCAGGCAAGGACCCGATGAAGATCACCAAGGCAGTCTTTCCCGTCGCCGGCCTCGGCACGCGATTCCTCCCGGTGACCAAGGCGAGCCCGAAGGAGATGCTGCCGGTCGTCGACAAGCCGCTGATCCAGTACGCGGTGGAGGAGGCCGCCGCCGCCGGCATCACCGACATGATCTTCATCACCGGCCGCAACAAGCGCGCGATCGAGGACCACTTCGACAAGGCCTACGAGCTCGAGACCGAGCTTGCGCTGCGCAACAAGACGGCGCAGCTCGAGACCATACAGGCGGCGACGCCGCGCGGCATCAACTGCATCTACATCCGCCAGACGGAGGCGCTCGGCCTCGGCCACGCGGTGCTGTGCGCCGAGCCGGTCGTGGGCAACGAGCCGTTCGCCGTGCTGCTCGCCGACGACCTCATCGACGCGCCGGTCCCGGTCATGCGGCAGATGGCCGACGTGGCGGCGCGCGAGCGCGTGGCGACGATCGGCGTGATGAACGTGGCGCCGGGGGACGTGGGCAGCTACGGCATCGTCGAGACGGCGGCGCGCGAGCAGGGCGTCGCGCGCATCCACCGCATCGTCGAGAAGCCGAAGCCGGGCAGCACGACGTCGACGCAGGCGGTCGTCGGCCGCTACATCCTGACGCCGCGGATCTTTCACCACTTGCGCACCATGCCGCCGGGCGCCGGCGGCGAGATCCAGCTCACCGACGCGATCGCGCGGCTGCTGGCGGAGGAGCGCGTGGTGGCCTTCGAGTTCGAGGGGCGCCGCTACGACTGCGGCACCAAGCTGGGCTACCTCGAGGCGACGGTGGACTTCGGCCTCAGGCACCCCGAGACCGCCGCGGCGTTCGCGCGCTTCCTCGCCGCAAAGGGGCGGGCCGCCCCGTGACGCTCAACGAGCTGCGCTACGTCGTCGCGGTCGCGCAGGAGCTCTCCTTCGGCCGCGCGGCGGCGAAGTGCTTCGTGTCGCAACCGGCGCTGTCGGTGGCGATCCAGAAGCTGGAGGAGGAACTCGGCGCGCCGCTGTTCGAGCGGGGCAAGAGCGAAGTGAGCGTGACGTCCGTGGGGGCGCGCGTGGTCGAGCACGCGCAGCGGGTACTGGAGGAAGCGGCGCGCATCCGCGAGATCGCGCAGGCGGGCCGCAACCAGCTCGCCGGTCCCCTGCGGCTGGGCGTGATCCACACGGTCGGGCCGTACCTGCTGCCCGACCTCGTCCCGGCGCTGCACGAGCGCGCGCCGCTCATGCCGCTGGAGATCGAGGAGAACCTGACCGACAACCTCGAGGCGGCGCTCAAGTCGGGTCGCATCGACGCGGCGATCGTGGCGCTGCCGTTCGACCCGCCCGGGGTGGCCACGCAGATGCTCTACGAGGAGCCGTTCCAGGCAGTCGTGCCGCTGGGGCACAAGTGGGCGAAGCGCCGCTCCGTGCGCCCGGACGAGCTCGCTGGCGAGCACGCGATCCTGCTCAACGTCGGCCACTGCTTCCGCGACCAGGTGCTCGACGCATGCCCGGAGCTCAATCGCTCCGCCGCGGCGATCACGCGCACCAACTCGCTGGAGACCGCGCGCAACATGGTCGCCTCCGGCCTCGGGATCACGGTGCTGCCGCGCGACGCGCTGACGCCGAAGTACCACAGCCGGCTGATCGTGCCGGTCCCGTTCGCGCGACCCGCGCCGTCGCGGCGCGTCGCGCTGGCCTCGCGCCGGAGCTTTCCGCGCCCGGAGGCGATCGAGGCGCTGCGGGCGGCGGTGGCCGACTGCCGCGCGAGGCCGCGACCGCAGGCGGGCTGACGCGACGGCGGCTCAGGCGCCGACCGCGTCCAGCGACCGGACGACGAAGTCGGGCGGCGGTCCGTGCCGCTCGACCGGCGCGCCGCTGCGATTGACCCACCAGACCGTCATGCCGCAGGCCTTAGCACCCGTCGCGTCCCAGCCGTTCGACGAGACGAAGCCGATGCGCGCGGCCGGCAGGGCGAGGCGCTCGCACGCCAGCGCGTACACGCGCGGACTGGGCTTGTAGACGCCCACTTCGTCGACCGACAGCACGCCGGCGACGTGCGCGCGCAGGCCCGAGCGATCGACCAGCGGGTCGAGCATGGCGCGCGTGCCGTTGGAGAGGATCCAGCACGGTCGCGGGGCAAGGCGGGCGAGGGCGCGCCCCGCTTCCGGATAGGGCGCAAGCTCGAGCCAGGCCGCGGCGAGCTCGCGGCGGGCCTTCGCGTCGAGGTCGAGGGCCAGCGCCTCCAGCGCGTAGTCGAGCGCCTGCTCCGTGACGCGGCGGAAGTCCCCGCGCGCCTCCATCAGCGAACCGAGCCACGTGTACTCCAGCTGCTTGGCGCGCCACAACTTCGCGAGCTCGGCGCCGCGGCCCGGGACGAGAGCGTCGGCGCGGGCCGTGACCGACAGCGGGTCGAAGAGCGTGCCGTAGGCGTCGAAGACGAAGGCGTCGGGCACGGCCATGGCGGGAGCATCCTGGGCAGGCGAGCGGCTGCGCGGCGGTATCATTGCACACCTTGCGCACCGGCTGCCGGAGCGCGCGACTCCGAGGACAATCGTCGATGGCTCCGCTTCGCTGCGTCACGATCGCGCTCGCCGCGGCAGTCGCATTCGCAAGCGCCCCGCCCGTGCCGGCCCAGCCGTCGGGCGCGCCGCAGACGGCTCCTGCCGGCCGCCCCAAGGTCTGCCTAGTGCTCTCCGGCGGCGGCGCCCGGGGCGCCGCCCACATCGGTGTGCTGAGGGTGCTCGAGGAGTACCGGGTGCCGATCGACTGCATCACGGGCACCAGCATGGGCTCGTTGATCGGCGCGGCCTACGCGAGCGGCATGACGATCAGGGAGATGGAAGACCTGACCTCGCGCATCACGGTCAACCTGCTGTTCAAGGAATCCCCGCCGCGCGAGGAGGTGACGATCCGGCGCAAGCAGGACGAGCTGCGCCTCAACCTGTTTTCACCCGAGATCGGCATCACCGACCAGGGCAGCGTCGGGTTCGCCAAGGGCGTCGTCTCCGGCGTGCGCCTCGAGACGGTGCTGCGCGAGATCTCGCGCGTCAAGGGCTACGTCGACTTCGACGCGCTGCCGATTCCCTACAGGGCGGTGGCGACCGACCTCGTGACCGGCAAGCCCATGGTGTTCGACAAGGGCGACCTCGCGCTCGCCATGCGCGCGAGCATGTCGGTACCCGGCGTCATCGCGCCCGCCGAGTTCGACGGGATGATGCTCGTCGACGGGGGCCTGGTGAACAACCTGCCGGTCGACGTGGCGCGCGCGATGGGCGCGGACGTGGTGATCGCCGTCAACCTCGGCACCCCCCTCTCCAAGCGCGAGCAGATCAAGGACGTGCTGGGCATCACCGGGCAGGTGGTCGGCATCCTCACCGAGCAGAACGTGCAGCTCACGCTCGCCTCGCTCAAGCCCACCGACATCCTGATCCTCCCTGAACTGGGCAGCTATTCGGCCGGCGACTTCGACAACATGGCGACGACGTTCCCGATCGGCGAGGCGGCCGCGCGCAAGGTCGCCGACCGGCTGGCTGCGCTGTCGCTGGCCCCGGAGCAGTACGCACGCCGCTATGCGGAACGCACGCGCCCCGTCGCGGTGAGCGCGGCGCCGATCGACGAGGTGCGCTTCGCCCCCCCTCCGCGTCGCGCCAACCCGGAGTACCTCGGCACGCTGATCGAGACGAAGCCGGGCGAGCCGCTCGACCAGGAGAAGCTCGACCGCGACCTGCTGCGCCTGTACGGCACGGAGGACTTCGAGCACGTCAGTTACCAGCTGATCGAATCGCCGACGAAGCGCATCCTGAACATCCAGGGCGTGGAGAAGGCCTGGGGACCGAACTACCTCCGCTTCGGCCTCGGGCTGTCGTCCGACTTCAGCGGCAACTCCTTCTTCAACCTCCAGGCGCAGTACCGCCGCACGTGGCTCAATGCCAACGGCGGCGAGTGGTACAACGACGTGGCGCTCGGCCGCAACTCGTCGCTCTACTCCGAGTTCTACCAGCCGCTCGACGCGAAGCAGCGCCTCTTCGTCGCCCCCTACGTCGACCTCGAGCGGCGCTACCTCGACGTGTTCGTCGGCAAGGACCCGGTCTCCGAGTACGCGCTGCCGGCGGCGGTCGCCGGGGTCGACTTCGGCGGCCAGTTCAGCCGCTATGGCGAGCTGCGCGTCGGCCTCTACGGCGGGGTCACCCGCGCCACGCGCAACTCGGGCACCGTGCTCATCGACGAGGAGCAGACGTCCACGTTGGCGGGCGTGCGCCTGCGCGCCTACTTCGACCAGCTCGACAGCATCAACTTCCCCAAGAGCGGCTACGCCGGGACGCTGGAGGCCATCCGGGGCCTCGAGGCGCTCGGCTCCGACTTCGAGTACGACCGCTGGGACTTCTCGCTCATGGGCGCGCACACGATCGGCCGCCACACGCTCGGATTCGCGGCGCGCGGCTCGGGACCGATCAGCGAGCAGGGGCGCCCGTTGTACGTCGCGCATCCCTGGGGCGGCTTCCTGCAGCAGTCGGGCTTTCGCACCGGGCAGCTGCTGAACGAACGCTTCGTGTACGGCCGCGTGCAGTACATGTACAGGCTGCTGACCGTGCCGCTGTTCGAGGGGCTCTACGCGGGCGTGTCGGGCGAGATCGGCGACTACGGCCGGCCGCTCGTTCCCGGCAATGCGTCCGGGACGCTGTACTCGGGTGCGGTGTTCCTCGCGCTCGACAGCCCGCTAGGGCCGATGTATCTCGGCTGGGGGGCGGGCAGCGGGGGCAACCGTGCCGCGTACTTCTATCTCGGCAGGCCGTGAGGTCCGGCGCGCAGGCAAAAAAAAAGGGGTCACACTTTCGTGCGACCCCGCGGTTCATGTGGTGGGCGATACTGGGTTCGAACCAGTGACCCCTGCCGTGTGAAGGCAGTGCTCTACCGCTGAGCTAACCGCCCCGCGAACCC
>JAOUIA010000078.1 GCA_029884335.1 Betaproteobacteria bacterium
AGTTGCGGCCGGCTACGAGCACACCTGCGCGCTGACGGCCGGCGGCGACGTCCATTGCTGGGGATCCGACGATCGCGGCCAGACGGGGCCCAACGGGGGCGTTCCGGGGCCGGTCCTCGTGCCGCTCGGCACGCCGGCCCTGTCCATCACCGCGGGGGGGAGCCACACCTGCGCGGTGGTGGGAAGCGGCCGGGCGCTGTGCTGGGGCAACTCGACGCAGGCGCAGCTGGGCAACGGCGACGTGGAGCGCTCACCGGTGCCCAGGTACGTGGCGGTCGGCGACTTCCACTCCGCGGTCGCGCTGGCGTCGTCGCCCAATCCGAGCACGCACGGCGAGTACGTGACGATCGTCGCGCGCGTGACCGCTGCGGATGCGGTGCCGGAGGGGTCGGTGTCGTTCACCGACGCCGGCTCGCCGCTGCGCTGCGCCGGATCCTCGAACGCGGGCGTGCTGGTACGCGGCGAGGCGAGCTGCGTGGTCCCGCTGCTGGTCGGACAGCACGACTTGCGGGCCAGCTTCGACGGTTCGATCGCCCGGCTGCTGCCGTCGCACGGCGCTGTTCAGCACACCGTGCTCGCCGTCGCCGGACAGCACTGCGCGGGGTTCGACGACGTCGACGCCGCGGACCCGTTCTGCGCGAGCGTGGAGTGGCTGCGCAATCGGGAGGTGACGCTGGGCTGCCGCACGTTCGACTATTGCCCGGGCGTGCCGGTGAGCCGCCTGGCGATGGCCGCGTTCATGGATCGGCTGGGCGGCGTCCTCGCTCCCGAGACCCTGCTGGTCGGATCCGTGCCCGATTGGCTCTACGCGGGCCCGCTGCACTGCCAGCTCACGGTTCCGGCGGCGACGCACCCGCGCCGCGCGATCGTCGACGTCGTGGTCAGCGCGACGTCGGACACCCTCACGGAGGCGGTGTTCGAGACCGCCTATCGCGCCCAGGTGCCGCCGTACGCGGATGCGGCGGCAGGTCCGGCCGTTCGCGTCGCGATGAGTTCCGCCGCGCCCGCGGCCGTTCGCCTGCATGGCGCGGTCGACATCGACGTCGAGCAGACGGTCCTGGTGGGATTCCGCTTCGAGGGACAGGCCGCGATGAGTTCGCTTTCCGCAGCGCGATGCGTGGTGCGCGCGGCGATCTTCAATCGCGACGTCGCGCACGCCCCGTTCGACGTTCCTTCCGGAGGCAGGCCATGACGATTCACGCGCAACGACTCCGCACCGCCCTCGCATGCGTGGCGGCAAGCGTCCTCGCATGGTCCGGCGCCGCCGGCGCGCAGCCCTGCGCGGGCTTCACCGACGTCGACGTCGCAGACCCGTTCTGCCCCAGCGTGACGTGGATGCGCAACCGCGGCGTGACGCTGGGCTGCGACGTCGCGCTCTACTGCCCGACCGCACCGGTCAGCCGCCTGGCGATGGCGGCGTTCATGCAGCGCCTCGGCGTGGTGCTGACCCCGCAGGTGCTGGCGAGCGACGCCACGCTGGGCGCGCTGGATCTCGACTTTCCGCTGGTCGTTTGCGCGACGGGTGCGGTGCCGCTGGGCTCGTATCCGCGCACCGCGATGGTCGACGGGACGTTCGGCGCCGTCGCGCCCGTGGCGCGCATCCTGTCCGCCACGTTCGTCTACTCGACGGACGGCGGTGCCTCCTGGAACGCGACGTCGCAGCCGGAGGTCCGCGGCGGGGCCGCGCCGAACCAGTGGGTCGCCGTGCCGGTCGTGGGGAGCGTAGGCGTCAACGCCGGAGCGAACGCCGCCTTCGCGCTGCGCGTGTCGTCGAGCCCGGGGGCGGGCGCGGACGTCGCCGACTCGCGTTGCAGCCTGCGCGTGCAGCTCTTCGACCGCGACGTGCCGTAGCCGGCGCGGGGGCGGTCCCGGACGCCCTGTCGACCAACGGGACGACCGGCCCGGGCGCGCTCAACGCCGGCAGTGCGAAGGGTCGTTGAGGAGCTTCTTCACGATGCCGGCGTGCTCGGCCGGCTCGATGCGGACGAGCTTGCCCCGCGTCAGCAGGAACACGCCGCGCATGCCCTCGCGCAGGTGGCGGGCGGGGGCGGGAAGCGGGTAGTCGAGCCGCTGCGTGGAGTTCGCGGCGACGCCCTTGAGCGCGTTGTCCACCTTCACCGTCAGCTCGTAGCGCACCGCGGGACCCGCACCCTGCGCGGCTGAGGGCGCCTCCTTCATCGCGACGATCGTTCCGTCGAAGGCGGCATCGACGGTGCAGATGACGTCGCCCAGATGCTGCCCTGTCGCCGCGCCCGGGAGGAGGAGCGCGACGGCGACGATGGATGACGCCAGGAGTGACGCGGTGCGCGACGTCGCGAAGGAGCAGGTCGACATGGAGGTTGCCTCGTGTGCGTTGCGGGACGCCGGCGTCCCGACGCTCCGGGCGCCGGCCTGCGGCCCGTGAGGAGCCCAGGCATCAGGGCCTGGCGCCACTGCGCCGCCGGTCACGTCGTCTAGCGGCCTATCGACCGCTCCTTGCCCTGCAGGAGCTGGCGGATGTTCTCCTTGTGCCGCCAGAACAGCAGGAGCGCGATGGGCACCATCGCCCACGCGGTGAGCGTGGGACCCTGCACGTAGAACATGCCGAGCGGCATCAGCACCGCCGCCGTGAGTGCCGCGAGCGAGCTGATCTTGAAGCCGAAGGCCATCGTGAGCCAGAGGAGCGTCAGCGCGAGGCCGAGCGGCCAGTGCAGCGCGAAGACGATTCCCGCGCCCGTGGCTACACCCTTGCCGCCGCGGAAGCCGTGGAACACGGGGAACAGGTGGCCGAGGAACACCGCGAGCGCCGCGCCGGGCACGGTCCACGCGGGCAGGCCGAGCTTCGCCGCGGCGAGCTGCGCGAGGAACACGGCGACGAAGCCCTTGAGGCCGTCGCCCAGCAGCGTCAGCAGCGCGGCCTTGCGGTGGCCGGTGCGCAGCACGTTCGTCGCGCCCGGGTTGCCCGAGCCGTACTCGTGCGGGTCCGGCAGGCCGAACGCGCGCGAGACGACGACCGCGAACGAGACCGACCCCAGCAGGTAGGCGGCGGCGACGACCGGCGCGGCGGCGAGCATGCGTGCGGGCGGGAGCGCGTAGAATCGCGGCGATTCTAGCAGCCGGCTCGCCTTGCGCCGGCATCGCACCCATCGCGCATGAACACGATCTTCATCCACGACTTCCGCGTCACGACGAAGATCGGCGTCTACGACTGGGAGCGCCGCATGCCGCAGACCGTGCGCCTCGACCTCGAGATCGGGCTTGCCGGCGACCGCGCGTTCGCGAGCGGGGAGTTCGCCGACGCGCTCGACTACGCCGCCGTGGTCGAGCGCCTGCGCGCGTTCGCCGCGACCAATCCTCACCCGCTGCTCGAGCGCTTCGCGCAGGCGCTTGCCGACGTCGTGCTCGAGGAGTTCGGCGCCGCTTCGGTGAAGGTGCGCGTGGCGAAGCCCGCCGCGCTGCCCGGCGTGCGCGAGGTCGGCGTCGCCATCGAGCGCGGGCGCAAAGCGTGAACATCGGCCCTCACCCCCGACCCCTCTCCCGCAGAGCGGGAGAGGGGAGATGTACCTGGACCCTCTTCCCCGGCACGGGGGAGAGGGCAGGGTGAGGGCGTGCGCGCGAATGTAGCGTCCCTCACCCCCAACCCCTCTCCCGCTGGACGGGAGAGGGGAGATGCACCTGGACCCTCTCCCCCGGCACGGGGGAGAAGGCAGGGTGAGGGGGTGCGCGTGAGTGCGGCGTCCCTCACCCCCGCCCCCTCTCCCGCTGGACGGGAGAGGGGAGACGTACTGAACCCTCTCCCCCGGCACGGGGGAGAGGGCAGGGTGAGGGGGTGCGCGTGAACGCACTCGCGCGCCCGGCGCTCTACGCGCTGTTCACCGTATCCGGCTTTGCCGGGCTGATCTACGAATCGGTCTGGTCGCACTACCTGCGCAACTACCTCGGCCACGCCGCGCACGGCCAGTCGGTCGTGCTGGCTATCTTCGTCGGCGGACTGGCGCTGGGCGCGTGGCTCGCCGGGCGCTACAGCCACCGGCTGCGCGAGCCGCTGCTCGCCTACGCCGCGGCGGAACTCGCCATCGCGCTCGCGGCGTTCGCGTTCCATCCGCTGTTCGTCGCGGTGACCGGCTGGTCGTACGAGACGCTGCTGCCGGCCACGTGCGGCGAATCCGGCGCGTGCGTGACGCAGTGGGTCGTCGCCGCGCTGCTCATCGCCGCGCCGGCCATCGCGCTCGGCGCGACGTTTCCCTGGATGGCGGCCGGCGTGCTGCGGCGCTGGCCGCGCACGCCGGGCCACGAGATCAGCGTCCTCTACTTCGCCAACAGCATGGGCGCGGTGCTGGGCGTGCTCGCGAGCGCATTCTGGCTCGTCCCGCGGCTCGGATTGCCGGGAACGGTGGCCGTCGCGGGAGCGCTCAACCTCGCCGTCGCGGCCGCCGTCGCCGCGATCGCGTGGCGCCGGACGCCTGCGCCCGAGTCGGCGCCCGCGGAGGAGCCGCCGGCGCCGAAGGCGAAGCGCGGCAAGGCCGCGAAGGCTGCGGCAGCGTCTGCCGAAGCGAGCCCGGCGCCCGTTGCCGCGCCGCGCCTGCCGAGCGCGGCGACGCCCTCGCTCGTGCGTTCGTTCCTCGCCGTCGCGGCGCTCACCGGCTTCGCGTCGTTCGTCTACGAGATCGTGTGGATCCGCATGCTCTCGCTGGTGCTGGGCAGCTCGACGCAGTCCTTCGAGATCATGCTGGCGGCGTTCATCCTCGGGCTCGCGCTCGGCGCCGCGTGGATCCGCGGCCGCATCGACGTGTCGCGCGACACGCGCGCGCTGCTCGGCCACGTGCAGATCCTGATGGGCGTGGCGGCGGCGCTCACGCTGCCGCTGTACGACGTGGTGTTCGACGCGTACGCGTGGCTGTTCACCGCGCTGGCGCGCACGCCCGCGGGCTACGGGCTCTATCACGGCGCCAGCGCCGCGATCGCGCTCTTCGTCATGCTGCCGGCGACCTTCCTCGCCGGCATGACGCTGCCGCTGATCACGCATCGCCTGCTCGCCTCGGGCGCGGGCGAGCGCGCGATCGGCGAGGTCTACGCCGCGAACACGCTCGGCGCGATCGCGGGCGTGGTGCTCGCCACACACGTCCTGATGCCGTCGCTCGGCCTCAAGGGCGCGCTGCTCGCGGGCGCCGCGGTCGACGTGCTCGTCGGCGTGTGGCTGTTGCGGCGGCCGAAGGGCGAGCTGGCGTTCAGCTGGCCGGGCTTCGCGACCGTCGTCGTGGGGCTGGGTGCGCTCGCGGCGATCGCCGCCGCGGTGCAGCTCGACCCGCGACGCATGGCCTCCGGGCCCTATCGCACCGGGACGGGACGGCTTCCGGAGAACGTCAAGCTCGTCTCGCACGCCGACGGCAAGACCGCGACCGTGAGCGTGATCGACGCGGGCGACGTGCGCATGCTCATCACCAACGGCAAGACCGACGCGTCGATGGCGATGCGCGGCCAGGCGCCCTCTGCCGACGAGCCCACGCAGGTGCTCGCGGGCGCGCTGGCGATCGGCGCGCACCCGCAGGCGAAGCGCATCGCGGTCGTCGGCGTCGGCTCGGGCATCACCAGCGCGACGCTGCTTGGCTCTCCGGCGGCGCAGCGCGTGGACACGATCGAGATCGAGCGGCGCATGCTCGAAGGCGCCAAGCACTTCGCCGAGCGCAACGCCGCGATCTGGTCGGACGAGCGCAGCCACTTCGTCATCGACGACGCCAAGGCGTTCCTCGCGCGCTCGGCGCTGCCCTACGACATCATCGTCTCCGAGCCGTCGAACCCGTGGGTCAGCGGGGTCGCGAGCCTGTTCACCGAGGAGACCTACGCCCGCTTCGCGAGGCACCTCGCACCCGGCGGCGTGCTGGTGCAGTGGCTGCAGCTCTACGACACCGAGCCCGCGCTGGTGTCCTCGGTGTTCCGCGCGCTGGTCCGGCACTTCCCCTACCACGCGATCCACGTGAGCGGCGGCGACCTCGTGATCCTCGCCTCGCGCGAGCGCACGCCGCGCGTCGACGCGGCGGCGCTGTTCCGCATGCCCGACGTCGCCGTCCAGCTGCGCGCTTCCGGCCTCGGCACGCCCGCCGACGTCGACGAGGGCTGGCGCGGCAACGAGCGCACGACGAACGCGCTGCTCGCGGCCTACGACGCGCCGGCGAACTCCGACTACGCGCCGTACCTCGAAGCGAACGCGGCGCGGGCGCGCTTCCTCGGCGGGGGCGTGAGCGCGCTGTTCGAGACCCGCGCGCCGGTGCCCATGCTCGAGATGCTCGGCGGCGGCGCGCCGGCGGCCACTCCGCCGCTGTCGGCGGCGCTGGCCGACGCGTTGTCCGCGCCGCCGGAAGCCGCGCCCGCGCTCGCGCCGGAGTTCGCGCCCTTCGCCGACGCGCTGCGCGCCGCGCGCGAGCTGCTGCGCACGTGCCGGCCGGGCGGACCGGTGCCGCTGCTGCTCGAGGGCGCGGTCGGCGTGGCGATGGAGATCAATCGCCTGCCGGCGGCGCGCGCCGGCGCCGCGTGGGCGGCGGTGAAGTCGGGGCCGTGCTACGCGAAGCTCGACTCCGGCCTCAGGACCTGGGTCGACCTCTTCGCCGCGGTGGGCGCGCGCGATGCGAACGCGATGGCCACGCTCGGAGCGCGCGCGGCGCAGGAAGCGCCGGGCGCGTTCGCGCACGACTACGCGGTGGCCGCCGCAGCCACCGGCGACGTCGCGCTCGGGCGCACGGAGATGGGCGCGGTCAGGCTCGACGCGCTGCAGGACCGCGGCCAGCAGCCGTGGGCCGTCATCCTGCGGCAGGTCGCCGCCGGTCGCACGATCGCGCCGAAGCCTGCGTCCTGAGTCTTCGCGTCCCCGGGGCGCGCGAACGGCCTGCCGGATGTCCGGCGACACGGAGACGCCCCGATCCAAACATCGTCATCCCCGCGCAGGCGGAGATCCAGTATCTTTGTCGCCCAACGACACTGGATTTCCGCTTTCGCGGGACACAACCCATCGTCGTCCCCGCGAAGGCGGGGACCCAGTGTCTCTCGACGACGCTGGATTCCCGTCCCCCGACTGCAGTCCTCGGGGGCAGGTTTCGGGGGAATGACGCCGAGATTGCTTGCTCGTTTCGAGTTTCAAGTTTCTGTCCATCAGCCTGCGGTCGCGATGTCCGCCAGCACCGGCTTCAGCACGCGCACGAGGTCCTCCGGCCGCATGCCGACGAGGAAGCCGCGGCGGCCGCCGTTGACGTAGAGGTAGGGCAGGTCGGCGATCGACGCCTGCGCGTAGACGGGCATCGCGCGGCGCGTGCCGAACGGGCTGGTGCCGCCGACCTGGTAGCCCGAATGGCGGTCGGCGACTTCCGGCGCGCAGGGCGCGACGCTCTTGACGCCGATCAGGCGCGCGAGGTTCTTCGTCGACACCTCACGGTCGCCGTGCATGAGCACGACGAGCGGCCGGCGCGAATCGTCCTCCATCACCAGCGTCTTGATGCACGCGTGTTCCGGCACGCCGAGCTCGCGCGCGGACACCGCGGTGCCGCCGCGCTCCTCGTAGGCGTAGGGGTGCTCGGTGTACGCGACGCCGTGCTCGCGCAGGACGCGGACGGCATTGGTGACGGGCTGCCTGTCCTTCGCCACGGACGCGGTGTCAGGCCGGAGCGCGCGCGACGATCGGCACCGACCACGGCTCCGGCCAGACGATGCCGAACGGGAGGCAGGCCTCGCCGGCGATGCGCGCGTGCGCGAACCCTGCCTCGCGCAGCTCGCGCAGCAGGTCGTCGCGCGAGAACAGGCGCATCTCCAGCGTGCTGCCGTCGCCGCCGTGGAAGCAGAGGTCGGCGTAGCGCTGCTCGCGCCCGTCCGCGGTGCGGTTCACCAGCACGCGCGCGTCGCCCTCGCCTTCGATGCGCCAGTCGTGGAGCTCGGGAAAGTGCTCGCGCGTCGGGCCCTCGGTGCCGAACGGCACGGTGAGGATGAACGCCCCGCCGGGCTTGAGCAGCCGGCGCGCGTTGACGAACGCGCGCGACACGGGGGCCAGCACGTGCTCGAAGACGTCGCTCGCGACCACGAAGTCGTAGCGGCCGGCGCGGGCCTCGTCGATCGCGGTGATGTCGAGCTGCGGCGACTGGTGGAAGAACGTGTTCTCGTAGCCGAGCCGGTCGGCGAGCGGCTTCGCGTAGGCGTCGGCGTCGGACAGGCCGAGCCCGCGCACCTCGGGGCGCCGCGGCAGGTCGGGGAGCGCCAAGTCCGCGCCGAACAGCTCGCGCGCGACGAGGTGGCCGATCGAGCGGAAGCGCACCGTGGAGGCGCACGCGGCGCACGACGGCGTCTCGCGGGCGAGCTGCGCGAACGCGACGGCGTTGCGCGCCCCGCACAGGTTGCAGTCGAACGTCACGACCGTGTCGGCGCGGCAGCGGTCGAGCGCGGGCACGCGAAGGCCCAGCCGGGCGCGGCGGGCGAGGCGGGCGAACGTGGCGCGGGGTCCCGGGCTCCTCACGCGTTCCTATCCCCGCGGGTGGTGCCGCGCGTGCAGCGCCTTCAGCCGCTCGCGCGCGACGTGCGTGTAGATCGTCGTCGTGGTGATGTCGGCGTGGCCGAGCAGCAGCTGCACGATGCGCAGGTCGGCGCCGTGGTTGATGAGGTGCGTGGCGAATGCGTGGCGCAGCACGTGCGGCGAAAGAGATGCCGGCGCGATGCCGGCCTTCAGCGCGTGCCGCTTGACCAGTCCCCAGAACGCCTGCCGCGTCATCGGCGCACCGCGCGCGGTGACGAACACGTGGTCGTCCTTGCTCGTCCCGGCGAGCCCGGGCCGCGCGTCCTTGAGGTAGCGCACGATCCACGCGACGGCCTCCTCCCCGAGCGGCACCAGGCGCTCCTTGCTCCCCTTGCCCATGACGCGCACGACGCCGGCGTCGAGCGCCACCTGCACGCGCTTCAGCCCCACCAGCTCGGAGACGCGCAGTCCCGTGGCGTAGAGCGTCTCCAGCATCGCGCGGTCGCGCAGGCCCAGGGCTTGCGCGACGTCGGGGGCAGCGAGCAGCGCCTCGACCTGCGCCTCCGACAGGCTCTTCGGCAGCCGGCGCGGGCGGCGCGGCGTGCGCACGCGCAGCGTCGGGTCCTCCGCGATCTCGTTGCGCTCGAGCGCGAGGCGATAGAAGCGGCGCAGCGCGGAGAGCCGGCGGCCCACGGAGGTCGCGCGCGCCTTCGCGGCGAACTGGCCGGCGAGCCACGCCTCGACGTCCTCGCGCTTCGCGCCGAGCAGGCTGCCGCCGCGCTCGCGCTGCCACGCCGCCCACGCGGCGAGGTCGCCGCGGTAGGCCTCCAGCGAGGCCTTCGCGAGGCCGTCCTGCAGCCACAGCCGGTCGCAGAATGCGTCGATGCGCGCGGCGTCGGCGGCGGACGACCCCGTCAGCCCAGCTTCATCTGCTGCGGCAGCCAAGTGACGAGCCCGGGGAAGTACCAGATCAGCAGCACGGCGACGCACATCAGCAGGAACATCGGCAGCGTCTGCTTCGCGATCCACGTGATCTGCCTGCCGGTCATGTTCTGCAGCACGAACAGGTTGAAGCCGACCGGCGGGGTGATCTGCGCCATCTCGACGACGACGACGAGGAAGATGCCGAACCACAGGAGGTCGATGCCGGCGGCCTCGATGGTCGGCAGGATCACGCCCATCGTCAGCACGACCATCGAGATGCCGTCGAGGAAGCAGCCGAGCAGGATGTAGAAGCCGGCGAGCGCGACGATCAGCGCGAACGGCGTCAGGCCGAGGCCGCCGATCCACGCGGCGAGGTCGCGCGGCAGGCCGATGTAGCCCATCGACAGCGTGAGGAACGCGGCGCCGGCGAGGATCAGCGCGATCATGCAGTAGAGCCGCGTCGCACCCATCAGGCTCTCGGCGAACGTCCGGCGGTTGAGCGACCCCTGCAGCGCCGAGATCGCGAGCGCGCCGACCACGCCGAAGGCGGCCGCCTCTGTGGCGGTCGCGACGCCCGCGTAGATCGAGCCCAGCACCGCGGCGATCAGCGCGACGACGGGGAGCAGGTGGCGCGAGGCCGCGAGCTTCTGCGCGAGCGTCGTGCGCTCCGTGGCCTGCGGAACCGCGCCGGGGTGCGCGAGCGCCCAGGCGGCGAGGTAGCCCGAGAACAGCGCGGCGAGCAGGGTGCCGGGAATCACGCCCGCGACGAACAGCTGCGCGATCGACACGTTGGCGGCGACGCCGTAGACGATCATGATGATCGACGGCGGGATCAGCAGGCCCAGCGTCCCCGCGCCGGCGAGCGAGCCGATGGTGATGCCTTCCGGGTAGCCGCGCGCCTTGAGCTCGGGAAGGGTCATCTTGCCGATCGTCGCGCAGGTCGCAGCCGACGAGCCGGAGACCGCGGCGAAGATCGTGCAGCCGATCACGTTGGTGTGCAGCAGGCGGCCGGGCAGGCGCTCGAGCCACGGCGCGAGGCCGCGGAACATGTCCTCGGAGAGCCGCGTGCGGAACAGGATCTCGCCCATCCACACGAACAGCGGCAGCGCGGTCAGCGTCCACGACGACGAGCTGCCCCAGATCGTCACCGCCATCGCGTCGCCGGCGGGGCGCGAGCTGAACAGCTCCATGCCGATCCACGCCACGCCGGCGAGCGCCAGCCCGATCCACACGCCGCTGCCC
Source organism: Betaproteobacteria bacterium (assembly GCA_029884335.1). Taxonomy (GTDB): domain Bacteria; phylum Pseudomonadota; class Gammaproteobacteria; order Burkholderiales; family Casimicrobiaceae; genus VBCG01. The sequence goes on from JAOUIA010000078.1 coordinate 10,634, forward strand.
AGCAGCGCGAACAGCGCGACGACGAGCAGCGCGGTGATCAGCGCTTCCATCTACTCGTTGAACGCCGGCTTGTCGTGCGCGTGGGGGCGGCGCAGGCCCTTAGCCTCCAGCACCAGCTCGTCGACCAGCGCCACCAGCAGCACGAGCGTGCCCAGCGCCATCGAGAGTTGCGGCAGCCACAGCGGCGTGGCGTCGTTCGCCGTGGAGATGTCGTGGAATGTCCACGACTGCCACGCGAGCCGCGCGCTGAACCAGGCGAACAGCGCGGCGAGCAGGATGCCCGCCGCGAGCGCCCACAGCTCCATCCATCGCCGCGACCGCGCGCCGAGGCGCTCGAGGATCAGCGTGACGCGGATGTGCTCGCCGCGCTTTAACGTGTGCGCGAGGGCGAGGAAGCCCGCAGCCGCCATGCAGTAGCCCGCGTAGGCGTCGGTTCCCGGCAGGTAGAAGTGGAGGAAACGTCCGGCGATGCCGACCAGCACCATGACCAGCGTGCCGACGAGGAAGGCCGCGGCCATCCAGCCGGCGGCGCCGTACAGCGCGTCGAGCGAGCGCCTCAGGCTCACACTAATCCGGGGACCTGCAATTGATGAGACGCGCTGGCATGGGCACAAACGCTCGTCGTCCCCGCGAAGCCCGCCCCCGAGGACTGCAGTCGGGAGGCGGGGACCCAGTGTCTCTCGGCGACTCTGGATTCCCGCCTTCGCGGGAATGACGCTGAGATTGAATGCATGTTCCGAGTTCTACGAGTCTGCCGGCCAACTCCCCTCGCCCGCGTCAGCGGGAGAGGGGCCGGGGGTGAGGGCCGCGCTCACATCGCGCGGAACGCGTCGATCACCTTGCGGCCGTCGTCGCCCGCCTTGCGCAGCCACTCCGCGAGCATGAAGTTGCCGACCTTGCGCATGTCCGCGGTCAGCTGCTCGCTCGGCTTCGCGATGTTCATGCCCTTCTGCCTCAGCTGGTCGAGGTACCAGCCGTTCTTCTCCTCGGAGAGCTTCCAGCCGCGGGTCTCGGCTTGGGCCGCGGCCTTGAGCAGCGCGGACTGCGCGGGCGGTTCGAGGCGCGCGAACGCCTGCCGGTTGACGATGATCGCGTTCTTGGGCAGCCAGGCCTGCGTGTCGTACCAGTTCTTCACGTGCTCGTAGGTCTTGCTGTCGAAGCCCGTCGCGCCGGAGGACATGTACGAGTCGATGACGCCGGTGGCGAGCGCCTGCGAGAGCTCCGCCGCCTGCACGGTCATCGGCTGCGCGCCGACCAGCTCGGCGATCTTCGCGGTGGCCGGGCTGTAGGCGCGCCACTTGAGGCCCTTCATGTCGGCGCCACTCGCAAGCGGCTTCTTGGAGTAGATGCCCTGCGGCGGCCACGGCACGGTGAAGAGCAGCATCATGCCCTGCTTGCCGAGCCGATCTTCCAGCGCCTTGCGCGAGGCCTTGTACAGCTTGAAGGACTCCGCGTACGAGGTGGCGAGGAACGGGATGCCGTCGATGCCGTAGAGCGGGTCCTCGTTCTCGAAGTTGACGAGCAGGACCTCGCCGATCTGCGCCTGGCCGCCTTGCACCGCGCGCTTGATCTCCGGCGCCTTGAACAGCGACGCGTTCGGGTGGAGCTGGATCTTGAAGCGCCCGCCGGTCGCCTTCTCGACGTCGTTGGCGAACTGCTGCAGGTTCTCGGTGTGGAAGTTCGACGCCGGGTAGGCGCTCGGCAGGTCCCACTTGGTCTGGGCGAGGGCGGGCAGCGCCGCGGCGAGGCCGGCCGCGGCGACGAGGGCGAGGATGCGCTTCATGGATTCTCCGGTCGGAAGGAACGGGGTGCGGAAAGGCTGCGGGCGGATTCTATTCCTTCTTACCAGAGATTCCGGCGCGTGCGGTGCGGCGGGACCCGGGCGAGCCCGGCGTGGAACCAGCGACAGAGCTGTGCCGCGTCGTAGACCGGCAGCCCCGTGGCGTCCTGCACGGCGTCGCGGTAGGGGGGCATGTTCGCGCACTCGAGCACGATGGCCGCGACGTGCGGATGGTTGCGAAGCAGCCGGCGCGCCGCGGCCACCGTGTCTTCGCGCATGCGCACCGGGTCGAGCGTGGGGCGGCCGAGCCGGATCGTCTGCTCGAAGTAGCTGCCCGGCTCGATGCCCTCGATGGGCGCGTAGGGATCGATGCCGGCGGCTGCCAGCGCGTCCGCGCCGAGGTCGGCCGCCGAGTACGTGACGATCCCCGCGTGGCGCCCTGCCGGAAGCGTGCGCTCCACGAGCGGCAGCTGAAGCAGCGCGGAGGTCATCACCGGAACCGGCAAGGCCTCGGTCAGCTCCTTCTGCCAGCGCACCAGGAAGCCGCAGGTGGTCGCGATCCCCGTGCAGCCGGCGTCGACCAGGCGCCGGCCGGCGTCGACGAACGCGGGCAGCAGCGTCTCGCGCCGGCGGTGCACGACGTCCTCGACGTACGCGCCGGCGACGACCTCGCGCATCACCGGGAAGTCGAAGGTCTCCGGCGCGCCCACGTCGCCGGCGATGCGGGGGAAGGCGGTGTCGAGGGTGAGAATGCCCAGCATGCGGCCTCGCAGTACGTTGAAAGGGCGCTCCTATAATGCCCGTTTCCTCGTACGGGGCCGGGCAGGCGATGAGTGGACGTTGGGAGTTCTGGGTCGATCGTGGAGGGACGTTCACCGACATCGTCGCGCGCCGGCCCGACGGCACGCTCGTCACGCACAAGCTGCTCTCCGAGAACCCAGAACGCTACCGCGACGCCGCGGTGCAGGGCATCCGCGAGCTGCTCGGCCTTGCGGCCGGGGAGCCGATTCCGCCGGGGACGATCGACGCGGTCAAGATGGGGACGACGGTCGCGACCAACGCGCTGCTTGAGCGCAAGGGCGAGCGGACGCTTCTCGTGGTCACGCGCGGCTTCGCCGACGCGCTGCGCATCGCCTACCAGAACCGGCCGAAGCTGTTCGTGCGCCGCATCGAGCTGCCGAGCCTCCTCTACGAGCGCGTGGTCGAGGTCGACGAGCGGCTCGGCGCGCGCGGCGAGGTCGTGCGGGCGCTCGACGTCGAGGGCGCGCGAGCGTCGCTGAAGGAGGCCTACGACGCCGGCTTTCGCTCGGTGGCGATCGTGCTGATGCACGCGTACCGCCATCCGCAGCACGAGCGCGCGCTCGCGGAGCTGGCGCGCGGGATCGGCTTCGCGCAGGTGTCGGCGTCGCACGACGTGTCGCCGCTGATGAAGTTCGTCTCGCGCGGCGATACGACCGTCGTCGACGCGTACCTCTCGCCGATCCTGCGCCGCTACGTCGCACAGGTCGAGGCGGAGCTGACCTCTACTCCCCTCTCCCGCGCGAGCGGGAGAGGGGTTGGGGGTGAGGGCGCG
>JAOUIA010000079.1 GCA_029884335.1 Betaproteobacteria bacterium
GTGCTCGGCGCCCTCGATCAAGTCGTACATGCGCTCGGCGGGGTGCGCGACCAGCAGCGTGCGGCGGACCTGCATCCGCGAAGTATCGCAGAACCGCGCTCCGCCTCAGCGCGCGCCCCGCCGCCAGATCGCGTCCTCCTGCTCGAGGTCGGCGAGCCGCGTGTCGAGCTCGGCGATGAGCCGGTCCGCCTCGGGCATCAGGACGTCGGCGAGCGCGCGGGCGCGGCGCGAGGTCTTGCGGTACTCGCGGTCCAGGCGCTCGAGGTTGCCCTGCGCCGCGGCCAGCGGGGCGCACGCGCGCGCGAGCTCGCCGAACGCGAGCGCGCAGGCGGCCGACTCCGGCGAGCGGTCGAACGCGGGGACGGGAGCCTCCCCGGCGTCCCGCGCGGGCTCGAGCGCGACGTCGAGCAGGCCGACGCCCATCAGCCGGCGCGCGGCGACGGCGGTCGCCGCCGTGGAGGGCCCGGCCGGATGCGCCTGCAGCGCGCCGAGCCCGTGCCTGGCGAGCGCGGCGGCCAGCGCGTCGAGCGCGGCGCCGTGCGCGGCCTGCACGGCCGCCTCGGCGCGGCGGTGCTCGCCGAGCCCGGCCAGCATCGCACCGGCGAGCAGCATGCACTTCTCGTCGAGAAACGCGTGCCCCTCGCGCATCGCCCGCCGCTCGTCGACGAGGTCGAGCAGCGCGCTGCGCGTCGGGGTCGGGGCGTCCACGCCTAGGCCTCGGACAGATGCGCGGCGATCTGCGCGTCGGAGAGGCGCGCGAGCTCCGCGCGCGGCAGGTCGCGCAGCAGGCGCCAGCCGGCCGCCATGCTCTCCTCGAGCGTGCGCGGCTCTTCCTGGCGCACCAGCGTGCCCTCGAATGCATCGCCGAACGCGAGGTAGCGCCGGTCCGTCTCCGCGAGCCCGTCGGCGCCGACGACGCTGGCCAGCACGCGCGCCTGGACCGCGCGCGCGTAGGCCGCGTACAGCTGCGAGGCGAGGGCGGGGTGGTCCGCGTGCGTGAAGCGGCCGCCGACGCCGTCCTTCATCAGGCGCGACAGCGACGGCAGCACGTCGATGGGCGGGTCGACGCCGCGCCGGTCGAGCTCCCGCGAGAGCACGATCTGCCCCTCGGTGATGTAGCCGGTGAGGTCGGGGATCGGGTGGCCGATGTCGTCGGCGGGCATGGTGAGGATCGGCAGCTGCGTCAGCGAGCCCGGATGGCCGTGCACGATGCCCGCGCGCTCGTAGAGCGTGGCGAGGTCCGAGTACATCGCGCCGGGGAAGCCCTTGCGGCTCGGGACCTCGCCCTTCGAGGAGGAGACCTCGCGCAGCGCCTCGCAGTAGTTCGTCATGTCCGTGAGGATCGCCAGCACGTGCTTGCCCTCGACGTAGGCGAGGTACTCGGCGGCGGTGAGGGCGAAGCGGGGCGTCAGCAGCCGCTGCGTCGACGAGTCGGAGGCGAGGTTGAGGAACAGCGCGGTGCGGGCGAGCGCGCCGGAGCGCGCGAGGCTCGCGCGGAAGTACTCGGCGCTCTCCCACGGCACGCCGATGCCGGCGAACACGATGGCGAAGGCGCCTGGCTCCGCGTCGCGCAGCCGCGCGTGGGTGGCGATGGCCACCGCCAGACGGTCGTGCGGCAGGCCGCCCGCCGAGAACAGCGGCAGCTTCTGCCCGCGCACCAGGCTGTTCAGCAGGTCGATCGCGGTGACGCCGGTCTCGATGAAGTCGCGCGGGTTCGCGCGCTCGACGGGGTTGAGCGGCAGGCCGTCGACCGCGTGGCGCTGCGCGGCGGCGATCGGCGGGCCGCCGTCGACGGGCTCGCCGACGCCGTTGAACACGCGGCCGAGCACGCCGCCGGAGAGCCCGAATGCGAGCGGCTCGCCGAAGAAGCGGACCACGCTGCGGCCGAGGTCGAGCCCCGCGGTGGACTCGAGCACCTCGATCGTCATGTGCTTCGTGTCGAGCGCCGCGACGCGGCCGAGCCGCGGCGGGCCCGACGGCGAATGCACCTCGACGGCGTCGCCGAGTCCCGCGTCCACGGTGCGCCGCAGGAACATGAGCGGCCCCTCGAGGCGCGCGGCGGCGTGCTCGACGGTGACGAGCACGTCAGGCCCCCGCCGGCGGGGCGCCGCCGACCAGCGCGGCGAACTCGCGCTCGAGAGCGGCCTCCAGCGCGTCGAAGCGCTCGAGCTCGTCTTCGCCGATCTCCTCGCCCATGCGCAGCAGCGGCCGGTAGGCGTCGAGGCGCGGGATGCGCTCCGGCGCGACGCCCGCTTCGACGGCCGCCTGGGCGAGGTCGAGGAAGCGCGCGGTGACGCGCATCATCGCGCCCTGCCGCGCCGGGCCGCACCGGCGATCGACCGGCGAGAACGCCGACTGGCGCAGGAACGCCTCGTTGAGCACGTCCGCGCACGTGAGCGCGAGCTGCTGGCGCGCCGGCAGCGCGTCCTTGCCGACGATGCGCGCCATGCGCTCGAGCCGCGCCTGCTCGTCGAGCAGCGTGAGGAACCGGCGGCGCAGCTCGAGCCAGCGCGAGTTTCCGTGAGAGGTCCACCACGGCGCGAACGCGGCCGCGTCCTCGGCGTACGACTGCAGCGGATGGATCGCGGGGTAGAAGCGCGCCTGCGCGCGCTGCACGTCGAGCGCCCAGAACGCCTTCACGTAGCGCTTGGTGTGGCTGGTCACCGGCTCGGAGAAGTCGCCCGACGGCGGGCTGATCGCGCCGATCACGGTGACGCTGCCCACGCGCCCGCACAGCGTGTCGGCGATCGCTGCGCGCTCGTAGAACTCGGCGATGCGCGAGGCCAGGTAGGCGGGGTAGCCGCCCTCGCCGGGCAGCTCGCCGAAGCGGCCCGACACCTCGCGCAGCGCCTCGGCCCAGCGCGACGTCGAGTCGGCCATCAGCGCGACGTGCAGGCCCTGGTCGCGGAAGTACTCGGCCACGGTGGCCGCCGAGTAGATCGAAGCCTCGCGCGCGGACACCGGCATGTTCGACGTGTTGGCGATGACGACGGTGCGCTCCATCAGCGCCCGCCCGGTGCGCGGGTCGACGAGCTCCGGGAACTCGGCGAGCACGCCGGCCATCTCGTTGCCGCGCTCGCCGCAGCCCAGGTAGACGATCACGTCGGCGTCGCAACCCTTCGCCAGCGCCTCGAGCAGCACGGTCTTGCCGGTGCCGAATCCGCCCGGGATGGCCGCCTTGCCGCCGCGCGCGACGGGGAACAGCGTGTCGAGCACGCGCTGGCCCGTGATGAGGGGCGCATCGGGCACGCGCCGCGCGAGCACGGGCCGGGGCGTGCGCACGGGCCACGCGTGCCGCATGGCGACGCCCCTCTCGGCGCCCGATGCGTCGCGCAGCGTGCACGCGACCGCCGTGTCGGCGAGCGCGCCGCCCGGGGCGATCGACACCACGGTGCCGCCCGCCGTCGGCGGCAACAGGCAGGCCTGCGCGGGCAGCCCTTCGCGCGCCGCCTCGCCGAAGATCGCGCCGGCAGGCAGCTCGTCGCCGGGTCTCGCGAGCGGCGTGAATGCGAACACCTCCCCCGCGGCACGGCGCATGCCCGGGCGCACGAACGGGGTCTCGCCGCGCACGAGCGGGCGCAGCAGGCCGTCGAACATGCGCCCGAGCAGGCCGGGTCCCAGCGGCACCGACAGCGGCGCGCCGCTGCCCTCGACCGCAACGCCGGGCCGCAGCCCCGCGGTGTCCTCGTAGACCTGCACGACGATCTCGTCGCCGTCGAGCTTCACCACTTCGCCCAGCAGCGCGTGATCGCCGACCTCCACCGCTTCGCGCAGCGCGAAGGCCCCGCTCGCCCTGGCGCGCAGCACCGGGCCGGCGACTGCGACGATCTCTGCATGGCTCACCGGACGACCCTCCGCGCCGACGCGCTGCGGGGCGGATTCGTCCCGGGGGCGGCCCGTCGGGTTCATCGTGCCTCCGCGTCGCCGGCCGCTTGCGCGTGGCACAGCAGTCGCGCGCCGATGCGTGCGCGATCGGCGGCGAGGGTGGCGACCCGCGCGTCGACGAGCGTGCCTTCGCAGCCGATCGCGAGCCCGGCTTCCAACCCCGTGTCGGCGATCATCGCCGGCGCGTGACCGGTCGCGGCCTCGATGCGCCTGGCGACGGCGTCGCGCTCGGCGGCGTCCCACGCCGCGGGGTGGCGCACGTCCCACGCCGCCTCGGGGAGCGCGCCGCGGGCCTGCGCGAGCGCGCATTCGACCCACATCCCGCGCGTGGCGGGCTCGTCCCATCGCGCGCGCAGCGCGGCCGGCAGCGCCTGAAGTCCGGCGGCGATCAGGGCGGCGTTGCGCCGCTGCAGCGCGAGCCGCTCGCGGCTGTCGAGGGCCGCCTGCGCCGCGCGCACGCGCTCGCGGTGGCGGTGCCGCTCGTCGGCGTACGCGGCGCGCATCGCGCGGCGCGCGTCGCCGTGCGCGTCACGCAGCAGGCGTGCGGCCTCGTCGCGGGCGGCCGCGAGCGCCGCCTCGCTGCGCCGCGCGACGTCCTCGGCGACGAGCGCCGTCAGCGCCTCGGCGTTGCGCTCCAGCGTCACGTCATGCCTCCAGCCCCAGCGTGCGGGTCACGCGGGCTGCGATGTCCGGCATCGGCGCCGCGCCGTGGGCGTCGGGCAGGACCGCCAGCGGAGGCGACCCGGCCAGCGCGGCGCGCAGGACCGCGGCAGGAAGGCGCGCCGCCGTGCCGGCGCACAGCAGCACCAGCGGCGCCTGCGCGCGCGCGGCGTCGAGCGCCTCGCGTTCGCGACCCGGAACGGGCACGAGCGCGTCGCAGCCCGCGAGGCGGAAGCCGGCCGCGGTCGCCTCGTCGCCGACGTAGCACGGCGGGCGCATGCGCTCAGGCGAGCCGGTTCAGGATCAGGATCGACACGATGAGGCCGTAGATCGCGATGCCCTCGGCGAGCCCCACGAAGATCAGCAGGCGGCCGAACAGCTCGGGCTTCTCGGCGAGCGCGCCTATGGCTGCGGCGCCGACCTTGGCGACCGCGTAACCCGCCCCGAGCGCGGAGAGTGCCGTGGCCAGGCTCGCGGCCAGCAGCCCGAGTTGCCACGCCTCCGGCGGCAGGCCCGCGGCGGCCGGCGCGGCGGCACTCGCCGCCGTTGCGAGCGGGACGAGCACGGCGGTGAGGGCAGCGAGCGCGAGCGCGACGGCGAGGAGCGCGGCGACGAAGCGGGGAACGGGTCTCATGGGGCACTCCCGGTGGCGAGCGAGGGCGGCGGCGGCAGCGGTCGGAATGCGCGCCCGCCGGCCTCGAGGAAGCGGGTGAAGAACTCGAACAGCACGAGGCGCGTGGTCTGGACAGAGACGATGAGCGCCTCGAGCACGATCACCACGGCGTTGCCGGCCACCAGCACCAGCGCGCGCACTGGCGCGCTGTCGGCGATGTCCATCAGGGCCACGATGGCCGAGGACAGCCCGGCGTGCGCGAGCGCGAAAGCGCCCACCCGGGCGAACGAGAGCGTGTTGATGGAGAGCTGCAGCGTGCGCTCGACGAGTTCGGCCAGCGCGCCGGGTGCGGCGGCAGCGCGCCGCGCGACGATCGTGTGCCCGGCCACGAAGGCGATCGCGGCGGCGGCGGCGACCGCGAGCGCGCGCGGGTCGGCCAGCGCGGCGAGGAGCCCGAGGAACACCGGGATCAGCAGCGCGTCGGTCGCGAGCCACCGGAGCAGCGTGCCGCGCCACCATGCCTCCAGGCCGGCGAGCAGCAGGCCGAAGACGAGGAGGAGCGCGCCGAACGCGAGCGGGGCGGCCAGCACTTCGAGCGGGTGCGCGAGCGGGTCGAGCCACAGCGGCTCGAAGGCGTGCAGGGAGAACGCGCTGCCGAAGGCGAAGCCGAACGCGGCCGCTGCGAGCCCGCCGGCGACGAACAGCCGGGCGAGCGCGAACCGATGGCGCAGCGCGAAGCCGGCCGCCGCGATCACGAGGCCCTGGCCGACGTCGCCGAACATGTAGCCGAACAGCAGCGGCACGGCGAAGGCGAGGAGCACCGCGGGATCGACCTCGTCGCGCGCCGGCATGCCGAGCGCGCGGGCGAAGACCTCGAACGGCCGCGCCCACGCCGGATTGGCGAACAGCAGAGGCGCGCGCGCGCCGGCCGGCGGCTCCGCGAAGTGGAGCAGCGCCCGGGCGCCGCTGCGCTCCAGCGCGTCGCGCAGCGTCGCGGGATCGCGCGCGCTCGTCCATCCGGTCACGTGACAGAAGTGCTCGCCCGACTCGAGAGTGCGAACGTTGTCGAGCAGCCAGGCCAGGCGCTGCGCGTCGCCGAGCGCCTCGTGCAGGCCGTGCTTGCGCGCCACGAGGTCGAGCTCGAGCGCGAGGCCGCGTTCGCGTTGCTCGACGCCGGGCAGCGCCCCGGCGATGTACTCGAGCGATGCCGCCGCGCTCGCGCGGAGCCACGCCGGCATCGCGTGCACCCTGCCCTGCGCCGCGAGCGTCTCGCGCGCGAGCGCCTCGACTTCGGACGCGGGTCCCACGGCGAGCGCCAGCGCGGTGCCGGCGACGTCCACGACGCGCAGCAGCGTGCGCGGCGGCGCGTCCGGAAGCGCTGCGCCGCTCGGCAGCGCCAGGAGGCAGGCGCGGCGCACCGACCCGTCCGCCACGAGGCGGTCGAGCGGGATCGGCGACGCCCCGAGGCCTTCGAGCGCCGCGTGCCACAGCAGGAGTTCCGCGCGCTCGGCCTGCGCCTGCTGCAGCAGCGCGACGAGCGGGTCGGCCTCCTCGCGCCAGCGCCGCAGGCGCGCGAGGTCGCGCTCGAGCATTGCGGCGGGAGGCTCGGGGAACGCGGACGCGACGAGGCCGTGTTGCGGCCAGTACGCGCGGTAGGCCCGCGCGAACTCGGCGAACTGCGCGAGGAGCGGGGCGACGGCGGCGAACGCCTCCGGCAGACTGGCGTCGCCGCGCGCTTCGAGCTCCACCGCGCCGGTCGCGGCGAGCGCTTCGAGCGCGATCGTGGCGTCGTCGCGAGCGACCAGCGCCTCGAACCAGCGGGCGGGGCGCGGGCGGATCATGCGGCGAGCGGGACGCGCGGCAGCGCCGCGCGCCGCGCGAGTTCGCCGCGCAGGCGCTCGCCGTCGAGCAGCCACTGCGCGAGGAAGACGAACGCGGCTGCGGGCGAGGTGATCGCGCGGCAGTAGAGCAGGCGCAGCGTCGCGGCGAATGACGCGCGCAACGGGGCGCCGCTGCCGGGAGGCGCGGCGCGAAACGCGGCGAGGTGCCGGCGCGCGGCGCGCTCCAGCAGCGCGAGCGTCTCGTCGCGCCGGCGGGGAAGCCGCCGCCGCCACTCGTGCACCCACGCCTGCGCCGCGTCGGACTCGCCGCGCCACGCGGGTGCGATGGGCGCCCACGGCGACGTCGTCGCGGGAGGCGCCTCCGCGAGGTCCGCGAAGGCCCTTTCGACCGCGGAGGCGGGGAGCGGTCGACGGTGCGCGAGGGCGTCGATCACCGGCAGGTCGGGCAGCCACGCCCACCAGGCCACGGCGCCTTGCCACTCCTGCGGCATCCAGCCGGCGACCTCGGCGACGGTGGCGCGCCAGCGTGCGCGCAGGTGTGCCTCGATCGCGTGCAGGCCGGCGCGCGCGTCGAGGCCGGCGAGCCAGGGATCGAACGCGCCGCCGCGCGCGGCATCGAGGAAGGCGTCGAGCGCGCGCGCGGTCTCGACCCGGTGCCAGGCGAGCGCGTCGGGCCGCCGCGACTGGCGCGCCGCGATGCGGGCGAATGCGTACTCGATGCTACCGCTCATCGACCGGCCCCGCCTTTCTCCGGCGCGGTGAGCTCCGCGGCGACTGCCGCGACCGCGCGGGCCACGAGTTGCGGATCGACGGCGGCGTCCGCCACGCCCGTCGCAGGCGCGGCACAGCGCGCGTCGAGGTCGGCCGCCATGCGTTGCGTGAGCGCTTCGAAGCGGCGGCGCAGCGTGCCGATGCGGCGCTCGGTGCGCGCGGCGATCGCGCGCGCGCCGGCGCGGGCGAGCTCGCGGAGGGCGTCCGCCTCGCGCTGCGCGGCGCGCACGCTCGCCTCGCCCTCCGCCTCGGCGGCGAGCACGCGGCGGATCGCTTCGTCCGCCGCGGTATCGACCTGCGGGTGAGCCCCCATGGCCCGGATGCCTCCCGCGTCCGATGGGAACCGGGCGGGGTGTAACGCCCTCCGTTACAAACCGCGCCCTCCGGCTGCTTCGCTTCGCCTCCTCGGCGCAGCATAGGCCGCGGTCGCCAGCGGCGCTTGACGAATGTCAACGAGGCGCCCCCGGCGGCGGTTCCTAATGCGTCGAGGCGAGCCGGCATCGTGCGGTCCGCATCCGTTCCATCCGCCCCGCCTGGGGGAGAGCCAAATGTCCGACACCTTCTACGACCTGATGCGACGGCAGGGCATCTCGCGCCGGAGCTTCCTCAAGTTCTGCAGCCTCACGGCAGCGTCGCTCGGGCTCGGCGAGGCCGGCGCGCAGCAGATCGCCAAGGCGATGGAGACGAAGCCGCGCACGCCGGTGATCTGGATCGAGGGCCTTGAGTGCACCTGCTGCAGCGAGTCGTTCATCCGCTCCGCGCACCCGCTCGTTAAGGACGTCGTGCTGTCGATGCTCTCGCTCGACTATCACATGACGCTCTCCGCCGCCGCGGGCGAGCAGCTGCGCGCGAACGCGCACGAGACGATCGCCAAGCACAAGGGCAACTACATCCTCGCCGTCGAGGGCAACCCGCCGCTCGGCGAGGACGGCAATTACTGCATCTACTACGGCAAGCCGTTCGTCGACGTGCTGCGCGAGTACGCCAAGGACGCGATGGCGATCGTGTCGTGGGGCAGCTGCGCGTCGTGGGGCTGCGTGCAGGCGGCCAAGCCGAATCCGACGCGCGCCACGCCGGTCCACAAGGTCATCACCGACAAGCCGATCATCAAGGTGCCGGGGTGCCCGCCGATCGCCGAGGTGATGACGGGGGTGGTGACCTACATCCTGACGTTCGGCCGGCTGCCCGAGCTGGACGTCCAGGGGCGGCCGAAGATGTTCTACGGCCAGCGCGTGCACGACAAGTGCTACCGCCGGCCGCACTTCGACGCGGGCCAGTTCGTCGAGCGCTTCGACGACGAGGGCGCGCGCAAGGGCTACTGCCTCTACAAGGTCGGCTGCAAGGGACCGACCACGTACAACGCGTGCTCGGCGACGCGCTGGAACGAGGGGCTGTCGTTCCCGATCCAGTCGGGCCACGGCTGCATCGGCTGCTCGGAGGACGACTTCTGGGACAAGGGCTCGTTCTACGACCACCTGACGACGATCCGCGCGCCGGGGCTCTCCAACCTCGGCGTCGAGGGCACGGCGGAGCGCATCGGCCTCACGGCGCTGGGCGTGGCGGGCGCCGCGCTCGCCGCGCACGCGGCCGTGTCGGCGGTCAGGCAGGCTTCCTCGCGCGGCCGCAACGACCGCGTGAGCGACGTGGAGAAGTAGGATGAAACTGCCCCCACGTTCACTTCGTTCACTGCCCCCCAAGGGGGCGGGTCAGTCCCTCGGGACGGCCCATCGGGACTGACATGGCGACCTATCAAACCCAAGGCTTCACGCTCGACAACGCCGGCAAGCGCGTCGTCGTCGACCCGATCTGCCGCATCGAGGGGCACCTGCGCATCGAGGTGAACGTCGACAAGGACAACGTGATCCGCAACGCGGTGTCCACCGGCACGATGTGGCGCGGCCTCGAGGTGATCCTGAAGGGGCGCGACCCGCGCGACGCGTGGGCGTTCGTCGAGCGCATCTGCGGCGTGTGCACCGGCGTGCACGCGCTCGCCAGCGTGCGCGCGGTCGAGGACGCGCTGGGGATCAGGATCCCGAAGAACGCGAACATCATCCGCAACCTGATGCACGCGACGCTGTACTCGCAGGACCACCTCGTCCACTTCTACCACCTCCACGCGCTCGACTGGGTGGACGTGGTGTCTGCGCTGAAGGCCGACCCGAAGGTCGTCTCCGAGATCCAGCAGAAGATCTCGCCGTGGCCGATGAGCTCGCCGGCGTACTTCCGCGACGTGCAGAACCGCCTGAAGAAGTTCGTGGAGAGCGGACAGCTCGGCATCTTCAACAACGCCTACTGGGGCCACCCGGCGTACAAGCTGCCGCCGGAGGTCAACCTGCTGGCGACGGCGCACTACCTCGAGGCGCTGGACTTCCAGAAGGAGATCGTGAAGATCCAGACGATCTTCGGCGGCAAGAACCCGCACCCGAACTGGCTGGTGGGCGGCCACCCGAGCCCGATCAACGTCGACGGCACCGGCGCGATCGGCGCGATCAACATGACCTCGCTCAACATGGTCAAGGACATCTGCGACCGGACGATCGAGTTCATCGAGCAGGTGTACATCCCCGACCTCCTCGCCGTGGCCGGGTACTACAAGGAGTGGGCGAAGTACGGCGGCGGGCTCGCCAGCCAGAACGTGCTCTCCTACGGCGACTTCCCCGAGAAGCCGGGCGACTACTCGAACGACAGCCTGTGGTGGCCGCAGGGGGTGATCCTCGGCGGCGACCTCAAGAAGGTGCACGACGTCGACCTCAGGGCGCCAGACCAGGTGCAGGAGTGGGTGACGCACAGCTGGTACAAGTACGCGCAGGAGCAGAACGGCCTGCACCCGTTCGACGGAGTGACCGAGCCCAGCTTCGTGCTCGGCCCCGCGACCAAGGGCGACCGCAAGGAGATCAAGGAGATCGACGAGGCGGCGAAGTACTCGTGGGTCAAGGCGCCGCGCTGGAAGGGCCACGCGGTCGAGGTGGGGCCGCTCGCCCGCTACCTCGTCGCCTACGCCCGCGGCCACAAGGAGATCAAGGAGCAGGTCGATTCGACGCTGAAGGCGCTCGACGTCCCGATCACGGCGCTCTTCTCGACGCTGGGCCGCACCGCGGCCCGCGGCCTCGAGTGCGCGCTGACCGCGCGGCGCATGCGCTACTACCACGACCAGCTCGTCGCCAACATCAAGGCCGGCGACCTCGCCACCGCGAATGTCGAGAAGTGGGAGCCGTCGACCTGGCCGGCCGAGGCGAAGGGCACGGCGCCGGTCGAGGCGCCGCGCGGCGCGCTCGCCCACTGGGTGAAGATCAAGGGCGGCAGGATCGACAGCTACCAGGCCGTGGTGCCCACGACGTGGAACGCGGGGCCGCGCGACGCGCGCAACCAGATCGGCGCGTACGAGGCCTCGCTGATGAACACGCCGATGGCGAAGCCCGAGCAGCCGCTGGAGATCCTGCGCACGATCCACAGCTTCGATCCCTGCCTCGCCTGCGCCACCCACGTGATGTCGCCCGAGGGCGAGGAGCTGGTGTCCGTGAAGGTGCGCTGAGGAGCACGCCATGAAGGTCAATCGCGTCTCCGGACGGGTGCTGCAGGGCCCGTACGAGCCGGTGTACGTGTACGAGGCGCCGGTGCGCTTCTGGCACTGGGCGATGATGCTGTGCATGATCGTGCTCGGCGTGACGGGATACCTGATCGCGCGCCCGCTGCCGGCGATCGGCGGCGAGGCGACGTTCAGCTACTTCTTCGCGAACGTGCGCATGATCCACTTCATCGCGGCGATGCTGTTCGCCGTGCTGTTCGCCGTGCGGCTGGTCTGGGCGATCGTGGGCAACCGCCACGCCCGCTCGATCTTCCTGCCGCCGCTGTGGAGCTTCGAGTGGTGGAGCGGCCTGTTCCACCAGGCCGCGTACTACCTGTTCCTGCGCAAGGCGCCGCACCACTGGGTGGGCCACAACCCGCTCGCGCAGCTCGCGATGTTCGTCATGTTCGTGCTGGGCACGTTCGTCATCGTCTTCACCGGGCTGTCCCTGTTCTCCGAGCAGTTCGGCTGGGGCTCCGGCTGGATGAACGCGTTCGGCTGGGTGAACGTGCTGCTCGGCGGCTCGCAGATGGTGCGCACGGTGCATCAGCTCGCCATGTGGTGGCTTGCGCTGTTCGCGCTCGTCCACGTCTACATGGTGTTCCGCGAGGACATCATGAGCGGGGAAACGGTGATCAGCACGATGATCAACGGCGTGCGCATGTTCAAGCGCGAGCCGCGGTGAGCCCGCGCGCGCGACCGGCAGGGGAGGGGGGAGGGGGCGCGTGATGCTCGCGAGAGGCGAGCCCGCGCGCCCCCGCGGGGGAGGGCGCGCTCCGGCGCCCCCGCGCCTGCCCGGGCGCACGCCGCCTCATCCGGGGCAGTTCCTCGAGTCGCGCTACCTGCGGCCGCTGCGCATCAGCCAGACCGAGCTCGCCGCGGCGCTCGGCGTTTCGCGCCGGCGCGTCAACGAGCTGATCAACGGCCGCCGCGGCATCACGGCGGACACCGCGGTGCGCCTCGCGATGTTCTTCCGCAACGACGCCGAGTTCTGGATGCACCTGCAGGTGGCGTGGGACATGCGCAATGCCGCGCGCGGCGTGCGCGCCAGGCGCGCGGGGGCCTGACCCGCGAGACGGCCGCGGCCGCGGTCCAGGCGCGTGCGGAAGCTCGCGCGGAGGGGGGCGCTGATGCGCGCCCCGGCGTCCTACTGGTCGGTGCCCGTCGCAGCGGTGCTCGCCGCGCTCGACGCGACGCCGCTCGGCCTGGCGTCGGAAGAGGCGGCGCGGCGCCTGCGCGAAACGGGGCCGAACGTGGTCGAGCCCGGTCGCCCGGACAGCGTGGCGGCCCTGTTGCTGCGCCAGTTCGCCAGCCCGCTGGTGCTGATCCTGGTGTTCGGCGCCGTCGTCTCCGCAGGCGTCGGCGACTGGCTCGACGCGTCGATCATCCTCGTCATCGTGGCCGGCAGCACGATGCTGGGGTTCTGGCAGGAGTATCGCGGGTCACAGGCGGTGGCCGCTCTGCGCAGCCGGCTCGCGCTGACGTCGCGCGTGTGGCGCGACGGGCGTCCGGCGGCCATCCCGCTCAGGGACGTGGTCCCCGGCGACGTGGTCGATCTCTCCGCCGGGAACATGGTTCCCGGCGACGGCGTGGTGCTCGATGCGCGGGACTTCCTGGTCAACGAGGCCACGCTGACGGGGGAGTCGCTGCCCGTCGAGAAGTCCCCGGGCATCGCGGACCGGAACGCGCCGCTCGCGCTCCGCGCGAACTGCGTCAGCCTCGGGAGCTCCGTGCGCAGCGGCATGGCGCGCGTGCTGGTGGTGGCGACCGGCCGCGACACGGGGTACGGCGGCATCGCGGCGAAGCTCGGGGCCGCCGTCGAGGAAGGTGAGTTCGCGCGCGGGCTGCGCGCGTTCGGCTACCTTCTGCTGCGCGTGATGGTGGTGATGATCGTGGCGGTCATGGTCGCCAATCACGCGCTGCACCGCCCGGTGCTCGAGTCGCTGCTGTTCGCCGTCGCGCTGGCCGTGGGGCTGTCGCCGGAGTTGCTGCCCGCGATCGTCAGCGTGACGCTGTCGAAGGGAGCGCGGGCGATGGCGGAGCGCGGCGTGATCGTGCGCCGCCTCGAGGCGATCGAGAACCTGGGCTCAATCGACGTCCTCTGCACTGACAAGACCGGCACGCTCACGATGGGAACGATGGCGCTCGCCGCCGTCGTCGACCCGTCCGGGGCGGCGTCGCCGGACGCGGCCCGCCTCGCCTACCTCAACGCGGCGCTGGAGACGGGCATCGAGAATCCGCTGGACGCGGCGATCATCGCCGCGGGCGCTGCCGCCGGCTGGTCGGCGGAGGGCGCGGAGAAGGTCGACGAGATCCCGTACGACTTCGTCCGCCGGCGCCTGACGATCGTCGTCGCGGAGGCGGGCGGCAAGCAGCATCGGATGATCACGAAGGGGGCGGTGCGGCAAGTGCTCGACGTATGCGTCGAGGCGGCCGGCGGCGCGGAGGCGATTGCGCTCGATGCGGACGCACGGTCGCGCCTGGAGGCGTACGCGGC
>JAOUIA010000080.1 GCA_029884335.1 Betaproteobacteria bacterium
CCGAGCGACTGGCCGCAGCGCTGCGCGCCCTCGCCCGAGTCGCTGATCACCTCGACGATGTGCTCGTCGAGCAGGATGGCGTCGCGCGCGGCGGCGCGGCGGGAGAGCGTGGCGGTATCGTTCATGGACTGGTGTCGTCGGGGGCGGGCTCGTTCAGGCGACGCGCAGCCGCGCGTAGCCGTGCTCGTCGGGGGCGAAGCCGAAGCGGCGCTTCTCGTAGGGGGCGGCCTCGGCGAAGACCACGTCGGTGTCCTTGAGGCCGAGCCACGCCTTCATCGAGCGCGCCGCCTTGCGCCCGGCGCCCATCGCCTCGATCACGGTGGCGGCCCCGGTCACGATGTCGCCGCCCGCGTAGACGCCGGCGATCGACGTCGCGAGGTTCTCGTCGGTCTCGATGTAGCCGCGCTTGTTGAGCTTGAGCTTGGCGGTCTGGCCGAGGATCGGATTCGCGTTCGTCCCGATCGCGTAGACGACGCTGTCGCACTCGAGCTCGAACTCGCTGCCCGGCACGGGCACGGGACGGCGGCGCCCCGAGGCGTCCGGCTCGCCGAGTTCCATCTTCTGGCAGCGGAGGCCGCGCACGCGCTTGCCGGCGTCGCCCAGCACCTCGACGGGGCTGGTCAGCCAGTGGAACTCGACGCCCTCCTCGCCGGCGTGGTGGATCTCCTCGGCGCGCGCGGGGGCCTCGGTCTTGCTGCGCCGGTAGACGCACATGACCTTCTCGGCGCCGAGCCGCAGCGAGACGCGCAGCGCGTCCATCGCGGTGTTGCCGGCGCCGATCACCGCGACGCGGCGCCCCGGCATCAGCGGCGTGTCGAAGTTCGGGAAGTCGCGGGCGCGCATCAGGTTGCAGCGCGTCAGCAGCTCGTTCGCCGACAGCACGCCGTTCAGCGACTCGCCGGGGATGCCCATGAAGCTCGGGTAGCCCGCGCCGGTGCCGATGAACACCGCGTGGTAACCCATGTCGGTGATCATCTGCTCGATGGTGAACAGGCGCCCGACCAGCGTGTTGCACTCGAAGCGCACGCCGAGCTCCCGCAGCTTGTCGATCTCGACGTCGATGACTTCGTTGGGCAGGCGGAAGTCGGGAATGCCGTACTTCAGCACCCCGCCCGGCTCGTGGAACGCCTCGTAGACGACGACCTCGCAGCCGGCCTTCGCCATGTCGGCCGCGCAGGCCATGCCCGCGGGGCCCGAGCCGACGATGCCCACCCTGAAGCCGCTGGGCTCGACGTACGGGCGGTTGACCCACCCCTCGCGGATCGCCATGTCGCCGACGAAGCGCTCGAGGCGCCCGATCGCGACCGGCTCGAGCGTGTCGCCGACCGTGCACACGCCCTCGCACTGGTTCTCCTGCGGGCACACGCGGCCGCAGACCGCGGGCAGCAGGTTCGTGTCGGTGATGACGTCGTAGGCGCCGTGGTAGTTCTTCTCCGCGATCTTCTGGATGAACGCGGGGATGTCGATGCCGACCGGGCAGCCGCGCACGCACGGCTCGTCGGGGCACTGCAGGCAGCGCTCCGCCTCGTTGTGCGCGTTCTCGAGCGTGTAGCCGCAGGCCACTTCCTTGAAGTTGCGCGCGCGCGCCGCCGGGTCCTGCTCCGGCATCGGCGTGCGCGCCTGCGGGATCGTGCGGATGGTCTTCTTCTTCGCCATGGCCTGCCCTAGATCGATGCAAAAGGCGTTCGGGAGCGTGGTGGGTGCCGCAACGTCGATGCTGCGCCTTTTGCATCGAGGGAGGCATCACGCGAGCGCCCTCGGGGCGGCCCGTCGGGCGCTCGCCGGCAACGGCACGAAGCACGGCGCGCCGTGCAGAAGTTGGTGTTCCAGGAGTCGTCTTGCATCATGCTGCTAATACCGCTCCGCGGCGGAGGCGTCGCCGCCCTTCATGCGGCAGCTCTCCTCCCACTTCTTCATCGCCTCGGCCTCGGCGGGCTTGAAGCGCGCCAGGCGCGCCATGAGGTCGTCGAAGTCGACCTGGTGCGCGTCGAAGTCCGGGCCGTCCACGCAGGCGAACTTGATGCCGTCGGCGATCTTCACGCGGCACCCTCCGCACATGCCGGTGCCGTCCACCATCACCGGGTTGAGGCTCACGATCGTGCGTATGCCGCGCGGCCGCGTCACCTCGGCGCAGGCCTTCATCATGACCGGAGGGCCGATGGCCACGCACTCGTCGATGTCCGGGTGGGCGGCGAGCGCCTGCTCCATCCCCTTCGTGACCAGCCCCTTGATCCCCGCCGAGCCGTCGTCGGTGCAGACGATCAGCTCGTCGCACACGGCGCGGAAGCGGTCCTCCCAGAACATCACGTCCTTGTTGCGGAAGCCGAGGACGCCGATGACCTTCGCGCCGCTGCGCGCATAGGCTCGCGCCTGCGGGTAGACCGGCGCCACACCCAGCCCGCCGCCAACGCAGAGCACCTTCTTCGCGCCCCCGATGTGGCTCGGGATGCCCATCGGCCCGACGACGGCGTACAGCGTGGTGCCTTCGCGGCAGCGCTGCTGCATCTCCTTCGTCGTCTTGCCGACCGCCTGGACCACCAGCGTGACGGTGCCGCGCTCGGGGTCGAAGTCGGCGATCGTGAGCGGGATGCGCTCGCCGTGCTCGTGCTCCATCACGATGACGAACTGGCCGGCCTGCGCCGCCTTCGCCATCTGCGGATGGCGGACCTCCAGCATGTAGGTGACGTCGGAGTAATCCTCGCGCGTGACGATCTCGAACGCGCCGCCGCCATCCTCGCCCATGCTCTTCCTCTCGAAGTTCGCACGATCCCCGCTCTGCCGGAAGCATCGCAGGGTCCGCTACGCGGCCTTCGACGGAAGGCCGTCGTCGTGAGCGAAACGTTACGTTGCCCGTGGCAGCGGCGGTGTTGATCTACGGCAACGTCGCGCGGATTCGTGCCCGGAATCGGCAAACGTTGCGTGGCGCGGCAACGCATGCAATCTTGACGTGCATCAAGGCGCGTTGGCCCTCACCCCCGACCCCTATCCCCGCTCACGCGGGGCGAGGGGAGACGAGCGCATTGCCGCGAGGCCGTCCCTACGCGCTCACGCGGGGCGCGGGGAGGTGAACGCATTGTCGCAAGGCCATGACTCCCCTCTCCCGCCATCAGGCGGGAGAGGGGTCGGGGGTGAGGGCGACCGCGCCTAGCGCAACGCAGCGTTGAGCCTGGCGAGCGCGGCGCTGCCGGGAACGAGGTCGGCGTCGGCGAGCGCGTTGAGCGGGCGCTCGACGGTGTTCTGCGCGTCGTGCAGGTCGGCCACCGACTCGTCGAGGAAGAGCAGCCCGGTAGCGACCTCGCCCGCCTCGCGCGCCGCCTCGAGGTAGCTCATGACGGCGACCTTCCTGCGCGGGTCGTAGTCGGCGGCCACGCGACGCACGCGGATCGCACCGCCGTCGTGCAGCGTGACGGTGGTGACGCTGCCGGGCGCGCCCTCGTCGACGATCGCCGGGCGCTCCGGCATGTAGTCCAGGAAGTTCACCGTCTCGTTGTGCGCGCGGACGTAGTCGTAGCTCTTCGTCGAGCCCGGATGGTTGTTGAACGCCACGCACGGCGACACGACGTCGATGATCGCCGCGCCCTTGTGCTGCACCGCGGCCTTGATCAGCGGGACGAGCTGCGCCTTGTCGCCGGAGAAGCCGCGCGCGATGAACGTCGCGCCGAGCGTCAACGCGAGCATGACGAGGTCGATCGGCTCGTCTTCGTTGCTGTAGCCGGCCTTGCTCTTGCTGCCGCGGTCGGCCGTGGCCGAGAACTGGCCCTTGGTGAGGCCGTAGACGCCGTTGTTCTCGACGATGTAGGTCATGTTGACGCCGCGCCGCATCAGGTGCGCGAACTGGCCCAGCCCGATCGACGCCGAGTCGCCGTCCCCGGAGATGCCGAGGTAGACGAGGTCGCGGTTGGCGAGGTTGGCGCCGGTCAGCACGGAGGGCATGCGCCCGTGCACGGTGTTGAAGCCGTGCGACTGGCCGAGGAAATAGGTCGGCGTCTTGCTCGAGCAGCCGATGCCGGAGAGCTTCGCCACCCGGTGCGGCGGAATGGCCAGCTCGAAGAACACCTGGATGATCGCGGCGCTGATCGAGTCGTGGCCGCAGCCCGCGCACAGCGTCGAGACCGGTCCCTCGTAGTCGCGGCGCGTGTACCCCAGCGCGTTGCGCGGCAGCGAGGGGTGGTGCAGCTTCGGTTTTGCAAGATAGGTCATGGGCGCTGACTTTCGTCCCCCGCGCAGCGGCGGGGGCTTCGACCGGCTAGTTCGCGACTTTCTTCATCGGCACGACATTGAACAGCGCGGCCTTCTCGGCGATCTCGCGCTCGACGAAGCGCGAAGTCAGCGGCGTGCCGTCGTAGTGGAGCACGGCGACCAGCTTCTCCGGCGCGATGCCGAGCTCGTTCACCAGCATGCCGCGCAGCTGCGCGTCGCGGTTCTGCTCGACGACGAAAACGCGGTCGTGCGCGGCGACGAAGTCGGCCACGGCGTCGGTGAACGGGAATGCGCGCACCCGGCAGCGGTCGAGGTGAATGCCCCGCCTCTCCAGCGCCGCGAGCGCCTCGGCCATCGGCGCGCCGGTCGAGCCGTACCACAGCACGCCTGCCTTCGCCGGCTGCGCCGCCTTCTCGATCGCGGGCGCGGGCACCAGCTCCTTCGCGGTCTCGAACTTGCGCAGCAGCCGCTGCATGTTGTCGACGTACGCCGGCCCCTCCTCGGTGTAGCGGGCGTAGCGGTCCTTCGACGTCCCGCGCGTGAAGTACGCGCCGCGCTTCGCGTGCGTGCCGGGATAGGTGCGGTACGGGACGCCGTCGCCGTCGACGTCGAGGTAGCGGCCGAAGTCGCGGCCCGCCTCGAGCTCCTCGGCAGTCATCACCTTTCCGCGGTCGAGTTCGCGCGCGTCGTCCCACGCGAACGGCTCGGTCAGCCAGTCCTGCATGCCGATGTCGAGGTCGAGCATCAGGAACACCGGCGTCTGCAGTCGGTCGGCAAGGTCGAACGCCTGCGCGCCCATCGCGAAGGCCTCGGTGGGATCCTCGGGGAACAGCAGCACGTGCTTGGTGTCGCCGTGCGAGGCGTAGGCGGCAGACTGCACGTCCGCCTGCTGCGTCTTCGTCGGCATGCCGGTCGACGGGCTGCCGCGCTGCACGTCGATCAGCACCGCGGGGATCTCGGCGAAGTAGGCGAGCCCGATGAACTCCTGCATCAGCGAGATGCCGGGGCCCGAGGTCGCGGTGAACGCGCGCGCGCCGTTCCACCCCGCCCCGACGACCATGCCGATCGACGCGAGCTCGTCCTCGGCCTGCACGATGGCGAAGCGGTTCTTCCCCGTCGCCGGGTCGACGCGCAGCTTCTGGCAGTAGCGCTTGAACGCCTCGGCCACGGACGTCGACGGCGTGATCGGGTACCACGCGCAGACCGTGGCCCCGCCGTAGACGGCGCCGAGCGCCGCGGCGCTGTTGCCGTCGACGAAGATGCGGCTCCCCACGCGGTCGCGGCGCTCCATGCGCAACCCGATCGCCGGGAGCTCGGCCTTGACGTAGTCGTGGCCGCGGCGGAACGCAGCGCGGTTCGCGTCGAGCAACGGCGCCTTGCGCTCCCCGGCGTACTGCTCGGCGAGCAGCTTCTCGATGACCTCGGGCTCGATGTGCAGCAGCGCCGCCAGCGCCCCCACGTACATGATGTTCTTGAACAGCTGCCGCTGGCGCGGGTCGCTGTACATCTCGGCGCACATGCCGGTCAGCGGCACGCCGAGCAGCACGATGTCCTCGCGCATCCGCCCGGCGGTGAGCGCGCGGGTCGAGTCGTAGAGCAGGTAGCCGCCGGGCTCGAGCTCGGCGACGTCGCCGTTCCACGTCTCCGGGTTCATCGCCACCGCGAGGTCCACGCCGCCGCGCCGGCCGCGCCAGCCGGCCTCGACGATGCGCACCTCGTACCAGGTCGGCATGCCCTGGATGTTGGACGGGAAGATGTTGCGCGCCGCCACCGGCACGCCCATGCGCAGCACGGCGCGCGCGAACAGCCCGTTCGCCGACGCCGAGCCGGAACCGTTGACGTTGGCGAACTTGACGACGAAGTCGTTGACCCGCTCGATCGGCCGCATCGCCTTGCCCGTCAGTCCGCGGCGGCCGCGGCTGCGGCACGCGGCGTCGGCTGCGCCCGCGGCCTGCCGCCGGCGTGCGTCATCTCGATGTAGCTCTTCTTCATGTCCCACGCCCCGGTCGGGCAGCGCTCGGCGCACAGGCCGCAGTGCAGGCACACGTCCTCGTCCTTCACCATCACGCGCGTGGTCTTGAGCGCGCCCGACACGTAGAGGTCCTGCGCGACGTTCAACGCCGGCGCGCGCAGCCGGTTGCGGAGCTCGGCCTCGTCGCCGTCGCCGGTGAACGTGATGCAGTCCATCGGGCAGATGTCCACGCAGGCGTCGCACTCGATGCAGAGCTTGTCGGCGAACACCGTCTGGACGTCGCAGTTGAGGCAGCGCTGCGCCTCGGACCAGGCGAGCTTGGCGTCGAAGCCGAGCTCGACCTCCACCTTGATGCTCTTCAGGGCGATCACCGTGTCCTTGAGCGGCACGCGGTGGCGCCGGTCGGGGATGATCGCGTTGTCGTAGCTCCACTCGTGGATGCCCATCTTCTGCGACACGAGCAGGAACGTCGGCGGCGGCCGCTGGCGCAGGTCCTCGCCGCGGCAGTGCTTGTCGATGGAGATCGCCGCATCGTGGCCGTGCGCCACGGCCCAGATGATGTTCTTCGGCCCGAACGCGGCGTCGCCGCCGAAGAACACGCCCGGCCGCGTCGAGGCCATCGTCACGCGGTCGACGACAGGCATGCCCCACTTGTCGAACTCGATCCCGAGGTCGCGCTCGATCCACGGGAACGCGTTCTCCTGCCCCACGGCGACCAGCACGTCGTCGCAGGCGAAGCGAACCTCAGGCTCGCCGGTGGGCACGAGCTCGCGCCGGCCCTTCGCGTCGTAGCGCGCGGCAACCTTGTCGAACGCGATGCCGGTGAGCTTGCCGCCCTCGTGCAGGAAAGCCTTCGGCACGAGGTAGTTGTGGATGGGGATGCCCTCGTGCATGGCGTCCTCCTTCTCCCACGGGGACGCCTTCATCTCCTCGAAGCCCGAGCGCACGACGACGTGCACCTCCTCGCCGCCGAGGCGCCGCGCGCTCCGGCAGCAGTCCATCGCGGTGTTGCCGCCGCCCAGCACGACCACGCGCTTGCCGATGCGGTCGACGTGGCCGAACGACACCGAGGAGAGCCAGTCGATGCCGATGTGGATGTTCTTCGCCGCCTCGTTGCGGCCTGGAATGTCGAGGTCGCGCCCGCGCGGCGCGCCGCTGCCGACGAACACCGCGTCGAATCCCTGCCCGAGGACCTCGCGCAGGCTCGCGATCTCGACGCCGGCGCGGAACTCGACGCCGAGGTCGAGTACGTAGCCGACCTCCTCGTCGATCACCGAGTCGGGCAGGCGGAACTTCGGGATCTGCGTGCGCATCATCCCGCCCGCCTTCGCGTCGCGCTCGAACACCTCGCAGTGGTAGCCGAGCGGCGCGAGGTCGCGCGCGACGGTGAGCGAGGCGGGTCCCCCGCCGACGAGCGCGATGCGCTTGCCGTTCTTCTGCGCGGCCGGCCGCGGCATGCGCGGCTTCACGTCGCCCTTGAAGTCGGCGGCGGCGCGCTTCAGGCGGCAGATCGCCACGGGCTCCGGCTTCGCGTGCGACTTGCGGTGCTCCGGGGAGCCCTCCTCGACGCGGGAGCGGCGGCACGCCGGTTCGCACGGCCTGTCGCAGGTCCGGCCGAGGATGCCGGGGAAGACGTTCGACTTCCAGTTGATCAGGTACGCGTCGTCGTAGCGGCCCTGCGCGATCAGGCGGATGTACTCGGGAACCGGCGTGTGCGCCGGGCACGCCCACTGGCAATCGACGACCTTGTGGAAGTAGTCGGGATTCGCGATATCGGTGGGCTTCAAACCGCAGGCTCCTGGTGGCGCGCCAGAATCGGCGGGCTGCCGTTGCAGCGCCCTGCCGCCGGTGCCCGCGGGTTCGATGCCCGCCGGTGCCCGGTCCCTGGTCGCAACGCGGCATCGTACGCCACGCCGAGCGTGCCGGAAAGCGCCGCCCGCGCCCCGCAGCGCGCCGCCCACGGCATTCCCGCAACATTTCGGCCCCGGGCGCCCCTTCGCCTACCGCCTCCCTCGCAGGAGCGAAAGCCCCCGCCGGCGTCATGGGGGATCGTCGCGGAAGTTGCCAAAAAGCGCGCCCGGCAGCCCGCATTCGCGCGGCTTGTCGCGCACAGGGCGTCCGGACCGATGGCGGATCCCGGACGCCGCGGACGTCGCCTCTGCCGACTCGACCGCCGCAGCGGACTGCGAAGCGCCGTGCAATCGCGCGATTGCACCGCGTCGTCGCCGCGAAGCCGTGGATGGCGCGAGTGCTGTGGTTGCCACCACCCGCTCCGGCGAGGCTCAGTAGAATGACGCCGTGAACGCTCCCGAACGACCCGTCCCGCGCCTCACCTCGCTCTCGCACGGCGGCGGCTGCGGCTGCAAGATCGCGCCCGGCGTGCTCTCCCAGCTGCTCGCCAAGTCGGCGCTGCCGCTGCCGCCCGCGCTGCTCGTGGGCATCGAGACGGGCGACGACGCCGCGGTCTACCGGATCAACGACCGCCAGGCGATCGTCGCGACGACCGACTTCTTCATGCCGATCGTCGACGACCCCTACGACTTCGGCGCGATCGCGGCGACCAACGCGATCTCCGACGTGTACGCGATGGGCGGGACCCCGCTGTTCGCGCTGGCGCTGGTCGGCATGCCGGTCGCGGTGCTGCCGCAGGCGGTGATCCGCCGCATCCTCGAGGGCGGCGAGGCCGCGTGCGCGAAGGCCGGCATTCCGGTCGCAGGCGGCCACACGATCGACTCCGTCGAGCCGATCTACGGTCTGGTCGCGATCGGCCTCGTCGATCCCGCGAACCTCAAGCGCAACGCCGGCGCGCAACCCGGCGACCGCCTGGTGCTCGGCAAGCCGCTCGGCGTGGGCGTCTACAGCGCGGCGCTCAAGAAGGACGCGCTCTCCGCCGAAGGCTACCGCGCGATGCTCGCGTCCACCACGCAACTCAACACCCCCGGCGTGGCGCTCGGCACGCTGGCCGGCGTGCACGCGATGACCGACGTCACCGGCTTCGGGCTCGCGGGCCATCTGCTCGGGATGTGCCGCGCCTCGTCGGCCGGCGCAGTGGTGCGCTGGTCGCAGGTGCCGCTGCATCCCGGCGTCGTGGATCTCGCGCGCGCGGGCCATGTCACCGGCGCGTCGGGCCGCAACTGGGCCGGCTACGGAGCGGACGTGCGTCTCGCTCCGCAACTCGGCGAGCTCGAGCGCGCGCTCGTCACCGACCCGCAGACCTCCGGCGGGCTGCTCGTCGCCTGTGCGCCCGAAAGCGAGTCCGAGGTGCTGGCGACCTTCCGCGCCGAGGGTTTCGCCGACGCGCGCACGATCGGCGAGATCGTGGCCGGAGAGCCGCGCGTGGACCTGCAGCCGTGATCGGCGGCGCGGCGCGCGGGTCCTGCCGCCTCGACTTCGACGTCGAGGCCTGCCGTCGCCCGCGCGAGCAGCACGAGTAGCGCCAGCGTCGAGGTACGCGTGAGCACGCCGCCCTCGAGCGCCGATCCGCGCTTCGGCCTCGACGATTCCGCGTCGTTCCGCCTCGTCCGCGGCACGGAGGCAACGGAAACGGCGGGTCCGCAGGCCGCGTGGTACTTCGCGAACGAGCTCGTGGCCGTGCCGCGCACGGGCGGGGCCGGCTTCGCGCGCGGCATGCGCCCGTTCAACGACCTGCGCCGCTGGAGCGACGCGCACCCGCGCGCACCGCGGGAGCTGCCGCCGCTGGTGTGGGCGGGCGCCTCGCAGCGCATCCGCAGCGCGCGGATTGCGCCCGATGCGCGCTCGCTTTCCGCCGGCGGCGCGCCCTCGCCGCTCGCGTTCGTCGAGCGCCTGCCGACCAACAGCGCGTGGTTCGACGCGCACTCCGCCGCGTGGTTCTCGCAACGCGACGCCGACGTCTGCGGCGAATGGCGCGACGGCGCCTTCGTCGCGCGTTCGCTGTGGCCTTGCGACTGGCGCCTGGGCCCGCAGCCGGCCCCGCAGCGCGAGCTGCCGGCCGCCAACGATCCTGCCGCGGCGTTGCGAGCGCTCCTGCGCTCGACGCCCGCCGGCGCGACCGCGTTCTCGGCGTCGAGCCTGTGGCAGCGCGCTCCCGGCTCCGGCTGGCGCGGCAAGGCCGTCGTCGCGTTCCTGGTCAATGGCGCGCAGGGCGACGACGACGAGGCGCACGGCGGCCACTTCTCGATCGCCACCGGCCGCATCGCCGACGACGGCGACGTCGCCGGATGGCTGGTGGACAGCTTCTACTCGCTCGACGTCGTGAGCGAGAAGGGCATCCTCGCGGCGCCCGTGCCGCTCGACCGCTACCAGGGCGACCTCAACAGCGGGCAGTCGTGGTACCGGCCCTCGTGGGCGCTGGTGGCCGTGCTGGACGACGAGCGCGCCGCCGTGCGCGTGCAGTCGGCGCTCGGGCGCCTCTACCGTCACTTCTGGCGCGGTCAGCTCGCCTACTACCACCCGACCGACAACTGCACGAGCATCGCCGTCGACGCGCTGCGCGCGCTCGGCTTCGACGTGCCGCTGCTCGGGCCCACGTCGCGGTGGAAGGCGTGGCTCACGCTCCCCTTGCTGCTGGCGAAGGAGCGCAGCCTCGCCAAGGCGAAGCCCGCGTTCGACTATCTCGTCACCGAGCGGACGCGGATGCTCCCGGCGCTGGCGCTGGAGGCGGTCTTCACGGCGCTGTGGAGCATCGCGCATGGCGCCCGCGATGCGCGCGAGGGCGAGCTGGAGCGCGAGTTCGCCCGCGACCTCGCCGCCCTCGCGTGGCTCGAGATCCCGCAGTACCCGTCCGCCCGCCCGCGCGGAGCGGATCCCGTCGTCTCGCTCGCCGAGTACCGCGCGCGGGTGCCTGCCGACCCCGCGCAGCGCAAGATCATCCCGCTGCCGCCGCGTGCCCTGCCCGAGGAACTGCGCGAGCCCGACCTGCTGCCGCAGCCGCCGCACCCCTCCGACCTGGCGGTGCGCTGGTGGACGATAGCGCCGCTGGCGGTCGTCGCCCTGTATCTCGCGCTGCGCGGCTGACCCCTTGACACGGCCACGATTTCGAGTATTCTGGAAGCGTCGAAACGAATGAGGGGGCGCCCCATGAACGAGCACGCGATCAAGGAACTCGTGCGGTCGAAGTACGCGCAGGCCGCCACGCGGGCGTCGACCGGCAGCGGCTGCTGCTCCTCTGCGCAGAGTTGCTGCGACCCCATCACCGCGGATCTGTACGGCAAGGAAGAGGCGGGCGAGGTGCCGGAGCTGGCTCTCCGGGCGTCGCTCGGCTGCGGCAATCCCACCGCGCTCGCCGAACTGAAGCCCGGCGAGACGGTGCTGGACCTGGGGTCGGGCGGCGGCATCGACGTGCTGCTCTCGGCCCGCCGCGTGGGGCCGACCGGCAAGGCCTACGGGCTCGACATGACCGACGAGATGCTCGCCGTCGCGCAGGCGAACAAGGCGCGCTCCGGCCTCGCGAACGTGGAGTTCCTGAAGGGCGACATCGAGCAGATCCCGCTGCCCGACGCGAGCGTGGACGTGATCGTGTCCAATTGCGTGATCAACCTCGCCGCCGACAAGGACCGCGTGCTGCGGGAGGCGTTCCGCGTGCTGAAGCCGGGCGGGCGCTTTGCGGTGTCCGACGTCGTCGTGCGCGGCGAAGTGCCGCCGGCGGTGCGCCGCAGCCTCGAGCTGTGGGCGGGCTGCGTGGCGGGCGCGCTGTCCGATCGCGAGTACGAGGACAAGCTCGCGCGCGCCGGCTTCACGGGCATCGCGATCGAGCCGACGCGCGTCTACGGCCGCGACGACGTCGAGGCGTTCCGCGCGGCCGTGCCGGACGTGGACGCGGACGCGATCGCCGGCAAGTTCATGAGCGCGTTCGTGCGCGCCGTGAAGCCGGCTTGATCGCGGCCGCGCTCACCTTCGCCGGGGCCGGCGCGCACGCCGTCGGAGCGCACGATCCCAGCGCGCAGCAGTTCTCCGTGAGGTAGCCGACCAGCGCGTTCATCGTCGCGACGCCGGCGCTGTAGTAGAGGAAGCGGCCCTGCTGCCGCTGCTCGACGAGCCGCGCGCGGTGCAGCTCCTTCAGGTGGAACGACAGCGTGGCCGGCGCCAGGCCGAGCTTCCCGGCGATGACGCCCGCCGAGAGCCCGTCGGGCGCGTGCTGCACGAGCAGCCGGAAGATTGCCAGCCGGCTCGGCTGGGCGAGCGCAGCAAGCCCGAGCAGGGCGTCGTCGGTCTGCATGGTCCGGAGATTATGCCGGTTGCCGGAGTGCGCCGGGCCGCTGCGGCGAATGCGAAAACGGATTTCACATTCGCCGCTCGCCCGCTAGAATGCGGCATGCCCCCGCGATCCGATGCCGCAGCGCTCGCCACAGGACACGCACAGGCGCTCTCGCGCGGCCTCGCGCTGCTCGAGGCGCTCGCCGCGACCGAGGCCGGCGCCACGCTGACCGCGCTCGCCACGTCGCTCGATCTTCCGGCGCCCACCGCCCACCGCCTGCTCGCCGCGCTCGAGAACGCCGGCTTCGCGCGCCAGGACGCGCACGGCGTGTGGCGCATCGGCGTGCGCGCGTTCCGCGTCGGCAGCGCGTTCCTCGAGCACCGCAACCTCGCCGCCGAGGTCCTGCCGCACCTCGCGCGCCTCATGGAGCAGTCCGGGGAGACCGCGAACCTCGCGGTGCCCAGCGACGGCGAGGTGGTATTCATCGCGCAGGTGCAGTGCCGCGAGCTGATGCGCATGAGCGTCAAGCTCGGCGCGCGCGCGCCGTTGCACGCCTCCGGCGCGGGGAAGGCGATGCTCGCGGCGATGGACGCGCAGGCCGTTGCGCGCGAGATCGGCCGCAAGGGCCTCGCGCGCTACACGGAGCGCACGATCGTCGACCGCGCGGCGCTGCAGCAGGAGCTCGACGCGACGCGCGCGCGCGGCTACGCGATCGACGGCGAGGAGCACGCGCCGGGCCTCACCTGTGTCGCCGCGCCGATCCTCGACGAGAACGGCCAGCCGTGGGCGGCGCTGTCGCTGGCCGGGCCCACGTCGCGGCTGCCGCGCGAGCGCGTCGCCGCGCTGGGCTCGCTGGTCGCGGAAACCGCGCGCGCGGCGACGGCCGCGCTGGGCGGACGGCCGCGGCGCGGCGAGCCGCGCTGAATGCCGGGCGATCGGACGGCGCGCGCGGCCCGCCGGCCTACTTGCCCGCGAGGAGCAGGCCTCTCGCGGCGAGTTCCTTGACGACGACGTCGGCGAAGCCCGGCGCATCCTGCTCTACCGAGCGCGGCGAGAAGGTCTCGGTCACGCCAGTCCACACGACGCGCTTCGACGCCGCGTCGAACAGCGTCGTCTCGACCACGGCGACTTCGTACTGCTGCACCTGCGTCACCGGATACCATCCGGAGTACCAGCCGTACCATCCCATTCGTCCGTACGCGGGCCCGGCCGGCATCATCGTCGTGGACACGCTGGCGCGACGGTCGACGCTGATGATGCGCGACATCAGAAGCGCGTCGGCGCCCGACGCCTGCACCGCGCGGTCGAGCTCGGGCTCCGGCGCCTTGCCGGCATCCGGCAGGTAGCGGTAGGCCTGGACCGCGGCGACGCCGGCGGCCACGAGCCTCCCGGCCATCGCGTCCTCGAAGATCCGCCGGTCGGTCAGGTCCGGCGACACGCCGAGCACGACGAACT
>JAOUIA010000022.1 GCA_029884335.1 Betaproteobacteria bacterium
GCATCTCCCTCTCCCGCTCGCGGGAGAGGGTTGGGGTGAGGGGGAGGCGGCGCGACGATCGTGCGCATCTCCCTCTCCCGCTTGCGGGAGAGGGTTGGGGTGAGGGACAAGCAAGACGGCCCGCGCGAGGCGGGCCGTCCGGCGATCTGGCGCGCCATCCGCGCGCTCAGTCGCCCGGATCAGTCGCCGTACTCGGCGAGGATCGCCTCGACCTTCTTCGGGTCGGCGAGGAAGGCGTCGACGCAACGCGGGTCGAAGTGCCGGCCGCGCTGGGACTTCAGGAACTCGACGCCCTCGGCCAGCGGCCAGGCGTGCTTGTAGGGGCGCTTGCTGACCAGCGCGTCGAACACGTCCGCCACCGCGACCACGCGCGCCACCAGCGGGATGTCCTCGCCGTGCAGGCCGTTCGGGTAGCCCGAGCCGTCGAACTTCTCGTGGTGGCCGAGCGCGATGATCGCGCCCATCGACAGGTACTTCGACGGGCTGCCCTTCAGGATGTCGTAGCCGATGCGCGGGTGCGTCTTCATGACGTCGACCTCGGCCGGCGTCAGCGGGCCCTCCTTCAGCAGCACCGAGTCGGGGATGCCGATCTTGCCGATGTCGTGCATCGGCGCAGCGACCTCCAGCACGTGCACGGTCTCGTGGCCGAGCCCGAGGTGCTGGCCGATCAGCGCCGAGTACTTGGCCATGCGCATCAGGTGGTTGCCGGTCGTGCGGTCGCGGAACTCGCCGGCCTTGGCGAGCTTGGACAGCGTCTCGAGCTCGCGCTCGTGGATCTCCGCCACCGACTTGTCGACCTGGTACTGCAGCACGCGCGCCTGGTCGGAGAGCACGATCTTGTGCCGGCGCAGCTCGAGCAGGTTCGCGCAGCGCGCCCGCGTCTCGTGCTCGTCGAGCGGCTTGATCAGGAAGTCGGTCGCGCCGGCCTCCAGCGCCTCGTAGCGCACGCGGCGATCGTCGACGACGGTGATCACGACGATCGGCACGTCGACGCAGTGGGGGAGCGCGCGCAGCTGCTTGACGAGCTCGATGCCGTCGAACTCCGGCAGCTTGTAGTCGGTGAGGACGATGTCGACGCGGTTGCTGCGCGCGTACTCGAGCGCGCGGCTCGGCGTGTCGAAGAGCTCGAGCGCCAGCTTGCCGTCGATCTGGCGGACGATCTCGGCGAGCAGCAGCCGGCTGCTGAACAGGTCGTCGATGATCAGGACCGTGTTGCGCTGCGCGCGGGCGAACGCGATCTCGGAGATCACGCCGTTGCCCTGCTGCGCGGTGCTGCGTGCCGGTGCCGTCATCATCGGTCCAAGAGGGGGCGCGAGGGCGCCGGGACCGTACAAGCAACTTCCGGACCTTTGTCGCCTACGGGCCGGCGCAGATCGTTCCGAGGAAGCCGGGCCGGTGCGGGAACGGCGTCTCGCCAGGCCGGTCGAGCGAGAATGGTATCAATTAATCAACAGGTTAGCGTACTGCCGCCTGGCGGTCGGCGGGTAGGCGCGCTTCCCGCGGGCCGAGGCCGCGATGCCGAGTCGCGGTTGCCGGGCTTTGCCACGCGAGCGCGAGGACTCGCGGCAGCGCTCCGGTGTGCCGCAGGCGGTCAAGCCACCCATCGGCGCTTTGGGGTCCCGTCACGGGGCATCGGCGGGGCAAGAAAGAACGCCGGCACTTTGGGTGCCGGCGTTGCGCGATCGGTCGCGGCCGTCGCGGACTTGTCGAGTGGTCGGGGCGAAGTGATTCGAACACTCGACCCCCTGCACCCCATGCAGGTGCGCTACCAGGCTGCGCTACGCCCCGACCGAACCGCGAATTATACGCCGCCCTCGGGCGGCGGCTCGAGCAGCTCGCGGATGCCGAGGAGTTCGTCGCGCAGCGCGGGCGCCGGCGGAACTGCGGCCACCGGCACGCTGGTGGTGGAGGGCTGCGGCCGGGCGGCCGCGCGCGGCTCGGCGACTTCGCTGTCGAGGCGGTGGCGCGCGCCGTTGATGGTGAAGCCCTGCTCGTAGAGCAGGTCGCGGATGCGGCGGATCAGCAGCACCTCGTGGTGCTGGTAGTAGCGGCGGTTGCCGCGCCGCTTGACGGGCTTGAGCTGCGCGAACTCCTGCTCCCAATAGCGGAGCACGTGCGGCTTGACCGCACAAAGGTCGCTGACCTCGCCGATCGTGAAGTAACGCTTGGCGGGGATCGGCGGGAGATCGATCCTAGCCCGGCTGTGGTCCGGCATGGTTCGCGGCTTCGACCATGGCCTTCAGTTTCTGGGAGGCGTGAAACGTCACCACACGGCGTGCGGTGATCGGAATCTCCTCGCCGGTCTTGGGATTGCGGCCCGGCCGCTGCGGCTTCTCGCGCAACTGGAAGTTGCCGAATCCGGAGAGCTTCACGCTGTCGCCGGCCTCGAGCGAGATGCGGATTTCCTCGAAGAAGCGCTCGACCATGTCCTTCGCCTCGCGCTTGTTGAGCCCGAGTTGCTCGAAAAGCAGGTCGGCCAGTTCGGCCTTCGTCAGCGTCATGTCGGGTCCTGGCTGCGCAACGTTGCCCCGAATCGCTGCGCGAGCAGCGACAGCAGATCCTGGCACGTCGACTCGATGTCGGCGTCCGTCAAAGTACGTGCAGTATCCTGCATAAGCACAAGAATCGCAAGGCTTTTTCGACCGCTCGGCAGCCCGCGGCCGCGATAGACGTCGAACAGACGGACGGCCGTCACGTGCGAGGGCTTCGCCGCCAGCAGCGCGTCGATGACCTCCTGCGCCGGCAGGGCGTCGTCGACGACCACGGCCAGGTCGCGCCGGACCACCGGCTGGCGGCTGACGGCCCGCATCTGGGGCACCGTCCGTCGGGCGACGACGTCGAGCGCGAGCTCGAAGGCGACGGGCGGCTTCGGCAGGTCGAATGCGCGGCAGAGGCGCGGGTGCAGCTCGCCGATCCAGCCGGCGGGCTCGTCGTCGACCAGGACTTCGGCGCAACGGCCCGGGTGCAGCGCGGGGTGCTCGGCGCGCCGCGTCGCGAGACGGGCAGGGGCGACGAGCGCCTCGAGGTCCCCCTTGACGTCGAACAGGTCGACCGTGCGCGGCGGCGAGCCCCACTGCTCGGCGACGGCGTCGCCGTAGGCGAGCCCGCCGAGGCGCAGCGGCTGGACCGCGGCGTCGGCGCGCGCGGCGAGGAACACGCGCCCGCTCTCGAACACGCGCACGCGCGTGGCCTTGCGGGCGAGGTTCGTGCGCAGCGTTTCGATCAGTCCCGGCAGCAGGCTGCGGCGCATCACGTCGAGCTGGGCCGCGATCGGGTTGAGCACGCGGATCGCTGCGGCTCCCGGCTCGAGCGCCTCCTGCACGCGGCCGTCGACGAAGCCGAACGTGATGACCTCCTGCCACTCGCGCGCCACCAGCCGCGCGCGCAGCGCCGCCAGCGGCGAGCGCCCCTCCGGCAGCGGCAGCATCGACGACGCGTGCGCCGAGGGTACGGCGGGGATGCGCTCGTAGCCGTGCGTGCGAGCGATCTCCTCGACGAAGTCCTCCTCGATGGCGAGGTCGAACCGGTGGGAAGGCGGCGTGACGACGAACGCGTCGCCGTCGCGCGCGAACGCGAAACCGAGGCGCGCGAGGATCGCGGCGATCGCGGCGTCGTCGAGCACCACGCCGAGCAGCTTGCGCACGCGCGACGGGCGCACTCGCACGGGATCGCGCGGTGGCATCGGACCCCTTGCGTCGGCCAGCGGGCCGGCGCGGCCGCCGCAGATCGCGAGCATGAGTTCCGTCGCGCGCTCCACCGCGCGCGGCGGCAGCTCGAAGTCGACCCCGCGCTCGAAGCGGAAGCCGGCGTCGCTCGCGAAGCCGCGCCGGCGCATCTTCCCCTGGATCACCAGCGGGTTCCAGAACGCGCCCTCGAGGAACACGGAGGTCGTCGTCGCGGCGATGCCCGAGTGCTCGCCGCCCATGATGCCGGCGAGCCCCAGCGGCTTCGCCTCGTCGCAGACCATGAGGTCGTCGGGCTCGAGGTCGAGCGTGGCCTCGTTGAGCAGCAGGAGCTTCTCGCCCGGCTTCGCGAAGCGCACGACGACGTCGCCCTCGAGCAGCGCGCGGTCGTAGGCGTGCAGCGGCTGGCCGAGCTCGAGCATCACGTAGTTGGTGACGTCGACGATGGCGGAGATCGAGCGGATGCCGCTGCGCGCGAGGCGCTGCTTCATCCACTCCGGCGTGGCCGCGCTCGCGTTCACACCCTCGACGACGCGGCTCGCGAAGCGCGGGCAAGCTGCGTGATCCTCGATGCGCACGCGGTGCGCTGCGTCGCACGTCGCTGCGACGGGCTTCGCCTCGGGCGGGGTCAGCGCCGCGCCCGTCTGTGCCGCCACCTCGCGCGCGATCCCGAGGATCGACAGGCAGTCGGCGCGGTTCGGCGTGAGCTTGAGCGTGATCAGCGTGTCGTCGAGCGCCAGCGCTTTGCGCAGGTCGGTGCCCGGCGCGAGATCGCCTTGCAGCGCGAGCAGGCCCGACGCGTCTTCCGACAGGCCGAGCTCCTTCGCCGAGCAGAGCATGCCCTCCGACTCGACGCCGCGCACCTTCGCCTTGCGGATCGCGAGCCCGCCGGGCAGCTCGGCGCCGACGAGCGCGCAGGGCACGGTCATGCCGGCGGCCGCGTTCGGCGCGCCGCAGACGATCGACAGCGGGCGCCCGCCGCCCGCGTCGACGGTGCACACGCGCAGCCGGTCGGCGTCCGGGTGCGGCGCGACCTTCGCGATGCGGGCGACGACGACGCCGGAGAACGGCGGGGCGGCGCTGGCCGTCTCCTCGACCTCGAGGCCGGCCATCGTGAGCTTGTCGCACAGCGCCGCCGTCGCCAGCGGCGGGTCGGCCATCGTGCGCAGCCAGGCTTCGGAGAATTTCATCGGAACTGCTCGAGGAACTTGAGATCGTTCTCGAAGAACAGGCGCAGGTCGGCCACGCCGTAGCGCAGCATCGCCAGGCGGTCGTAGCCCATGCCGAACGCGAAGCCCTGCCAGCGCTGCGGGTCGATGCCCACGGCCTTCAGCACGTTCGGGTGCACCTGGCCCGCGCCGGCGAGCTCGAGCCAGCGGCCTTCGCCGAACGCCATGTCGATCTCGGCGCCGGGCTCGACGAACGGGAAGAACGACGGGCGGAAGCGCACGTGCACGTCGTCGCGCTCGAAGAAGCGGCGCAGGAATTCGGTGATCACGCCCTTGAGGTCCGCGAACGAGACGTCCTCGTCGATCCACAGCCCCTCGACCTGGTGGAACATCGGCGAGTGCGTCGCGTCGCTGTCGACGCGGTAGACGCGGCCCGGCGCGATGATCTTGATCGGCGGCGGGTGGCCCTCCATCCAGCGGATCTGGATCGGCGAGGTGTGCGTGCGCAGCACCAGGCCGCCGTCGACGTAGAACGTGTCCTGCATCGACCGCGCGGGGTGGTTCTCCGGCGTGTTGAGCGCGGTGAAGTTGTGGAAGTCGTCCTCGATCTCGGGGCCGTCGGCGACCGTGAAGCCGAGCGAGCGGAACAGGCCCTCGACGCGCTCGAGCGTGCGCGTGATCGGGTGCAGCCCGCCGCCGCCCTGCCCGCGGCCGGGCAGCGACACGTCGAGCGCCTGCGCGGCCAGGTCTCCGGCGAGCTTCTCCTCGGCGAGCGCCTCGCGCCGCCTGACGAGCGCGGCCTCGATCGCCTCCTTCGCCTGGTTGATGCGCGCGCCCGCGGCGGGCCGCTCGGCGGGGGGCAGTTGCCCGAGCGCCTTCAGCCGCGCGGTGAGCGCGCCGGTCTTGCCGAGCCAGGCGGCCTTCGCGTTCTCCAGCGCGGCCGGATCGCGGCACGCCGCGAACGCGGCGATCGCGTCGCGCACGATCGCGTCGAGGCTGCCGGTGGAGGGTGGGGTGCTCATCGCGGCGGTTGCCGTTGGCGAGTGAAAAAAAAGGGAGGCTTGGCGCCTCCCTTTCTCCGCGTCCTCCGCGTCAGGCCAGGGAGGCCCTGGCCTGCTCGGCGATCTTCGCGAACGCCGCCTTGTCGTGCACGGCGAGGTCGGCGAGGACCTTGCGGTCGATGTCGATGGAGGCCTTCGCAAGCCCGTTGATGAACGTGCTGTACGTCATGCCGAGCTCGCGCGCGGCCGCGTTGATGCGCGCGATCCACAGCCCGCGGAACTCGCGCTTCTTGGCCCGCCGGTCGCGATACGCGTACTGGCCGGCCTTCATCACCGCTTCCTTGGCGATGCGGTAGACGTTCTTGCGGCGCCCGCGGAAGCCCTTGGCCTGCGCGAGGACCTTCTTGTGCCGCGCGCGCGCGGTCACGCCACGTTTGACTCTTGGCATGTCCGGGCTCCTTACGCGTAGGGCAGCATGGCCTTGACCGAGCCCGCGTTGGTCGCGTGGACGCCGGTCATGCCGCGCAGCTGCCGCTTGTTCTTGGTGGAGCGCTTCGTGAGGATGTGCCGCTTGCCGGCCTGGCCGCGCTTGACGCTGCCCGATCCCCGCACCCGCAGGCGCTTCTTCGCGCCCGACTTCGTCTTCATCTTCGGCATGTCGCCGTTCCTTATTTGCTGCCCACCGTGGTGCTCTCCTTCGGCTTGGCCGCCGGAGAGGCTTTGACCGCGCCCTGCGGCGCGGAACCAGCTTCGGGCTTGTTCGGGTGATGCTTCTGCACCTGCACCTTCTTCGGGGCCAGCAGCATCACCATTTGCCGGCCCTCCAGACGCGGAAACGATTCGACCACCGCGTGCAACTCGAGATCCGCCTTGATGCGCTCGAGCAGCCGCACCCCGAACTCCTGGTGCGCCATCTCGCGCCCGCGGAAGCGCAGCGTGATCTTGGCCTTGTCGCCCTCGCTCAGGAAGCGGATCAGGTTGCGCAGCTTGATCTGGTAGTCGCCTTCGTCCGTGCCCGGACGGAACTTGACTTCCTTCACCTGGATCTGCTTCAGCTTGAGCTTGGCCTCGTGCTGCTTTTTCGCCTCCCGGTACTTGAACTTGCCGTAATCCATGATCCGGCAGACGGGAGGCTGGGCCGTCGGAGCGATCTCGACCAGGTCGAGCTCCTTCTCCTCGGCCTTCGCGAGGGCGACCGCGATGGGGACGATCCCCAGCTGCTCGCCGTCGTCGGCGACCAGGCGGACTTCGGGACAGTTGATCTCGCCGTTCAGGCGCTGCGGCTTTTCGATTGCGATGTGTCGAACTCCTCTTGGACGACAAAAAACGGCCCTGGGACCCGGGGAGAGCGCCGCGTCGGATTCAAGGATTTCTCCTTTGAAATCAGACGCTAGCGCCGCGCCTTCGCCTCGTCTTCGAGGCGGGCCGCCAAGGCCTCGAGCGCCATCGCCCCGAGATCCTCGCCGCCGCGGGTCCGCACGGCCACCGTTCCTGCCTGCATTTCCTTGTCGCCGACCACCAGCTGGTAGGGCAGCTTCTGCAGGCTATGTTCGCGAATTTTATAGGTAATTTTCTCGTTCCGCAAATCGGCGGCGACCCTGAGGCCGGCCGCCTTCAGGCGCGCCTCCACCGCTGCCGCGTAGGCATTCTGGCGCTCGGTGATCGTCAGCACGACGGCCTGCAGCGGCGCGAGCCACAGCGGGAGCGCGCCGGCGTGGTGCTCGATGAGGATGCCGATGAAGCGCTCCAGCGAGCCGACGATGGCGCGGTGCAGCATCACCGGCACCTTGCGCGTGTTGTCCTCGGCGACGTACTCGGCGCCAAGCCGCCCGGGCAGCTGGAAGTCGACCTGCATCGTGCCGACCTGCCAGGGCCGTCCGATCGAGTCGTTGAGGTGGTACTCGATCTTCGGCCCGTAGAAAGCGCCTTCGCCGGGCAGCTCGGTCCACTGCGCGCCGCTCGCCCGCAGCGCGTCGCGCAGCGCCTCCTCGGCGCGGTCCCACTGCTCGTCGGTGCCGATGCGCGGGGTGGGGCGCAGCGCGAGCTTCACGACGATGTCGTCGAAGCCGAAGTCGCGGTAGACGGCGAGCGCCAGTTCGTGAAACGCGACGCACTCGGGCTGGATCTGGCGGGGCTCGCAGAAGATGTGGCCGTCGTCCTGCGTGAACGCGCGCACGCGCATGATCCCGTGCAGGGCGCCGGAGGGCTCGTTGCGGTGGCAGGCGCCGAACTCGCCGTAGCGCAGCGGCAGGTCGCGGTAGCTGCGCAGGCCCGCGTTGAAGATCTGCACGTGCCCCGGGCAGTTCATCGGCTTGATCGCGAAGTCGTGCTTCTCCGACTCCGTCGTGAACATGTTGTCCTTGTAGTTCTGCCAGTGGCCCGACTTCTCCCACAGCGTGCGGTCGAGCACCTGCGGCGTGCGCACCTCCAGGTAGCCGTGGTCGCGGTAGACGCGCCGCATGTACTGCTCGACCTCCTGCCAGATCGACCAGCCCTTCGGGTGCCAGAACACCATCCCCGGCGCCTCGTCCTGCAGGTGGAAGAGGTCGAGCGCGCGGCCGAGCTTGCGGTGGTCGCGCTTCTCCGCCTCCTCGATGCGGTGCAGGTACGCCTCGAGGTCTTCCTTCTTCGCCCACGCGGTTCCGTAGATGCGCTGGAGCATCTCGTTGCGCGAGTCGCCGCGCCAGTACGCGCCGGCGAGCTTGGTGAGCTTGAACACCTTGAGCTTGCCGGTCGACGGGACGTGCGGGCCGCGGCACAGGTCGGTGAAGCCGCCCTCGCTGTAGAGCGAGATGTCCTCGTTCGCGGGAATCGAGGCGATGATCTCCGCCTTGTAGTGCTCGCCCAGATTCTTGAAGTACGTCACCGCGTCGTCGCGCGGCATCAGCCTGCGCACGACCGGCTCGTCCTTCTTCGCCAGCTCCGTCATGCGCTTCTCGATCGCCGCGAGGTCCTCGGGCGTGAACGGCCGCTTGTAGCTGAAGTCGTAGTAGAAGCCGTCCTCGATCACCGGGCCGATCGTCACCTGCGCGTCGGGGAACAGCTCCTTCACCGCGTAGGCGAGCAGGTGCGCGGTCGAGTGGCGGATGATCTCGAGCCCCTCGGGGTCGCGGTCGGTGACGATGGCGACCGCCGCGTCGCGGTCGACGACGTGCGAGGTGTCGACGAGCGTGCCGTCGACCCGGCCTGCGAGCGCGGCCTTGGCGAGGCCGGGGCCGATGGCGGCGGCGATCTGGGCGATGGTGACGGGCGCGTCGAACGCTCGGACCGCGCCGTCGGGCAATCGTATGGCTGGCATGGCTTCTCTTCCTTCCGCGGGCGAAAAAAAACGCGGTCGAGCCGCGTGCCTTCGTGCGTGGCAGGCAGGTGCCTGCGCTTCGGGCGGGCTCGCCGTTCGTCTACCTCGGGAGGAAACGCGTTCGCGGTGTCATAACCGGGACCCTTTCGCGCCGGCCGCCTGGCAGCCGCCTCGCGTCCGCGGGCGCAGGCCCGGCGTGGCGGAGAAGCGCATTGTACCTCAGCGAGCGTCGGCGGCGAGGAACTGGACGCCGGCCTCGGGGCCGTGGCGCGCGATCGCCGCATCGACCTGCCCGATCGCGAAGTCCGCGAGCGCGCTGGACGCGTGGCGCGAGGCCGCCTCGGCGCGCGCGAGGCCGAGGTCCTTGCGCAGCATCGCCAGCGTGAAAGTGGTCGCGCCGCCGGGAACGACCATGCGCTCCACGTACGAGTCGAAAAGCACGCCCGACGCGGTGCCGGTGCCGAGCGCGCTCCTGACGGCGGCGGCGTCGATGCCGCCCGCGCGGGCGAGCGAGGCGCCCGCGGCGAGCCCGAGCAGCACGCCGGCGATCATCGTCTGGTTGACGAGCTTCATCCGGTAGCCGGCGCCGTGGTCGCCGCAGTGGACCACGCGGGAGCAGAACGCGTCGAGCAGCGGCCGCGCGCGCTCGAGCGCCGCGGCATCGCCGCCGACGAACGCCGTGAGCGTTCCGCGCTGCGCACCGGCGACACCGCCGGTGACGGGCGCGTCCACGACGTGCACGCCCGCGCGCTGCGCCAGCGCGCCCGACTCCGTCGCGTTGCCGGGCGCCGCGGTCGTCATCTCGACGAACACCGTGCCCGGCCGCGCGTGCGGGATCATGCGCCGGTGCAGTTCGCTCACGTCGGCAGGACCGCCGACGATCGTCGCGACGACATCGCAGCTTCGCGCCAGCGACTCCGGGTCGGCCGCCGCGGTCACGCCACCGGCCACGGCCGGCCACGACCCGCGCGGGCGGCGCGACCACACCGCGAGCGGGAGGCCGGCCGCGGCGACGCGCTGCGCCATCGGCGCTCCGATGCGGCCGAGCCCGATCCAGCCGATGGCGGGCAGCATCGCAGCGATCTACTGCAGCTGGATCTTCGCCTCGCGCACGATGTTGCCCCACTTCACCGTCTCGGCGGCGAGGTGGTCGGCGAGCTGCTTCGGGGTGCTGCCGAGCGGCGTCGCCCCCATGTCGGAGAGGCGCTTGCGCACGCCCTCGTCCTTGAGGATCGCGTTGACGTCGGCGTTCAGCCGCTCGACGATCGCCGCCGGCGTGCCCTTCGGCGCGAGCAGCGCGAACCACGTCGACGACTGCAGCTTCGGCGCACCCAGCTCGACGGTGGTCGGCACGTCGGGCAGCGCCGGCGAGCGCGTCGGCGCCATCACGGCAATCGCGCGCACGCGGTTCGCCTTCACCTGGCCGACGACGCCCGGGATCAGCTGGAACATGAGCTGGATGTCCCCGGCGATCAGGTTCGTCGTCGCGGTGCCCGGCGCGTTGTACGGGACGTGCACCATCTGCGCGCCCGTCTCGCGGGCGAACAGCTCGGCGGCGAGGTGCATCGAGCTGCCCTGGCCCGTCGAGCCGTAGTTGAGCTTGCCCGGGTTCGCCTTCGCGTGGCGCGTGAACTCGGCGAGGTCCTTCGCCGGCAGGTCGTTGTTGACGACGAGGATGTTCGGCACGTCGGCGATAAGCACGATCGGCACGAAGTCCTTCTGCGGGTCGAACTGCAGCCCCTTGTAGAGCGACGGGTTGACCGCGAGCGTCCCCGCCCACGAGAACAGCAGCCGGTAGCCGTCGGGCGCCGCCTGGGCCGCCGCCGCCGCGCCGATGTTGCCGTTGGCGCCCGGCTTGTTGTCGATCACCACGCTCGTCTTCAGGCTCTTCGCGAGCTCCTCGCCGATCACGCGCGCGATCGAGTCGCCGGTGCCGCCGCCGCCGGGGGCGGGCACGACGATGGTGACGGTCTTGCCGCCCGGCCAGTCCTGCGCGTGCGCAGGCAGCGCGAGAGCGGGTACGAGCGCGGCGGCGGCCGCGAGTTGCAGGAAGGTTCGGCGCATGGCGGTCCTCATCGGGAGTGTCGGGAAACGTGGTGCGGGGAGGTCACGAAGCGGAAGCGGCGGCGCCGGCCGGCGCGTGCGCGGCGCCCAGCG
This sequence comes from Betaproteobacteria bacterium, assembly GCA_029884335.1. GTDB lineage: Bacteria > Pseudomonadota > Gammaproteobacteria > Burkholderiales > Casimicrobiaceae > VBCG01. The sequence continues at coordinate 11,309 of JAOUIA010000022.1, forward strand.
CGGCCGCGATCGAGGCGTCGGCGACGGCGACCGGCACCACGCAGCCGGGGCCGATCATCAGCCTCCGGCCGCCGGTCTGGCGGATCGCATCGCCGACTTCCGCGGCGATCGCGGAGTCCTCGCCGGCGCACAGGGCGCCGTTCTCGTTCAGCCCGCCGACCAGCAGGCCGGGGAAGCGGGCCGCGGCGTCGCGCAGCGTCGGCGCGGTGACGCGGTCGTGCCAGTTGATCATCGCGACGGGATAGTCGGCGACGAGGTCGAACATGATGTCCTCGCCGTGCACGTGCAGCATCGACAGCCGCGCCTTGCCCGCGATGGCGGCGAGCACCTCGAGGTCGTAGGCCCTGCCGAACTCCGCGTACTCGCCGCGCGTGAGCAGCCGGTCGCTGGCGAGCTGCGTGGCGAGGAAGACGCCGTGCGCTCCGGCCGCCAGCGCATCGAGCGCGAAGCGCACGGTCACGTCGGTGATCAGCCGCAGCGCCCGGTGCACGGCGTCGGGCGCGCGGCGCAGGTCGGCGAACAGCCGCTCGGTGGCGAGCTTGCGCGCGGTGGTCAGCGGCGAGAACACGGTCTGCAGGATCGGGACGCTGCCGCCAAGAGCCTGCGCCGCGCCGCGCAGCGCCTCGTTCTGCCTGCCGTAGACGCCCTCGCGCACGTCGAGGTCGGCCAGCGCGAGCCAGTCCTGCGTGCGCGTGACCGCGGGCCGCACCACGGCGCGGGCGCCGTTCGCCTGCCCGCCGTACGCGCTGACGGCGCCCCAGTCCTCGACGCCGTAGGTGCCCGAGGGCATGAACTTGACGAGGTCGAAGTCCCACCGGCGCTGCCAGGCGAGCGTGTGCTCGACCAGCTTCCGCGGGTCCTGGTCGTCGACCGGGAAATGGCGCCACAGCGCGACCGGCACGCGGTCGACCTCCGCGCCCGCGATTGCGGCCTCGACGCGCTGCCAGTGGTCCATCGGCTTCAGGGCGGGCTCCGTGTGTCTCGCTTGTCGGCGATTATGCCCGATGGCAGACTGCATATCGCCATGCCCGACGCCCGCGCCGACTCGCCCGCACGCGCCGCCGCGGTCTCGCGCGCCTGGGTTCGCGAGGCCGTGCGCTGCCTCGAGCGCGACGTGCAGCGCTCCGCGGACACGCACCTCTTCGCCGTCGACCTGCCGGCGCTCGACGGGGTCGCGATCTACCTCAAGGACGAGTCGACGCATCCGACCGGCAGCCTGAAGCACCGGCTGGCGCGCTCGCTGTTCCTGTTCGGCCTGTGCAACGGCTGGATCCGCGAGGGCTCGACGATCGTCGAGGCCTCGTCGGGCAGCACCGCGGTGTCCGAGGCGTACTTCGCGCGCATGCTCGGCCTGCCGTTCGTCGCGGTGATGCCGCGCGGCACCTCGCCGGCGAAGATCGCGCAGATCGAGTTCTACGGCGGTCGCTGCCACTTCGTCGAGCGCGCGGGCGACGTCTACGCCGAGGCCGAGCGGCTCGCGGGCGAGCGCGGCGGCCACTACATGGACCAGTTCACCTACGCGGAGCGGGCCACCGACTGGCGCGGCAACAACAACATCGCCGAGTCGATCTTCGCGCAGATGAGCGCCGAGCCGCATCCGGAGCCGGCGTGGGTCGTCATCGGCGCGGGCACCGGCGGGACGTCGGCGACGATCGGGCGCTACCTGCGCTTCCGCGGCGCGGCCACGCGGCTCGCCGTCGTCGACCCGGAGCACTCGGTGTTCGCCGACTACTACGCGACGCGCGACGCTTCGCTGACCGCCGCGCGCGGCTCCGACGTCGAAGGCATCGGCCGCCCGCGCGTGGAGCCGTCGTTCGTGCCCGAGGTCATCGACCGGATGATCCGCGTCCCCAACGCCGCGACGTACGCGGCGCTGCGCGTGCTCGAAAGGCTGACGGGACGCCGCTACGGCGGCTCGACGGGCACCGACTTCTGCGGCGCGCTGGAGATCGCCTGCGAAATGGTCGCGCGCGGCGAGCGGGGGTCGATCGTCACGCTCGCGTGCGACGCGGGCGACCGCTATCTCGACACGTATTACAGCGACGCGTGGCTGGCGGCGAACGCTTACGACATCGCGCCGCATCTCGCGCGGCTGGAACGCGCCTGCGCGACGGGCCGGTGGAGCGCCGCCTGAAAGGACAAGGGCCCCGGATCCGGGGCCCTCGTGAGTCTGGTAGGCGCGATTGGACTCGAACCAACGACCCCCACCATGTCAAGGTGGTGCTCTAACCAGCTGAGCTACGCGCCTGCAGGGGCCGCATTATAGCCCGTTTCGCCATCCCCGGCCGCGCCGCTATCGCACGGCGTGCAGGGCGAGCCAGATCGCGCCCATCAGCAGCGGCTGGTGGACCATGTACACGGCGAGGCTGTGGCGCCCGGCCCAGCGCAGCCACTGCGGCGAGCGCGCCAGCGCGGCGATCGGCGCGAATGCGCGCGCCGCCAGTGCGTGACCCAGGGCGATGCCGAGCAGCGCGACGCCGAGCCAGGGAAACAGCGGCACGTAGTCCTGCGTGGCCGGCTTGTGCGTCGTGAACCCTATCCACGACGTCGCGCGCGTGTCGAAGAACGGATGCGACAACGCCAGGCCGGCGACCAGCGCGGCGAGGCCCAGGACGAGGGCGAGACGGGGGCGCGCCGCCAGCGGCCGGATGAGGATCGAGGCCAGCGCGATGAAGTGCAGGATGCCGAACGTGATCCAGGTGGACGGGAAGATCGCGTAGCTCGCCGCCGATGCGGCGAGCGCGCAGGCGGCGATGACCGCCACGCGCTTCGCGAACGCGGCGGGCGGCACGCGCGCGCGCTCGGCGAGGACGAGCGAGACGCCGACAAGGAGCAAGAACGAGGACACGATCGCGGCGCGCGCGCCCAGCCAGAACGGGTCGTTCTCGAAGTCGGCGCGGATCGCGCCGAAGAAGCGCAGGTCGAACGCGAAGTGGTAGGCGATCATCGCGAGGATCGCGATGCCGCGCAGCGCGTCGACGGCGGGAACGCGCATCGACAGCGCGGCCGCCGGCGTGCCGCTCGCCGCGCGCTTCGGCTTGCGCGCCATCAGCGGAAGCGGCCGCGCAGGTCCAGCCGCACGACGCCCTGCGCGTCCGGGACGCCGAGCGCGGCACGCAGCAACGGCGGCGCATCAGGCTGCGGCACGACGGCCAGCCTCAGGTCCGAGCCGGCGCGGTCGATGCGCGCCTCGCCGTCGACGACGAGCACGCCGCCGCGCGCCTGGACCGGGCCGCGCCACGTCGCGCCGTCGCCGGCGAGCGTCGCGCTCACCGTGCCGAGATCGAACGACCCGACCGCGGGCAGCGCGAGCCGCGCGCGCGTCCACTCGACGCGCACGCTGCCCTCGTTGCGCTCGGGCGCGTGCACCAGCGAGTCGGCCCGGAGGCGCACCTCGCCGCCTGCAAGAACGCCCGGCGGCATGCGCAGCGACGCGGCCGGGATGTCGACCGCCACGTCGTGCGCTTCGATCCTGCCACCGCGGGCGACGACGTCGGCACGCGCGCCGGCGGCGCCTTCCGGCGGACGCAGCGCAACACGGGCCTCGCCGCGCAGCAGCGGCAGCGCGTCGAGGCGCCACGTCGCCGGCACCGTCCAGCGCCCGTCGGCGGCGACGACGTCCGCCGCGCCGTTCCACGCGGTGCCCCGGGCGTTGGCGAGGCGCAGCTCGCCGCGCGTCGCTTCGGCCACCAGCGCGCCGACGAGCGCCGCAGGCGCAAACGCGGCGCAGACTGCCGCGAGGACGACGAGCCCGGCCAGCCAGGCGAGCGCGCGGGTCACGGCGCTTCGCGCGCGAACGCGACCTCGGCGCGCACGCTCCCCGGCGCGGTGCGCGCGGCCAGCAGCGCCTCGACCGGGAACAGCCGCGCCTCGCGGCCGAGCGCGTCGACCAGCGCGGTGAGCGCGGCGAAGTCGATCGCCTCGAACGTCAACTCGATGCGCCGGTCCTTCGCCTGCAGCGCAGTGAGCGCCGGCAGCAGGCCCCGCTGCGCGAGCGCGCGCTCGACGGCGGGGCGCAGTTCGGTGTCGGGTGCCCGCGGTGCGGCCTTCGCGGCAGCAGCCAGTTCGGCGGCCTGCGCTCGCGCCTGTGCGAGTTGCGCGCGGCCGTCGCGCAGCGCCTGCTCGGCGGCGGAGGTTGCGCGCGCGAGCGGGTCGACCACGAACGCCCACGCCAGCGCGGCGGCGACCAGCAGCGCGCCGACGCCGATCAGCGCCTGCTCGCGCGGCGCGGTGCGCGAACGCCAGGACGCGAATGCCTCGCCGGGCCTCACGCCTCCCCCTCGATGCGCACGCGCACGCCCGATGGCGAGCGCGCCGACACGCTGCTCAACCCCGCGGCGCGCAGGCGCGCGTCGAACGCCGCAAGCGTCGCGTCGTCGATTGCGCCCAACTCCAGCGTCCACGCGCCGCCGCTGAAGCGCGCCGTGCGCAGCGTGCCCGGCGGCAGCGCGGCGAGCGCGGGCGCCGCCTGCGCGAGGCGCGGCCAGGCATCCTGCGGCACCGTGGCGCCCGCGCGATGCCTCGCCGCGGCGTGACGTCGAGCGAGGTCGGCGGCGTCGGCGGCGCCGGCTTCGCGCGCAACTTGCGCGATCGCATCCTGCGTGCGTGATAGCTCGAGCTTGCGCCACGCCCAGGTGCCGGCGGTCGCGGCGACGTGCAGCACGCCGGCGATGGCGAGCGCGATCAGCGCGAACGCGTAGGTGCGCCGCCGTTCCGGCGCGGCCGCCGGGACGGGCTCGCGCGCGAACGCGGGCAGGAGGTCGCCAGGCGGCACGCCGTCACCCGCTTCCCAGCGCCACGGCGTCGCGGCGGCGAACGGCACGCCGGACGCACGCGTCCACGCGTCGCGCTGCGCGTCGCCGGCTTCGACGCATGCCATCACGCGCTCCGGCGCGCGGCCCCCGCGCGCCGCCTGCTCGAGCGCTTGCCTCAAGTCGGCGGGCAGTTCGCCGCGCTCGGGCGCGCCGACGGCGAACGCCTCCCCGGTGGATGCCAGCACGAATCCGTGATCCGCGGACACGCACCAGCGCCACGTGCCCTCGGGCGGCAGTTGCGCAAGCTGCGGCTCGGCGAAGACGCGGTCGAATCGCGGCGCGTGCGCCGCAACTGCGCGGGCGAGGGCGCGCGAGGCGACGAGCGCGACGATGCGCCCGCTGGCGGACTGCGGCCCCGCCACCACCACCGACGCGTCGAGCGGCGTGGCGAGTCGCTCCTCCAATGCGAAGGCGACGGCCTGCTCGACGCGCCCGGGAGGCAGCGGCGGCAGGTCGAGCGCGAGCAGGCGCACCGCGCTCGCGGACAGCACCGCTTCGCGGCGCTCGGCGGCAGGCCAGCGCGACGGCACTTCGCGGCCCTGCCGCAGCACCTTGCCGCGCTCGTCGACGAGCGCCCACGCGTCCGCGCGATCGGCGGCGGGCGGGGCGGGCAGCAGGACGCGCAACGTGGCCACAGGCGAAGTCTAAGCGCTATTCGACGCTCTGCCAGACGACCTCGGGCAACTCGCGAGCGCGCCGCTGCAGCATCGCTCGGCCCTGCGCCAGCGTGGCGCCCTGGCGCGCGCGCACGGTCACGAGGAAGAAGTCGCTGCGCACGCCAAGCCCCGCGTCGGAGGCGAGCTTCGCACCGGAGGGAATCCGCGAGCGGAACTCGGCGAGGCTGCCGAAGGGCTTGCGCGCGCGCTCGGCGACCAGCGCGGCCACGGCCTCGGCGCTCGCGTCCCCCAGCACGGCAGCCAGCACTTCGGGCGGCGCCGTGTTGACGTTGATCGTCGCCGGCGCAGGCAGCGCGGTGACGAAGCGCGCCACGCGTGCGTGGCCGGCCTCGCCGATTGCCTCCAGCGCAGCGATCTCCGCCGCGCGCACGAAACGCACGCCGTCGGGTCGCCCGGCGCCCAGCAGCGCATCCACCGCTCGCGCGTCGAGCCCGGCGGGCGCGAACAGGCGCGCCATCCTCTCGCGCGCCGCCTGCGTCTCGGGGCCCTCGCCGGCGAGGTGGTTGACGTCGAGGCGCCCCTGCGCGTCGACTATCACGCCGTCGACGACGCCGCCTTCGAGCGGCGTGGGCGGCAGCGGCAGCGCCCACGGCTCGCCGAGGTGGTCGACGGGCGCGCCCTGCGCGTCCTCCTGCAGCACCTGCCGCGTCCACGCGAGGCCCGCGAGGACGATCGCCTGCGCCTGCGCGCGGTCGCGACGCAGCTCCACGGTGCGCAGCCACTGCGACTGCCCGGCGGCGAGCGTGGCGACGACCGCGGCCGCCAGTGCGGCGATCAGCATCGCCGCGACCAGCGCCGCCCCGCGGTTCAGCGCAGCGCGAACCATCGCTCGATCGCCTCCCCCGAGGCGAGCGTCAGGTGCACGCGCACCGCGCGCGGCAGCGCGGCGTCGCCGGACTGCGGCCAGCTCGCCACCCACTCGCCGCGCGACGACAGGTGATCGATGCGCAGCGCCGCCACGCCTTCGACCAGGGGCCAGGCCCGCGCGTCGCCGTCGCCGCCGCGCGCGCGATCCAGCGCGGGCCAATAGACGACCTGCAGCGCGCCGTCGCGCAGCCGGTAGCCGATGCGCTGGCCCGCCACGCCGGGCTCCGCGTCGAACTCCGGCCCCGCGCGCGAGAACGCGATCGCGCTCGCGCCGTGGCTCTCGACGCCTGCGAGCCAAGCCGGCTCGATGGCGCCGCCGGCGCGCACCGCGCGCGGCACCGCCTGCCGCACGTCGGACTCCATGCGCGCGAGCGCAGCGTCGAGCGTGCGCCAGCGGCGCGCCTCGCCGGCCAGTCGCGTCTCGCCATCGACGAGCGATGCGGTGCCGCGATAGGCCAGCACGGCGACGAGCGCGAGGAGCGCCAGCGCGACCAGGATCTCGACGAGCGTGAAGCCGCGCTGGCGCATCAGCGCGGCACGGCGACGTAGCCGGTCAGCTGCGCGAGCGCGTAGCCCGGCGCGTCGGCGGCGGCGACCGTGATGTCGATGCGCCGGAATGCCGGGTTGGGCGTGCCGCCGGCGCGCACTTCCCAGACGAAGCGCGTGCCCGCCTGGATCGCCTCGCCGCGCGCGTTGCCCGGCGCGTCGGCCGCGAGCTGCGCCTGCGCGAGCCGGTTCTGCGCGACCCACAGCGCGAGCGTGCGTGCCTTGAGCGTGCCGGCGCCGTCCGCGGATTGCGCGAGCGCGCGCATGCCGGCGGCGAGCGCGACCGCGAGCAGCGACAGCGCGACCAGGACCTCGACCAGCGTGAAGGCGCGAACGCGTCTCATCGCGGGAGCGCGTGCGGGCCGTCGATGGTCACGCGGTTGAGCGGATCGCCGCTCACGGTCGCCGCGTAGTCGCCGGCGCGCAGCGCGAACGCGTACGGCTCGTTGCGCCCGCTGGCGCGCAGCGGCACGACCGCATCTGCCGGCAGCGGCCGGCCGGCGTAGGCCTGTGGGGCTGCCGCGACCGTCGCCGGCAGCGTGCGCGTCGCCAGCGCGTCGTCGCCGGTCAGGTGCACCCACTTGCCGTCGTCGCCGCGGCGCCAGAAGCGCCACTCGCTGCCCTGCGCCGAGACGCCGAGCGTCTCGTGCGCGAACTGCGCGCGCTGCGCCGCGTACTCGAGCGCGCCGGCGAAGCGCCGCGCCTCGCGCTCGAGCGTGCCGCGGTCGTCGCGCTCCAGCGTGGCGTAGCCGACGGCGGCCGCGATGCCGAGCACGGCGACGACGACGAGGATCTCGAGCAGCGTGAAGCCGGCGGCGGCGCCGCGCTGCGTCATGCCCGGGTCAGAGGTCCCACGAGCCGACGTCGGCGTCGGCGCCGGTGCCGCCGCGCTTGCCGTCCGCGCCGAGGCTGAAGACGTCGACCTCGCCCTTGAGGCCCGGGTTCAGGTACTGGTAGGGCCGGCCCCAGGGATCGTCGCGCAGCTTCTCGAGGTAGCCGTTGGGCTTCCAGTTCGGAGGCACGGGGTCGGTCGCGGGCCTGGCCACCAGCGCCGCGAGGCCCTGCTCGGCGGTGGGATAGCGCTGGTTGTCGAGGCGGTAGAGCTTGAGCGCCTGCATGATCGCGGCGACGTCGCTCTTCGCTGCGACGACGCGCGCCTCGTCGGGGCGGTCGAGCACGCGTGGCACCAGCAGCGCCGCGAGCACGCCGAGGATCACGATGACGACCATGATCTCGATCAGCGTGAAGCCGCGCGGGCGCGCGGGGCGCAGCGGAACTCGCATGCGACAATTATAGCCGTCACTCCGCCATGGCGTTGCCCCGTCTCCTCCGCCCGCTGCTCGTCGCGCTCGCCGCCTCGGTGCTCGCGGCGCTCGCGGTCGCGCGCTGGTACCTCGACCGCCCGCTGCCGCTGCCGTCGTCGCCGTACGGGTTCGAGGTTTCCTCCGGCGCGACGCTCGGCCAGGTCGCGCGCGACCTCGCCGCGGCCGGCGTGCTGCCGCACCCCGCGCCGCTGGTGGCGCTCGCGCGCTTCAAGGGCGCGGATCGCGCGATCAAGGCCGGCAACTACGAGCTCTCCGAAGGCCTCACGCTGCCGGGACTGCTCGCCCGGCTGACGCAGGGCGAGGTCTCGCAGGTCGCGATCACGTTCGCCGAGGGGACGACGGTGCGCGAGTTGCGCGAGGCGCTCCGCGCGAGGCGCGACGTCGCGCAGGAAACCGCCGGGCTCACCGACGCCGAGCTGCTCGCGAAGCTCGGCATCGCCGCGCCGCACGCCGAGGGCCAGTTCTTCCCCGACACGTACTTCTTCGCCGCGGGCTCCTCCGACGCGGCGATCCTCAAGCGCGCGCACCGCCTGCTGGGCGAGCGGCTCGATGCGGCGTGGGCGAAGCGCTCGCCGGACCTGCCGCTCGCCACCCCCTACGAGGCGCTGATCCTCGCGTCGATCGTCGAGAAGGAGACCGGGCGTCCCGCGGAGCGGCCGCTGGTGGCGTCGGTGTTCGTCAACCGCCTGCGGCTCGGCATGAGGCTGCAGACCGACCCGACCGTGATCTACGGGCTCGGCGAGGCGTTCGACGGCAACCTGCGCAAGCGCGACCTCGAGGCCGACGGGCCGTACAACACCTACACGCGCGCCGGCCTGCCGCCGTCGCCGATCGCGCTGCCCTCGCGCGCTTCGCTCGAGGCAGTGGTCAATCCACCGGCCACGCAGTACCTGTACTTCGTCGCGCGCGGCGACGGCACCAGCGAGTTCACCGCGAACCTCGCGGACCACAACCGCGCGGTGGCAAGATACCAGCTGAAGCGCGGGCGCTAATCCGGGGCCGAATTGACATCCACCACGCACAAGGGCCGCTTCGTCACGCTCGAAGGCATCGACGGCGCCGGCAAGAGCACGCACGCGGCGTGGCTCGCGCAGGCGCTGATCGACCGCGGGCGCACGGTCGTCGCCACCCGCGAGCCCGGCGGCACGCCGCTCGGCGAGCGCCTGCGCGACCTGCTGCTCGCGGAGCCGATGACGCACGACACCGAGGCGCTGCTCATGTTCGCCGCGCGGCGCGAGCACGTCGAGCACGTGATCCGTCCCGCGCTCGCCCGCGGCGACGTCGTGCTGTGCGACCGCTTCACCGACGCGACCTACGCCTACCAGGGCGGCGGCCACGGCGTGGACGCGAAGCGCATCGCCGCGCTCGAGGACTGGGTCCACGGCGACCTCGTGCCCGACCTCACGCTGGTGTTCGACGTGCCGATCGCCGTGTCGCGCGAGCGTCTCGACCGCAACGCCGCGGCCGGCCACACGCTGGACAAGTTCGAGCGCGAGCGCGCGTCGTTCTTCGAGCGCGTGCGCGCGTGCTACCTCGCGCGCGCCGCCGCCGATCCGCGCCGCTGCCGCGTGATCGACTCGTCGCGGCCGCTCGACGTCGTGCGCGGCGAGCTGGCCGCGATCGCGGCGGCGCTCTGATGGCCGACGACCCCGACGTCCCGCCGCCGCGCGCGGCCTGGCAGCCGCTCCCGCCGTGGCTGGAGGCGATGGCGGCCGACACGCTCGCGCAGCGCGAGCGCTGGCCGCACGCATGGCTGATCGAGGGTGCCCGCGGCATCGGCAAGCGCGCGCTGGCGCTCGAGCTCGCGCGCTCGCTGCTTTGCGAGTCCCCCCGCCCGGGCGAGCGCGCGTGCGGCAGCTGCCCCGGCTGCACGTGGGTCGCCGCGGGCCAGCACCCCGACCTGCGGCTCGTCGAGCTGGTCGAGTTCGACGAGGAGGGCAACGCGACGCCGGTGGATGTCATCAAGATCGACGCGATCCGCCGGCTGGGCGAGTGGGCGCAGATCACCAGCCACCGCGGCGGCGCGAAGGTCGCAGTCGTCGTGCCGGCGGAGCGGATGAACGCGTCCGCCGCCAACGCGCTGCTCAAGACTCTCGAGGAGCCGCCCCCGGGCACATACCTGCTCCTGGTGGCGCACCAGGGCGGCCGGCTGCCGGCGACCGTCGTCAGCCGCTGTCGCCGGCTGCCGGTGCCGCGCCCGGCCACGGACGTGGCGGTCGGCTGGCTCGCGGGGCAGGGGGCAGCCGACCCGGCCACGCTGCTGGCGCAGGCCGCCGGCGCGCCGCTCGTGGCCCTCGAACTGGCCGACCCGGCGTTGCAGGCGGAGCGCGCGGTCTGGCTGGCTGCGCTCGCGCAACCGCGGGCGTTCTCGCCGGCGGCCCTGGCGGCCCGGATCGACCTGGGCGGCCGCGAGGAGCGGCGCGAGCGGCTGGCGGCTGCGATCGATTGGCTGCTGGCCTGGACAGCCGACCTCGCGCGGGTCCGCGCGGGCGGCGAGGCGCGCCTCAACCCGGACCACGCGCAGGCGCTTGCGGCCAACGCGGCGTCGGTGGCACGGATTTCGCTTTTTCGCTATTATTCTCAATTGCTTGGACAACGGACGCTGCTTGCGCACCCGCTGCAGCCGCGTTTCGTGGCCGAAGCGCTTCTCGTCGACTACCGCGCCCTCTTCGCCTGACCCCGCCCATGGCCGACCGCCCCGGTGCTCACGCCGCTCCCGCCGCCGTCGCGCGGCCGGGGGTGCTGTCGCTCAACATCCGGGAGAAGGCCGCCCTCTACGCCGCCTACATGCCGTTCCTCAAGGGCGGCGGCATCTTCATCCCCACCTCGCGCGAGTACCGCCTCGGCGAGGAGGTTTTCATGCTGCTCTCGCTGATGGACGACCCCAACCGCATCGCGGTGCAGGGCAAGGTGGTGTGGATCACGCCAACAGGCGTGCAGGGCAATCGCACGCAGGGCATCGGCGTGCAGTTCACGCAGGACGAGACCGGCGGCGCCGCGCGCGCCACGATCGAGAAGCTGCTCGGCGAGTCGCTGGCCTCCTCGCGGCCGACGCACACTTTGTAGGAGCGCAAGGGGGGCGCGAGCGCCCCCGTTCGCGGCCGAGCTTTCCGTGCCCTGAACGCTCGCGAATCACGCGTCCCTTCGATCGGGCGCTCTCGTCTCCGATCTCTCGCCCCGCCTCCGCGCCTTGTACGTCGACTCCCACTGCCACCTCGATTTCCCGGAACTCGCCGCGGACGTCGACTCGCTGCTCGACGCGATGCGTGCGGCGCGGGTGACGCACGCGTTGTGCATTTCGGTCGACCTCGCCGACTGGCCGCGCGTGCACAAGCTGGCGCAGGACCACGCGAACCTTTACGCGACCGCCGGCGTGCACCCCGACTACCCGGACACCGAGGAGCCGACGGTCGAGCGCCTGGTGGAGCTTGCGGCGCGGCCGAAGGTCGTCGCCATCGGCGAGACCGGGCTCGACTACTACCGGCTGGAGGGCGACCTCGGCTGGCAGCGCGAGCGGTTCCGCACGCACGTGCGCGCCGCGCGCGTGGCGCGCAGGCCGCTCGTCGTGCACACGCGCTCGGCGGCGCAGGACACGCTCGCCATCATGGCCGAGGAGGGCGCGCGCGACGTCGGCGGCGTCATGCACTGCTTCACCGAGACCTGGGACGTGGCGAAGGCCGCGCTCGACCTCGGCTTTCACATCTCGTTCTCGGGCATCGTCACGTTCCGCAACGCCGCGGAGCTCAAGTCGATCGCGCAGAAGGTGCCGCTCGACCGCATGCTGATCGAGACCGACAGCCCGTACCTCGCGCCGGCGCCGCACCGCGGCAAGCGCAACCACCCCGCGCTCGTCGTCCACGTCGCCGAGGAGGTCGCGCGGCTGCGCGGCCTGCCCGTCGAGGACGTCGCCCGCGCCACCTCCCGCAACTTCTTCGAACTGTTCGGAATCCCCGATGAACCGACGCCGCTTCACTGAACGCTTCGCCGCGCTCTTCCTGCTGCCCGCGCTCGCCGCCGCGCAGCAGCGCGCGCCTACCCTCGACGACTTCGTCATCGCCGTGCGCAACGACAACCACGCGGCGGTGCGCGACGCGCTCGCGCGAGGGATGGACCCGAACTCCGTGGCACGCGACGGCTGGCCCGTGCTGGTCGTCGCGGCGCGCGAAGGGAACCTGCGCACGGTCGAGGCGCTGCTCGCCGCGGGCGCGAAGGTCGACGCGCGCAACCCGTTCGGCGACTCGGCGCTGATGCTGGCTTCGCTCAACGGCCGCCTCGACGTCGCCAAGGCGCTGCGCGGCAAGGGCGCGGCGCTGAACCACGCCGGCTGGACGCCGCTCAGCTACGCCGCCACCGGAGGGCACGACGACGTGGTGCGCTACCTGCTCGCCGAGGGCGCCAGCATCGACGCGCGCTCGCCCAACGGCACGACGGCGCTGATGATGGCCGTGCGCGAAGGCCGCTACTCGACAGCGCTGCTGCTGATCGAGCGCGGCGCCAACGTGGGGTTCGCGAACGACGACGGTGCGACGGCGCTCGCGTGGGCCGAGCGCTCGGGCGACGAAAAGCTGGTGGCGCGCCTGCGGCAGGCCGGAGCGAAGTAGCGGCGGCCGCGTCCCCGCCCGCCGTTCCCGCCTGGGCGGGGACGACTGCGGTGAAGCGGGCGTCGTCGCGGCGGCGCCGCGACGAGGCCTACGGTTGGTCGGCGGCGGCTGCCGGCGCCAGCGGCGCCGCCTCGGCGGAGGACACCAGCGCCGGGAGGACACCTGCGAGGCGTCGCGCGCCGTCGAAGCGCTTCTGCCAGTAGCGGTTGTCGAACTGCGCGACCTCCACGTCGCGGCCGGTGCGCGGCGCGTGCACGAAGCGGCCGTCGCCGAGGTAGATGCCCACGTGCGAGAAGGCGAAGCGGCGCGTGTTGAAGAACACGAGGTCGCCCGGACGCAGCTCCCCCTTGCCGACGCGGTCGCCGACGCGGCTCATCTCCAGCGCGGTGCGCGGCAGCGTCACGCCGGCGACCTGCTGGAACACGTGGCGGACGAGCCCGCTGCAGTCGAGGCCGGAGGCGGGATCCTCGCCGCCGTACCGGTACTCGATGCCCACCATGCCTAGCGCGTAGAACACCAGGTCCTGCGCGCCGTGCCACACCCTGTCGATGACCGACGCGGGGCGCTCACCCGCCGGCGCGACCGGCTCGGCGGACGCCGGCAGCGCGCAGGCGGCCGACGTCGCGATGGCGACGACGGCGGCAAGGCGGCGCAGCGGCTTCCTCCCGGGCATCGGCGGATTGTGGCGCGCCCGGAGGCTGCCGCCAAGCGGCCGCGACGGTCGGCGGAGGCTCATTCCCGTTTGCGGCGCCGTTTCGTGCGCGGCCGCGGTCGCGGCAGGGGGTTTTCCGCCGCCCGGGCGCGCCGCGCCGCCTTGGGGTCGGCGCGCAGCGGCCTCAGCAGTTCCACGCGATCGCCCTCGCGCAGCGGCGTTCCCGGCGCGGCGCGCTGCCCGAATATCGCGCAGGCGAGGCTGCCCGCGTCCAGGCGAAATCGCCCGACCAGCTGCGAGCGCTCGACGGCGTCGGCGAGCGTGGCGTGCGCCGGCAGGTCGAGCGCGACGATCGCCTCGCCTTCCGGCCCCGCGTAGGCGACCTCGACCTTCATCCGTGCAGCCGCTCCGCGCGGCGCACGAACGCGTCGACGAACGTGTCGGCGATGTGCGAGAACACCGGGCCGACGACGCGCTCGAGCAGGTGCGTGGCGAACTCGTAGGCGAGCTCGAACTCGACCCTGCACGCGTCCTCGGCGAGCGCCACGAAGCGCCACTCGCCGTGCAGGTGGCGGAACGGCCCGTCCTGCAGCGTCACGACGATGGCGTCGGGCGGGCGGTTCTCGTTCGCGGTCGTGAAGTGCGCGCGGACGCCGTGGTAGTCGATGTCGATGCGCGCGGTCTTGCCGTTCTCGTGCTCCTCCAGCACCGCGGTGCCGCCGCACCAGGGCAGGAACTGCGGGTAGTCGGCCACGCCGTCGACCAGCGCGAACATGCGCGCCGCGGAAAACGGGACCAGGACCGACTTGCGGACGCTGCGCACGGGATGTTGGGTAGAATCGGCCGCGGGACGTCCAACTGATGAGCATCGTCGAGAACCGCAAGGCCAGGCACGACTATTTTATCGAGGAACGCTTCGAGGCCGGCCTGGTGCTCGAAGGCTGGGAAGTGAAGGCGATCCGGGCCGGCCGCGCGAACCTCAAGGAAGCCTACGTCGTGGTCAGGGGAGGCCAGATCGTGCTGCTCGGCTCGCACATCTCGCCGCTGGCCACGGCCTCGACGCACGTCAAGCCGGACGCCACGCGCACGCGCACGCTGCTGATGCACCGCGAGGAGATCAACCGCCTGATCGGCAAGGTCGAGCGCGCCGGGTACACGCTGGTGCCGCTGGACCTGCACTTCACGAAGGGGCGGATCAAGCTCGAGATCGGGCTGGCGAAGGGCAAGAAGCAGCACGACAAGCGCGCGGCCATCAAGGAGCGCGAGTGGAACCGCGAGCAGCAGCGGCTCGTCCGCTCGAGGGCGTGATGGACGACCGCGACCTCGTCCGCAACGCGGCCAATCACGTGCCGCTGTCGCCGGTGACGTTTCTCGAGCGCAGCGCGCTCGTCTATCCCGGGAAGGTCGCCGTGCGCCACGGCCGCCTTGCCTACACCTACGCCGAGTTCGCCGCCCGCTGCAGGCGGCTCGCGAGCGCGCTCGCCGCGCGCGGTGTCCGCCGTGGCGACACGGTGGCGATCCTCGCGCCCAACGTGCCGGCCATGCTCGAGGCGCACTACGCGGTGCCGGCGCTGGGTGCGGTCCTGAACCCGCTCAACATCCGCCTCGATGCCGGCGCCATCGCCGTGTGCCTCGCGCACGGCGAGGCGAAGCTGCTGCTCGCCGACGCGGAGTTCGCGCCCGTGCTGCGCGATGCGTTGGCGCGGCTCGGCCGGCCGATCGACGTCGTCGACATCGACGACAGCGAAGGGCCGGGACACGGCGATGCTGCCTCCCGGCTGGGGCAGGTCACCTACGAGGAGCTGCTGGCACGGGGCGACCCCGCCTTCGCGTGGCCGGGGGTCGACGACGAGTGGGCGCCGCTCGCGCTGCTCTACACGTCGGGCACGACCGGCGACCCGAAGGGCGTGGTCTACCACCACCGCGGCGCGTACCTCAACGCGCTCGGCAATGCGCTGGCCTTCGGCCTCGCGCCCGACAGCGTGTACCTGTGGACGCTGCCGATGTTCCACTGCAACGGCTGGACGTACACGTGGGCGGTGACCGCGGTGGGCGCGACGCACGTCTGCCTGCGTCGCGTGGACCCGGCGCTGATCTTCCCCGCGATCGCCGCGCACGGCGTCACGCACCTGTGCGGCGCGCCGATCGTGCTCAACCTGCTGATCCACGCGCCGGAGAGCGTCAAGCGGCGGTTCGAACGCGTGGTCGAGGTGGCCACCGGCGGCGCGGCGCCGCCCTCCGCGGTGATCGAGGCGATGGAGCGCATGGGCTTTCGCGTGACGCACCTCTACGGCCTCACCGAGTCCTACGGGCCGGCCACGCTGTGCGAGCCGCAGCCGGGCTGGAGCGACCTGCCGCTCGCCGGGCGCGCGCAGAAGATGGCGCGGCAGGGCGTGCCGCTGCCCACGCTGGCGAGTCTCGTCGTCGCCGACCCGCGCACCGCGCGCAGCGTGCCGCGCGACGGGCGCACGATGGGCGAGGTGCTGCTGCGCGGGAACACCGTCATGAAGGGCTACCTGCGCAATCCCGCGGCGACCGCCGCCGCGTTCGAGCACGGCTGGTACCACACCGGCGACCTCGCCGTGTGGCACGAGGACGGCTACATCGAGATCAAGGACCGCAGCAAGGACGTGATCAACACGGGCGGCGAGAACGTGAGCTCGCTCGAGGTCGAGGAGTGCCTCTACCGGCACCCCGCGATCATGGAGGCCGCGGTCGTCGCATGCCCCGACAGCCACTGGGGCGAGACGCCGTGCGCGTTCGTCACGCCGAAGGAAGGCGCCGCGGTGACGGCCGAAGAGGTCGTCGCGTGGTGCCGCGAGCGGATCGCGCACTTCAAGGTGCCGCGCCACGTCGTCTTCGGCCCGCTGCCGAAGACCGCGACGGGCAAGATCCAGAAGAACGTGCTGCGCGACCGCGCGAAGCCGCTGGCGCGTTAGGATGAAGCGCCCCCACGCTCACTTCGTTCGCTGCCCCCCGAGGGGGCGGGTCAGTCCCTCGGGGCGGCCCGTCGGGACTGAGGGGACGACGCGTGGACTTTAGCCTGCCGCGCGAGATCGAGGGCTTCCGGGCGGCGGTGACCGCGTTCGTGCGCGATCGCGTGCTGCCCGTCGAGGCCGATCGCGCGAACTGGGACGAGCACGAGAACATCCGCGAGGACGTGCGCGACCGCCTGCGCGCCGAGGTCAGGGCCCGCGGCCTGTGGGCGCCGCAGGTGCCGAAGGCGCTGGGCGGGCAGGGGCTGCCCATGATCGGCCTGGCCGCTTGCTACGAGGCGATGAACGAGTCGATCTTCGGCCCGGCGTGCTTCAACTGCGCCGCGCCCGACGACGGCAACATGCAGCTGCTCGCGAAAGTCGCAACACCCGCGCAGCAGGAGCGCTTCCTCGCTCCGGTCGTCGCCGGCCGGGCGCGCTCGGCGTTCGCGATGACCGAGCCGCACCCCGGCAGCGGCTCGGATCCCGCGATGACGCTGACCACGGCGCAGCGCCGCGGCGACCGCTGGGTCGTGCACGGCCGCAAGTGGTTCATCACCGGCGCGGAAGGCGCGCAGACGTTCGTGCTGGTCGCGAAGACCTCGGAGGATCCGCGCAAGGGCCTCACCGCGTTCCTGCACCACCGCGACGATCCCGGCTGGCGCATCGCGCGGCGCATCCCGATCATGGGCCCCGAGGAGCACGGCGGCCACTGCGAGCTGGTCTACGAGGGCCTCGAGATCCCCGACGAGAACCGGCTGATGAACGTCGGCGACGGGCTCAAGGTCACCCAGATCAGGCTCGGCGCCGCGCGGCTGACGCACTGCATGCGCTGGCTGGGCCTCGCCAAGCGCAGCCTCGCCATCGCGCTCGACTACACCGACACGCGCATGGCGTCGGTCGGCCGGCGGCTCGCCGACCTCGACAGCGTGCGGGGGCTGCTTGGCGAAGCGGCGATGCAGATCGAGATCGGGCGCCTGCTGACGATGCGCGCGGCCCGCAAGCTGGACATGGGCGACTTCGCGCGCAAGGAGGTGTCGATGGCGAAGGTCGTCGTCGCCGACGCGCTGCACAAGGCGGTCGACACGGCGATCCAGCTGAACGGCGCGCGCGGCTACTCGCAGGACACGGTGCTCGAGTGGATCTACCGCTACGCGCGTCAGGCGCGGCTGGTCGACGGCGCGTCGGAAGTGCACAAGGCCGTGCTGGCGCGCTTCCTGCGCGAGGAGCGCGACGGCTTCTGGCGCTGGGACGAGTAGCAGATCGATGCAAGAGGCGTTCGAGGACGCGGTGGATGCCGTGACGTCGACGTCGCGCCTTTTGCATCGAGTCGGGGATCACGCGAGCGCCCTCGGGGCGGCCCGTCGGGCGCTCGCCGGCAACGGCACGCAACAACGTGCGCCGTGCACGCGCTCGTGTCCCAAGTGTCGTTTGGCATCATGCTGCTGGGGCCTGTGCGCGCTACGGGCGCGCCCATCGGCCCGCTAGAGCAGCGACGAGTAGCCGCCGTCCAGCGGGATGGCGGTGCCGGTGAGAAAGTCGGATGCGGCGCCGGCGAGGAAGACCGCGATTCCCGCGAAGTCGTCGATGCGGCCCCAGCGGCCGGCCGGCGTGCCGGCGAGGACCTTGGCGTCGAGCCCGGGGATCTCCTCGCGACCCCTGCGGGTGAGGTCGGTGTCGACCCAGCCGGGCAGCACGGCGTTGACCTGTATGTTGTCCGCCGCCCACGTCACGGCCAGCGACTTCGTCAGCTGCACGATCCCGCCCTTGCTCGCGCCGTACACCGGCCCGAACGCGGCGCCGAAGATCGACAGCATGGAGCCGATGTTGACGATCTTGCCCGCGCCCGCGGCCTTCATGTGCGGGTGGACGGCGCGCGAGCACAGGAATGCCCCGGTGAGGTTGGTGTCGAGCACGCGCCGCCACTCGTCGAGCGAGAGGTCGTGCGCCGGCTTGCGGATGTTGATGCCGGCGTTGTTGACCAGGATGTCGATCCGGCCGCGCCACGCGGCCGCCTCGCCGACCATCGCGCTCACCGAAGGCTCGTCGGTGACGTCCACGCCGATCGCGAGGGCATCGGCCCCGAGCGACCGGAGTTCCTCAACCGCCGCGCGCGACTTCTCCGCATTGCGCGCGGCGACGACGACGCCGGCCCCGGCACGGGCGAGGCCCCGCGCCATGCCCAATCCGATCCCGCCGTTGCCGCCGGTCACGAGTGCCACGCGGCCGCGGAGGTCGAACAGGTTTTCCATCGCAACTCCTCCAGCTGTTGTCGCCGGGGATTCTACGGCCGCCGGCGGAACTTGACGCGGGAGCCCGGATTGGCCATCGTGCGCGCTCCCCAACGCATCGTGAGAGAGTCAGCCCATGAAAGTCCTGTCCGCCGTCCTCGCCGCGCTCGCCCTCGGCGTTCTGGTCAACCTCCCGGCGGCGGCCCAGTCGGCGCCGGGCGCGAAGGAGCGCGTCATCGTCCAGGTCAGCACGCCCGAGCCGCGGATGTGGAACCAGGCGCTCAACTACGTCGAGAACCTGCAGGACCTCTACGGCAAGGACAACGTCGAGGTCGAGATCATCGCGCTCGGCTGGGGCATCGACATGCTCAAGTTCGACTCGGCGCTCGCCACGCGCGTCGCGGACTCGACGAAACGCGGCGCGAGGATTTCCGCCTGCGAGGTGACGATGGGCCGGCGGAAGCTCACGAAGCAGGACATGCTGCCCGACATCGGCTACGTGCCGGCGGGGCTGGGGCAGATCATCAAGCGCCAGAAGGAAGGCTGGTCGTACATCAGCGGGTGAAGCTGCCCGCCGCCGTTCACTCGTCCGCGACTCTCCTGCGGCCGGCCTTCGTCTCGCCGCGCCTGACCTTGGCCTCCACGCGCCGCCGCTGCGATCCCTTCGTCGGCCGCGTCGGCCGGCGCGCAGGCGCGACGTAGGCCGCCTTCTCGACCAGCTCGGAGAGCCGCGCGAGCGCGTCCTCGCGATTCCTCTCCTGGCTGCGATGGCGCTGCGCCTTGATGACGACCACGCCCTCGCTGGTGATCCGCTGATCGCCGCACTGGAGCAGCCGGTCCTTGACCGCCTGCGGCAGCGAGGACGCACGGATGTCGTAGCGCAAGTGCAGCGCGGTCGACACCTTGTTGACGTTCTGGCCGCCCGCGCCCTGTGCGCGCACCGCCGACCACTCGACCTCGTCGGGGTCGATGCGGATCGCGCCGGGCGGGCGTGGCGAAGCGGGCACGGCGTCAGGCGGCCAGTGCGCGAGCCGCGGCCAGGCCGCTGCGCACCGCCGCCTCGAGCGTGGCAGGGTACTCGGCGTCGATCCAGTCGCCGGCGAGCGCGGCGCGCGGGTGCGGGAGGAGCGACGGCGCGCGCGCACGGTGGGGCGTGCAGGCGTAGGTCGCGCGCCGCTCGACGATCGCCTGCGACCAGGCCAGCGGCGGAAGCCCGGGCAGCAGGCGGCGCAGCTGCGCGTCGCACGCGGCGCCGAGTTCCGGCGCGGCGAGCGCGTCGTGCGGTCCGCTCGCGCTGATCACCACCGAGACGAGCTGCGCGAGCGCGGGACGCGACGCGTCGGGCGCGGCGCGCGCGAGCACGTCGGGACGGTCGAACGCCCATTGCCCCGGGGCATCGTCGAGCCGCGCGATCCGCGCGGGCAGCGCGACGGGTGCGCCGTAGCCCAGCCACGCCGTGGCGATCGGTTCGTAGCCGAGTTGCGCCGCGGCCGCGGCGGCATGCGCGAGCGCCGGGACGTCGCCGATCGCGGAGGCGAGCTGGTGCGGGCCGACGGCGACGACCACGGCATCGTGCCGCTCTCGCGACCCCGCGACTTCGAGGGACACGCCATCGTCGGCGATGGCGGCCACGCGAGCGGCCGTGCGCAGCCGCACGCTGCCGCCGCGCGCGGCCACGAGGCGCAAGGCCGCCTCGGGGTAGAGCGCGGTGAGGTCGGTCGCGGCGATCAGGTAGTCGCTCGCGCCCCCGTCGGCGGCGAACGCGGCACGCAGCACGTTGGCGAAGACCTGCGCGCACGCGCGCTCGGGCGCCGTGTTGAGCGCCGCGAGGCACAGCGGCCCCCACAGCGCGCGCTCGGCGGCGCGCGGCCCGCTCGCACACAGCTGTGCGACCGTGGTGCCCGGGGTGACGCGGAATCCTCCCGCGCGCAGGCGCGCGAACCAGCGCGCGGTGGCCAACCTGTCGGCGAACGACATCCCGCGCGCGCGCAGCAACCCGGCGGCGAGCCCGAACGGAGCGGGCAGGTGACGCGCCCGCATCGCGAAGCCTTCCCCCGCGGGAACCACGGCCAGCGGCGTGCGCGCGAGCAGCCCGCGCTCGCCGTCGCCGCCGTGCACCAGGGCGAGCTGGGCGCGCACCTGCTCGTACGCGCCGAGCAGGAGGTGCTGCCCGTTGTCGAGCGGCAGGCCGTCGCGCACGACCCGCCGTGCGCGGCCGCCGGGAACCGCCGCGGCTTCGAACACGGTCACCGCGCAGCCGCGCTCGGCGAGCGCGACGGCCGCCGCGCAGCCGGCCCAGCCGGCGCCGACGACGGCGACCCGCATCACTGGACCGCCCTCGGCGCTGCGCACTCCGGGGATCGTTTGCCCTTGGCTCGGCCCGGCGGACGCGCGCTCCCCTCGCCCCGCGGAAGCGGGGAGGGAGCGGCGCGAGCAGCCGGCGAGGGGCCCCGCGAAGCGGGGATCGACGGCAAAAGCGAGTCGCCGCAGCCCGCCGACTCGCGACGCTGCGGGTCCGCGCTGCCCGTGCGGAGGCGGGGTCGGGGGTGAGGGCTCGTGCTCCCCTCGCCCCGCGGAAGCGGGGAGGGAGCGGCGCGAGCAGCCGGCGAGGGGCCCCGCAAAGCGGGGATCGACGGCAAGAGCGAGTCGCCGCAGCCCGCCGACTCGCGACGCTGCGGGTCCGCGCTGCCCGTGCGGAGGCGGGGTCGGGGGTGAGGGCTCGTGCTCCCCTCGCCCCGCGGAAGCGGGGAGAGGGGTCGGGGGTGAGGGCTCACGCGAGCAGCGCCGTCTTCCACGCGATCCAGAGCTTGCGCACCGGCGTGAGCGCGATGCGGCGATCCAGCACGCGGTAGCCGTCGCGCTCGATCTCGGCGAGCAGCGCGCGGTAGATCGCCGCCATGGCGAGCCCCACGCGCTGCGCGCGGCGTTCGCCGCGCGGCAGCTGCGAGAGCGCGCGCTCGTACCAGTCGCGGGCGCGCTGCACCTGGAACGCCATCAGGGCCGCGAAGTTGCCGCCCGCGTCGCGCTTGAGGATCTGCGAGGCGGGCACGCCGAAGCGCGCGAGGTCTTCCTGCGGCACGTAGATGCGCCCGCGCATCGCGTCCTCGCCGACGTCCCGCACGATGTTGGTGAGCTGAAACGCGATGCCGAGGTCGCGCGCGTAGCCCTCGGTGGCCTTGTCCGAATAGCCGAAGATGCGCGCGGCGAGGAGCCCCACCACGCCCGCGACCCGGTGGCAGTAGCGTTCCAGCGACGCGAAGTCGAGGTAGCGCGTCTGCTCGAGGTCCATCTGCATGCCGTCGACGACTGCATGGAAGTGCTCGCGCGGCAGGTCGTGCTCGCGCGCGACGCCGGCGAGCGCGCGCCCGACCGGGTGCTCCGGCGTGCCGTCGAACGCCGCGTCGATCTCGCGCCGCCACCATGCGAGCTTGGCCTGCGCCACCGACGGCTCGTGGACATCGTCGACCGCGTCGTCGACCTCGCGGCAGAACGCGTACACCGCGGTGATCGCGCGCCGCTTCTCCGGCGGCAGGAACAGGAAGCTGTAGTAGAAGCTCGACCCGCTCGCCGCCGCCTTCTGCTGGCAGTACTCGTCCGGGCTCATGGCATTCCGGGAGCGGGGCGAGCCGGGAACAGCGCGCGGAACGCGACGGCCAGCCAGTCGGCCGTGCGGAGCACCGGCCGCCGCGTGAAGACGTCGCCGCCGACGCGGTCGATGCGCGCGAGCACGCGGCGCCCGCCGGCGATCACGCCGGCGATCTCGAGCCGCAGCCGCAGCGGCAGCGCACCCAGCAGCGGCCGGCCTTCGTCGAGCAGCGCGCGGGCACGCGCCGTTTCGTGCGACATCAGGGCCCGCCAGTTGCCGTCGGCGCGACCCTCGGCGATCTGCGCCTCTGTCACGCCGAAGCGCGCGAGGTCGTCCTGCGGCAGGTAGACGCGCCCCTTCGCCCAGTCGACGGCGACGTCCTGCCAGAAGTTCGTCAGCTGCAGCCCGGTGCAGATCGCGTCGCTGGCACGCTCGTTGGCGTCGCCGCCGCGGCCGTAGAGCGCGAGCATGAGGCGCCCGACCGGGTTCGCCGAGCGCGCGCAATAGCCGAGCAGCGCGGGAAGGTCGGCGTAGCGGGTCGTCGTCACGTCCTGGCGAAATGCCCACAGGAGGTCGTGCAGGGGCGCAAGCGGCAGTCCGTGCCCGCGCACGGCTGCGGCCAGCTCCGGGAACGGCGCGAGCGCGGGGGTTTCGCCCCGTCCGATCGCGTCGAGCGCCTGGCCGAACGCGTCGAGCGCGGACAGCCGCTCGCCGGCGCTCGCGTCGCCCTCGTCGGCGATGTCGTCGGCGGCGCGCGCGAAGCGGTACACCGCGACGACGGCGGGGCGGATGCGCGCGGGCACGAGCACCGAGGCGACCGGGAAGTTCTCGTAGTGGCCGACCGACATGACAGGGGACAGGGAACAGGGAACAGGGAACAGGCAAAAGCGTTCGCGCATCCGCGAGGGGCTCAGGGGTCGCTGCGGCCCCTGTTGCCTGTTGCCTGTTCCCTGAATGCTATACTGCGCCGCTTTGCCGCGGCCGCGAAAGTGGCGGAATTGGTAGACGCACCGGATTTAGGTTCCGGCGGGTGACCCCCGTGGGGGTTCGAGTCCCCCCTTTCGCACCACCCCGGTCCGCGTCGCGTCCCTGCGCCCTTCCTGCGGCGCGGCCGACCCCAAGCAAGGAACACTGCAAGCGATGGCAACGACCCTGGAAACCACGGGCCAGCTGGAGCGGCGCCTCAACGTCGCAGTGCCGCTGGGCGAGATCGATGGCGAGGTGCGCAAGCGCCTGTCGCGGCTGGCGAAGACGGTGAAGGTCGCGGGGTTCCGCCCCGGCCACGTGCCGATGAAGCTCGTCGCGCAGCAGTACGGACCGCAGGTGCGCTCGGACGTGATCTCCGACGCCGTGCAGAAGAGCTTCAGCGACGCCGTGCGCGAGCAGAACCTGCGCGTGGCGGGCTACCCGCGGATCGAGCCGCGCCAGGACGGAGCTTCGGCGGACGCGCTCGAGTTCTCCGCCGTGTTCGAGGTCTACCCCGACGTCGCCCTCGGCGACCCGGCGCAGATCGCCATCGACCGCCCGCAGGTCGAAGTGACCGCGGCCGACGTCGATCGCACGATCGAGGTGCTGCGCAAGCAGCGGGCGACCTGGCGCGCCGCGGCGCGGCCGGCAGCGCAGGGCGACCGCGCGATCGTCGACTTCACCGGCACCATCGACGGCGCCGAGTTCCCCGGCGGCCAGGCGAAGGACTTTCCCATCCTGCTCGGCGAGGGCCGCATGCTGCCCGAGTTCGAGGCCGCGCTCGCCGGCATGAGCGCGGGCGAGTCGAAGACGTTCACGCTCACGTTCCCCGCCGACTACCACGGCAAGGAAGTGGCCGGGAAGGCCGCGCAGTTCGCGCTGACGCTGAAGGACCTGACCGAGCCGGTGCTGCCGGTGCTCGACGACGAGTTCGCGCGCGCGTTCGGCGTGCGCAGCGGCAGGGTGGAAGACCTGCGCGCCGAGGTCGAGGCCAACCTGAGGCTCGAGCTCAAGCGCAAGGTCGAGGGCGTGCTCAAGGACCAGGCGTTCGGGGGCCTGCGCTCGCTGGCGAACTTCCCGCTGCCGAAGTCGCTGATCGACATCGAGGCGCGGGGCATGATGGAGCGCATGGCGCGCGACCTCGTGCAGCAGGGCATGAAGGCCGAGGACCTGAAGCTCGGCCCCGAGATGTTCCGCGCGCAGGCCGAGAACCGCGTGGCGCTGGGCCTCGTGGTCGGCGAGCTGGTGCGCGTGCACGGCCTCGCGGCGCAGCCCGAGCAGGTCAAGGCGATGGTCGCGGAGAGCGCGCAGACCTACGAGCAGCCCGAGGCGGTCGTGCGCTGGCACTACGAGAAGCCGGAGCGGCTCGCCGAGTTCGAGGCGCTGGCCGTCGAGCGCAACGTCGTCGACTGGGTGCTCGCGCGCGCCCGTGTCGTCGACAAGCCGACCACGTTCGAAGCGCTGATGGGCCCCGCGCGGGGCCGCTGACGCCCGCCCGGCGCCGGCCGGGCGGCGGCAGGGAGCACGGTCGTCGGGGCGGGCGAGCCGCCCGGCGGGCGGCGCCTCCGGCGGTAGGCAGGCACTTGACGCGCGCGGCGGCGCGTCCCATCGTTGACGAAACAGCGCCCGGCCCCGCGCCGGGCGCGACCCCTGGAAGGCACATGGAAGAGACGACGGCGCTGGGACTGGTCCCGATGGTGATCGAGCAGAGCGGACGCGGCGAGCGCGCGTACGACATCTACTCGCGCCTGCTCAAGGAACGCGTCGTGTTCCTGGTGGGACCGGTGAACGACTCGGCGGCGAACCTCATCGTCGCGCAGATGCTGTTCCTCGAGTCCGAGAACCCGGACAAGGACATCCACTTCTACATCAATTCCCCGGGCGGCTCGGTGTCCGCCGGCATGGCGATCTTCGACACCATGCAGTTCATCAAGCCGGACGTCTCGACGCTCTGCGTCGGGATGGCGGCGTCGATGGGCGCGTTCCTGCTCGCGGCGGGGGCGAAGGGGAAGCGCTACGCGCTGCCCAATTCGACGGTGATGATCCACCAGCCCTCGGGCGGGTTCCAGGGCCAGGTCTCGGACATCGAGCGCCACGCCCAGTTCGTGATCGACCTCAAGAAGCGGTTCATCACGCTGATGGCGCAGTTCACCGGCCGGTCGGTCGAGCAGGTCGAGCGCGACCACGACCGCGACAATTTCCTCTGGGCCGAGGCCGCGCGGGAGTACGGCATCGTCGACAAGGTCTTGCAAAAGCGGGCGACGGGCGCGTAAAGTCGCCCTGCGCCAACCCGTCCCAGGTCCTTGAATGGCCGACAAATCCTCCGGCGACAAGCTGCTCTACTGCTCGTTTTGCGGCAAGAGCCAGCACGAGGTGCGCAAGCTGATCGCCGGCCCGTCGGTGTTCATCTGCGACGAGTGCATCGAGCTTTGCAACGACATCATCCGCGAGGAGGGCGCCGCGGCGGAGTCGGCGCGCTCCGATCGCAGCAAGCTGCCGACGCCCCACGAGATCCGCGCGATCCTCGACCAGTACGTGATCGGCCAGGAGCCGGCCAAGAAGATTCTCTCGGTCGCGGTCTACAACCACTACAAGCGGCTCGAGTCGGGCGGCAAGGACGACGAGGTCGAGCTCGCCAAGTCGAACATCCTGCTGATCGGCCCGACCGGCTCGGGCAAGACGCTGCTCGCGCAGACGCTCGCCCGGCTGCTGGACGTCCCGTTCGTCATCGCCGACGCCACCACGCTCACCGAGGCGGGCTACGTCGGCGAGGACGTCGAGAACATCATCCAGAAGCTGCTGCAGAAGTGCGACTACGACATCGACAAGGCGCAGCGCGGCATCGTCTACATCGACGAGATCGACAAGATCTCGCGCAAGAGCGACAACCCGTCGATCACCCGTGACGTCTCGGGCGAGGGCGTCCAGCAGGCGCTGCTCAAGCTGATCGAGGGCACGATCGCCAGCGTCCCGCCGCAGGGCGGGCGCAAGCACCCCAACCAGGAGTTCGTGCAGGTCGACACGACGAACATCCTGTTCGTCTGCGGCGGCGCCTTCGACGGCGTCGAGAAGGTGATCCGCCAGCGCACGTCGAAGACCGGCATCGGCTTCGGCGCCGAGGTGGCGAGCCCCGACGACCGCAGGAGCACGATGGCGCTGCTGCGCGAGGTCGAGCCCGAGGACCTGATCAAGTTCGGGCTGATCCCCGAGTTCGTCGGCCGGCTGCCGGTCGTGGCCACGCTCGACGAGCTCGACGAGGCGGCGCTGATCCAGATCCTCGTCGAGCCGAAGAACGCGCTGCTCAAGCAGTACCAGAAGATGTTCCGCATGGAGGGCGTGGAGCTCGAGATCCGCGAGAGCGCGCTGCGCGCGATCTCGCGCAAGGCGCTCGCCCGCAAGACCGGCGCCCGCGGCCTGCGCTCGATCCTCGAGCACACGCTGCTCGACGTGATGTACGACCTGCCGTCGCTGGGCAACCTGAGCCGCGTGATCGTCGACGAGGGGACGATCACCAACGACGCCAAGCCGCTGCTGATGTTCGCCGACCAGCCCAAGGTGGCGTCGGCGAAGTCCTAGTCAAGCGCAGGGTCTTTCGGGTCCTGCCCCGCGGTCGGCGCCGGCCGGCCGTCCCGCGTTGAGAGGGGGGGCGCCCCTGCCGGTAAACCGTTTTAGCTCGCGCCGGGAACCCCCGGTGGCGTTTGCTACTCTGGGCATGCTTCCGCCGGAACAGGCTCCGGCGCCTTGACTCCGTCCTGCGTCGGCCCCAACTGGGCAGCCAGGGCTCCTGCACTGGAACGAGATGGCTACCGACACCCCCCTTTCCCCCGCCGCCGCGCTGGCGCTCCCGCTGCTGCCGCTGCGCGACGTCGTGGTGTTCCCGCACATGGTGATCCCGTTGTTCGTGGGTCGCCCCAAGTCGATCAAGGCGCTCGACGCCGCGATGGACGCCGGGAAGCACATCCTGCTGGTGGCCCAGAAGCAGGCGGCCAAGGACGACCCCGGCGCCGACGACCTGTACGAAATCGGCAGCGTGGCGACGATCCTGCAGATGCTGAAGCTCCCCGACGGCACGGTGAAGGTGCTGGTCGAGGGCACGCAGCGCGCGCGCGTCACGAACGTCGTCGACCACGGCGACCACCTGACCGCGCAGGCCGACGCCGTGGCCGGCGACCCCGGCAGCCCGAACGAGGTCGAGGCGATGCGCCGCGCGCTGCTCGCCCAGTTCGACCAGTACGTCAAGCTGAACAAGAAGATCCCGCCGGAGATCCTCACCTCGATGTCCGGGATCGACGACGGCGGCCGGCTCGCCGACGCCATCGCCGCGCACCTGCCGCTCAAGCTCGAGCAGAAGCAGCAGATCCTCGAGATGGGCGACGTCGGCAAGCGCCTCGAGCACCTGCTCGGCGTGCTCGAGGGCGAGGTCGACATCCTGCAGGTGGAGAAGCGCATCCGCGGCCGCGTGAAGCGGCAGATGGAGAAGAGCCAGCGCGAGTACTACCTGAACGAGCAGGTCAAGGCGATCCAGAAGGAGCTGGGCGAGGGCGACGAGAACGCCGACCTCGACGAGATCGAGAAGAAGATCAAGGCCGCGCGCATGTCGAAGGAGGCGGAGGGCAAGGCCTACGCCGAGTTCAAGAAGCTCAAGATGATGTCGCCGATGTCCGCCGAGGCGACCGTCGTGCGCAACTTCATCGACACGCTGACGGGCCTGCCCTGGCGCAAGCGCAGCAAGATCAACAAGGACCTCGCCAACGCGGTGAAGGTGCTCGACGCCGACCACTACGGCCTCGAGAAGGTCAAGGACCGCATCGTCGAGTACCTCGCGGTGCAGCAGCGCGTCGACCGCCTCAAGGCGCCGATCCTCTGCCTCGTCGGCCCGCCCGGCGTGGGCAAGACCTCGCTCGGCCAGTCGATCGCGAAGGCGACGAACCGCAAGTTCGTGCGCATGAGCCTGGGCGGCGTGCGCGACGAGGCCGAGATCCGCGGCCACCGGCGCACCTACATCGGCTCGATGCCCGGCAAGATCCTGCAGAACATGACGAAGATCGGGGTGCGCAACCCGCTCTTCCTGCTCGACGAAGTCGACAAGATGGGCATGGACTTCCGCGGCGACCCGTCGTCGGCGCTGCTGGAGGTGCTCGACCCCGAGCAGAACTCGACGTTCGTCGACCACTACGTCGAGGTCGAGTTCGACCTCTCCGACGTGATGTTCGTGGCCACCGCGAACACGATGAACATCCCGGCGCCGCTGCTCGACCGCATGGAGGTGATCCGGCTGTCCGGCTACACCGAGGACGAGAAGATCGCGATCGCCCGGCAGTACCTGCTGCCCAAGCAGATGAAGAACAACGGCCTCAAGCTCGAGGAGCTGCACGTCGCCGAGTCGGCGCTGCGCGACATCGTGCGCTACTACACGCGCGAGGCCGGCGTGCGCAGCCTCGAGCGCGAGATCAGCAAGATCTGCCGCAAGACGGTGAAGTCGCTCCTGCTGAAGGAGAGCGAGGGCAAGGCGCGCAAGGCCAAGAGCCCGATCGAGGTCAGCGCGAAGAACCTCGACAAGTACCTCGGCGTGCGCCGCTTCACGTTCGGCATCGCCGAGAAGAAGAACCAGGTGGGCCAGGTCACCGGGCTCGCGTGGACCGAGGTGGGCGGCGACCTCCTCACCATCGAGGCCGTCACGCTGCCGGGCAAGGGCAAGACGACGACCACCGGCAAGCTCGGCGACGTGATGAACGAGTCGATCGCGGCGGCGCTGTCGGTCGTCCGCCACCGCAGCCGCGACCTCGGCATCAACCCGGACTTCTACCAGAAGACCGACCTGCACATCCACCTGCCGGAAGGCGCGACCCCGAAGGACGGCCCGTCGGCAGGCGCGGCGATCGCCACCGCGATCGTCTCGGTGCTGACCGGCATCCCAGTGCGCTGCGACGTCGCCATGACCGGCGAGATCACGCTGCGCGGCGAGGTGCTGCCGATCGGCGGCCTCAAGGAGAAGCTGCTCGCCGCCGGGCGCGGCGGCATCAAGACCGTGCTGATCCCGGAGGAGAACGTGAAGGACCTCGCGGAGATCCCCGAGGAGATCAAGTCGCGCCTGGACATCCGCTCGGTGCGCTGGATCGAGCAGGTGCTCGACGCTGCCCTCGAGAGCGCGCCGGTGCCGCTGCCGGCGGCGAAGGCCGGCGAGGAAGCGCAAGTAGAGGCCCCCGCCGCGTCGCCCGCGGCCGACGCGGTGGGGCCGGTGGTGATGAAGCACTAGGGCCTGTTCACGCTATGGCCGCGCGCGCGAGCGGGCCCTTGGGCGTGTCCATCGCGACGCTCGCCGCCGCGAAGACCGGGTGTCTTCGCAAGGCGAGCAACAATGAGGGGCGCGCCCAGGGGCCCGCTCCCTTCGGGTTGCGGCTGGAAAGGCCATGCGCGGTGTTGCGAAGCCTCGCCGGGTTCCCGACCCGCCTTCGGCTTCGCGCCTGGCGCATGGCCTTTCCAGCTTCGCAACGCGCACGTGTCCATAGCGTGAATAGGCCCTAATCCGCGGCGCCGCCGACGCGACGGGGCCGGCCGCGAGCCGGCCCTGTCGTTTCTTGCGCGGGGCCGGATGCGCGAGTGTCGCGCAGTCAGGCGCTTGCGCGCGCAACCGCACGCCGCTTCGCAGCGGCGCCGTGGCCCGAGCCCTCGGGCGGGAGCGCGGCGCGTATTGACACGGCGAAAACGCGAGCGCTATATGGTTGCTTTTCGCCCAGGGCGACGCCGCGCGCAAGCCGCCGACCGCGCGAGGCGCCAGACAAGCTGCCGAAGGGGGGAACAAGTGAACAAGTCCGAGCTGATCGACGCCGTCGCGCGCCACGCCGACATCTCCAAGGCCGCCGCGGGGCGCGCGATCGACGCGCTCGTCGGCTCCATCAAGGAGTCGCTGCGCAAGGGCGACATGGTGACGCTGGTGGGTTTCGGCTCGTTCTACGTCGGCAAGCGCAGCGCGCGCTCCGGGCGCAACCCGCGCACCGGCGCGACGATCGACATCGGCGAGGCGAAGGTCCCGAAATTCCGGGCTGGCAAGGAGCTCAAGGATTCGCTAAACTAGCGTTTTCTCGCCGTCGGGGCATTTTCCCGGACAAACGGGGATTCCGGCGGGTCGGGTGCTTAGCTCAGCCGGTAGAGCGTCGCCCTTACAAGGCGAATGTCGGGAGTTCGATCCTCTCAGCACCCACCAGCAGTCGCGGCGGCGCCGGCAGGGTTGGGCAGCGCGAAGCCCGGTGGACGCCACGGTCGCCCGGGCGCGTTCCGAGGCAGTTCGTGGTTCGATTACGTGGTTCGGAGTGGTAGTTCAGTTGGTTAGAATACCGGCCTGTCACGCCGGGGGTCGCGGGTTCGAGTCCCGTCCACTCCGCCAGATTCCAAACGAAAGGGCGAACTTCGGTTCGCCCTTTTTGACATGAGGGCGCAGCGCCCCGGAAGGGGCGGCGCACGCACGCGATGTTCGATCTCGTCCACAAGCACAAGCGCGTCGCGCAGATCATCCTCGCGCTGCTCATCGTCCCGTTCGCGTTCGTCGGCGTCGACTACTACTTCCGCCGCGACGCGTCGACGGCCGCGGTCGCGACGGTGTCCGGCGAGGAGGTCTCGCGCGCGGAATTCGACGACCTCGTGCGCCAGCAGCAGGACCGCCTGCGCCAGCAGATGGGCCGCGCGTTCGACCCGGCGATCTTCGACAACCCCGAGGTGCGCTACTCGCTGGTCGAGCAGCTCGTCGCGCAGCGCGTGCTGCAGGGGCAGGCGCGCGGCCACCGCTTCCGCGTCGCCGACACGGAGGTCGCCCGCGCGATCGCCGAGATCGAGGCGTTCCGCGTCGACGGCAAGTTCTCGAAGGAGCGCTACGTCGCGCTGCTCGCGCAGCAGAACATGACGCCGGCGATGTTCGAGCGGCGGCTGCGCGAGGAGCTGCTGCTCGCCCCGCTGCAGGAGCCGCTCGCGGCGGCGAACATCGTCGCCGCGCCCACGGCCGAGCGCTTCCTCGCGCTGCTCGCGCAGCAGCGCGAGGTCGCCGTCGCGACGATCGACGCCGAGCCGTTCGCGAAGGACGCGAAGGTCGCCGACGCGGACGTCAAGGCGTTCTACGACCAGAATCCCGCGGCGTTCCAGACGCCCGAGCAGGCGAAGGTCGAGTACCTGCTGCTCACGCTGCCGGCGCTCGAGGGCAAGGTGACGGTGGACGCCGCGGAAGTGCGCAAGGCCTATGAGGAGCGCCAGGCGACGTACGCCAAGGCGGAGGAACGCAAGGCCTCGCACATCCTCGTCGCCTCGAAGCCCGACATGAAGGACGCGGACCGCGAGGCGGCGAAGGCGAAGGCCGAGAAGCTCGCGGCACAGGCGCGCGCCAACCCGGCGAAGTTCGCCGAGCTCGCCAAGGCGAGCTCCGAGGACCCCGGCTCGGCGGCGCAGGGCGGCGACCTCGGCGCCTTCGCGCGCGGCTCGATGGTGAAGCCGTTCGAGGACGCGGTGTTCGCGGCGAAGGAGGGCGACATCGTCGGCCCGGTCGCCACCGACTTCGGCTGGCACGTGATCATGGTGACCGGCATCGAGAGGGCGCGGCAGCGCGCGTTCGACGAGGTGAAGGGCGAGATCGAGGCGGACGTGCGGCGGCAGAAGGCGCAGGCGCGCTTCGCGGCGGCCGCCGACCAGCTGCAGAACCTCGTCTACGAGCAGGCCGACTCGCTCGCGCCGGCGGCGAAGGCGCTGGACATGAGCGTCACCACGACGCCGTTCGTGACGCGCTCGCAGGTGCAGCAGCTGGCGATGGGCAACGCGAAGCTGGTGGCCGCGCTGTTCGCGCCCGAGTCGGTGCAGGCGAAGCGCAACACCGAGGCGATCGAGGTCGGCACCAACGCGCTGATGGCCGCGCGCATCGCCGAGTACAAGCCGGCGGCGCCGCGGCCGTTCGACGAGGTGCGCGACGAGATCCGCCGCCAGCTCGTCGCCCGATCGGCCGCCGAGCAGGCCGCCAAGGTCGGGCGCGAGGCGCTCGCGAAGCTCGAGGCCGGCGCGTCGGAAAAGGAAGCGGGCGTGACGTTCGGCAAGGCGGTCTCCCTGCAGCGCAACCAGCCGCAGCCCGGCTTCACGGCGGAGGCCGTCACGCGCGTGTTCCAGGCCGATGCCGCGAAGCTGCCGCGCTACGTCGGCGCGACCTCCGACAAGGGCGGGTTCGCGATCTACAAGCTCGTCGAGGTCAAGGCCCCCGAGGCCGCCGACCCGCGGCGGGCCGAGGCCGCCGCCGCGCAGCTCGGCGACCAGATCGGCCGCGAGCTCACGAACGCCTACGTCGCCAGCCTCAAGGCGGCGGCGGACGTGAAGATCAACCAGAAGGCCCTGGAAGCAAAGTGACCCGCGCTGTTGCGCGGGTCATCCCCGCGTAGGCGGGGATCCAGCGTCTTTGCCCGTAGGCGGGGATCCAGCGTCTTTGCCCGTAGGCGGGGATCCAGCGTCTTTGCCCGTAGGCGGGGATCCAGCGTCATTGCCCTTAGGCGGGGATCCGGCGTCTTTGCCCCTAGGCGGGGATCCAGCGTCTCTGAACGACACTGGGCCCCCGCCTGCGCGGGGGCGACGGACTCCCCGATCTAGCCCGGCGGGGCCGGCGGGCACTTCCTCTCGCGCATCAGCGCCTCGAGCTTGTCCGCCTCGGCGCGCCGGCCGGCCTCGTCGAGCTCCACGCGCTCGCCCTTGTCGTTCAGCCGGTACATCGCGATGTCGGCGCGGCGCAGCCCCGCGGCCTGCGTGCGCGCCTGCGTGCAGAACGTGGCGAGCTTCTGGGCCTCGGCGCGCGACTTCTCGGTCTTCTTCGCGTCGTCGGTGCGGTCCATCTGCCGCTTGCGGAACTCGGCCTCGCGGTTGGCCATGTCCTTCACGGCGTCGGGATTCGCCGGCGGCGGCGCGCCGCCGATGACCTCGGACTTCACGTTCGGCGGCGGCGGCTGGTCGGAGTAGACGGTCCGGCCGTTCGCGTCGGTCCACTTGTACAGCGCCGCCGACGCCGGCACGGCGAGCGCGAGCGCCGCCAGCACGGCGAGGCCGGCTTGCAGGCTGCGGGCGCGGAAGGCGGAGGGCATCGCGGGGCCGGGGCGGACTTATGACATTGGCAACCTACCCCAATCGCCGCCGCGCAGTCAACCGATGCCCGACGCCCGACGAGGCGGGGTGTTGCGGCGGCTATAATCCGCCTTTGCGCGAGAGGTTTCTCCCATGCGTATCGCCCGCAAGGCCCTGACGTTCGACGACGTCCTGCTGGTTCCCGCCCACTCCACCGTCGTCCCCCGGGAAGTCTCGCTCGCCACCCGCATCACGCGGGGGATCGCCCTCAACATCCCGCTCGTCTCGGCAGCGATGGACACCGTGACCGAGGCGCGGCTGGCGATCGCGGTGGCGCAGGAGGGCGGCATCGGCATCGTGCACAAGAACATGCCGCCGGCGCGGCAGGCCGCCGAGGTCGCCAAGGTCAAGCGCTTCGAGTCCGGCGTGGTCAAGGATCCGATCACGATCCCGCCGACGATGAGCGTGCGCGAGGTGCTCGCGCTGACGCACAAGCACCGCATCTCCGGCCTGCCCGTCGTCGAGGGCCGCAAGGTCGTCGGCATCGTCACCAACCGCGACCTGCGCTTCGAGACGAACCTCGACCAGCCGGTCTCGGCGATCATGACCCCCGGCGAGCGGCTGGTGACGGTGCGCGAGGGCACCGACCTCGAGACGGCGAAGCAGCTCATGCACCGCCACCGCCTCGAGCGCGTGCTGGTGGTCGACGGCGACCGCGAGCTGCGCGGCCTCATCACGGTCAAGGACATCCAGAAGTCGACCGAGCACCCCAACGCGTGCAAGGACGACCTCGGGCGGCTGCGCGTGGGCGCGGCGATCGGGGTCGCCTCCGACAACGAGCCGCGCTGCGAGGCGCTGGTCGCGGCGGGCGTGGACGTGATCGTCGTCGACACGGCGCACGGCCACTCGCAGGGCGTGCTCGACCGCGTGCGCTGGGTCAAGCGCCGCTTCCCGAACGTGCAGGTGATCGGCGGCAACGTGGCGACGGCGGACGGCGCGAAGGCGCTCGCCGACCACGGCGCCGACGGTGTCAAGGTCGGCATCGGACCCGGCTCGATCTGCACGACGCGCATCGTCGCCGGCGTGGGCGTGCCGCAGATCACCGCCGTGCAGATGGCGCTCGAGGGCGCGGCGCAGGCCGGCGTGCCGGTCATCGCCGACGGCGGCATCCGCTACTCCGGGGACGTGGCGAAGGCGATCGCCGCCGGCGCGTCGTGCGTGATGCTGGGCAGCCTGTTCGCCGGCACCGACGAGTCGCCCGGCGAGATCGAGCTCTACCAGGGCCGCTCGTACAAGAGCTACCGCGGCATGGGGTCGCTCGGTGCGATGCAGCAGGGCAGCTCGGACCGCTACTTCCAGGAGCTCGAGGCCGAGGACCCCATCGCTGCCGCCGAGAAGCTCGTGCCCGAGGGCATCGAGGGCCGCGTGCCGTACAAGGGCGCGCTGGTCAACGTGATCCACCAGCTGATGGGCGGCCTGCGCGCGGCGATGGGCTACTGCGGCTGCGCGACGATCGACGACCTGCGCACGCGCGCCGAGTTCGTCGAGATGTCCTCGGCCGGCGTGCGCGAGTCGCACGTGCACGACGTGCAGATCGTCAAGGAAGCGCCGAACTACCGGGTCGAGTAGTCCCACCCTCCGCCAGGCCGGCCGCGTGCCGGCCTTTTCGCTTCCGACGTCCCCATGCCTGCCCCATCGCACTCCCGCATCCTCATCCTCGACTTCGGCTCGCAGGTCACGCAGCTGATCGCGCGCCGCCTGCGCGAGGCGCACGTCTACTGCGAGATCCACCCGTGGGACGCGGGCGACGCGTTCGTGCGCGAGTTCGCGCCGCGCGGCATCGTGCTCTCGGGCAGCCACGAGAGCGTGCACGACGCGGGGTCGGGCCGGGCGCCGCAGGCGGTGTGGGAGCTCGGCGTGCCGGTGCTCGGCATCTGCTACGGCATGCAGGCGATGGCGCTGCAGCTCGGCGGCCAGGTGGCGCCCGGCGACGTCCGCGAGTTCGGCCATGCCGAGGTGCGCGCGCGCGGGCACTCGGCGCTGCTGCGCGACCTGCAGGACCGCGGGAACGCCGAGGGCCACGGGCTGCTCGACGTGTGGATGAGCCACGGCGACCACGTCGTCGAGCTGCCCGCGGGCTTCAAGGTCATCGGCTCGTCGCCCTCCTGCGAGATCGCGGCGATGGCCGACGAATCGCGACGCTTCTACGCGCTGCAGTTCCATCCCGAAGTCACGCACACGAAGCAGGGGGCGGCGATCCTCGCGCGCTTCGCGCACGAGATCTGCGGCTGCGGCGAAGACTGGAACATGCGCGACTACGTGCCCGAGGCGGTTGCGTCGATCCGCGCGCAGGTGGGCGCTGAGCATGTGATCCTGGGACTGTCGGGCGGCGTGGACTCTTCGGTGGCGGCGGCGCTGATTCACAGGGCGATCGGCGACCAGCTGACCTGCGTGTTCGTCGACCACGGCCTGCTGCGCCAGAACGAGGCGGTGCAGGTGATGGACACGTTCGCGACGCACCTCGGCGTACGCGTGATCCACGTCGACGCCGCCGACGAGTTCCTCGGCGCGCTGGCCGGCGTGGCCGATCCCGAGGCGAAGCGCAAGATCATCGGCCGCCTGTTCGTCGAGATCTTCCAGCGCGAGGCCGCGAAGGTCGCCGACGCGCGCTGGCTCGCGCAGGGCACGATCTACCCGGACGTGATCGAGTCCGCGGGTGCCGCGACGAAGAAGGCGCACACGATCAAGTCGCACCACAACGTCGGCGGGCTGCCCGAGACGCTGCACCTCAAGCTCCTCGAGCCGCTGCGCGAGCTCTTCAAGGACGAGGTGCGCGAGCTGGGCCTCGAGCTCGGCCTGCCGCGCAGCATGGTGTTCCGCCACCCGTTCCCCGGCCCGGGCTTAGGCGTGCGCATCCTCGGGGAAGTGTCGCGCGAGCACGCCGACCTGCTGCGGCGGGCGGATGCGATCTTCATCGACGAGCTGCGCATGGCGGTGGATGCCGACGGGAAGTCCTGGTACGACAAGACGGCGCAGGCGTTCGCCGTGTTCCTGCCGATCCGCTCGGTGGGCGTGATGGGCGACGGTCGCACCTACGAGCACGCGGTGGCGCTGCGCGCCGTGCAGACGACCGACTTCATGACGGCGCACTGGGCGCCGCTGCCGCACGACCTGCTGGCGCGCGTCAGCAATCGCATCACCAACGAGGTGCGCGGCATCAACCGCGTGGTCTACGACGTCTCGTCCAAGCCGCCCGCGACGATCGAGTGGGAGTAGGGGTCTCTCGAGATCTATCGAGGTCTATCGAGATCTATCGAAAAGTGGGCCTGGCGCGTTGATTCGAGAGGCAAGTGCTTGCCGGGATGTCTGTCGAGATCTATCGATGGGATGACCTTCAATCTGACGACAAAAAAGTCGCGTTGAGTTCACGGGAAAGAATTACCGTCAGGCCAATCTCCGGGTTGACCGTACATTCCGGGCGCAAGATCCAGCATCCATGCGGGTCTCCGGGCGGTCGACGGGGTGAGTCGCGCTGACGGCAAATCCTTGCACTCCCAAGTGATATGACTCACCGGTGCGTCGCGCTTCGTGGCTCCGCCCCGAGCAAGGGAATGGAAGGGCAGGGGATGAGACAACTTGCCCGTCGTTGATTTTTGGAGATACATCATCAACAGCGGCCTCTCCGTGCGTCGATTCACCCGTTGCGACCGTCGCCGGCAATCGCCAGCCGTGGCGGCCGTTCATTCCCGACCCGGGAGCCCACGGCCACTGGTTGTTGAATGCCCGCAATGCGTTGGACAGCGGTCGCACGGGCGAGCGCAGTGGTCTGCTTGAGGGCAGCAGCCAAGAAGCCATCGCCTTGAATCCGGAGGCGCTGGTAGGAGAGACGATCGGTGAACACATTGGGCGGTGGCTGCTGTACGGCAGGTCACTGTCGCGCGAAGCGCTGGCACCAGGCCAAGGTCGCGCGGCAAGCGCCCAAGACCAACGTCTCCTATGATGGTGGGATTCGGCCGGATCGGGGGACCGACGTTGACCCTCTGCCCATGCACCCGAGGGATGATCTGCTCAGGACCGCGCCAAACCGCTCCGCTTCGCCTTGTCGCTGCTGTAGGCAGCCTGAAGGTAGTGCTCGGCGCGTTCGCGGCAGTAGCTGAGATAGGCACGCACCAGGCTCGAAGGATGCCGGTGCGACGGATAGAGCAGGTGGAGGGAAACCTCGGGGAACTGCAGCCGTGGCAACACGCGCACCAGTTCGCCGCGAGCCAGCGCGTCGCGCGCCAGGAACGGCGGCAACTCGGTCACAACGTCTCCGCGGAGGGCGCACGCTCGAAGGTGCAGTGGGTCGTTTGAGGACAGCACTGCATCGGGTGCGAATACGGCTTCGCCCAAGTTCCAGACGCTTTGGGCGCTTGCTCCTGGCGCCCAGACGGCGCAGGGGAATCGGTGCAGTCCATCGGCCGTTCTCGGCGCACCGAGTCGTGACAGCAGCGTTGGCGACGCCACCAGCACGTGGCGGTACGACGCGACGCGGCTCGCCACCATGGACTCATCGACGATGGCGCCGACGCGCAGCGCCACGTCGATGCCGTCCTGGATCAGGTCCACCCGGCGCTCGGTGGAGAAGATGCTGAGCCGGATGTCCGGGAACTGCTGCTGGAAGTCACCCAGCAGTTCCCACCAGGGCTCCATTGACGGTGGAATCGACAGGCGCAGGCGCCCTTTCAAGCGCGCCTGATCACTACGAAGCGCCTGCGCCCCTTCGGCCAAGGCCTCCAGCCCGCGGCTCGCATGCTCGTACAGGCGCGCGCCCGCATCGGTCAGCGCAATGCCTTTGGGGGACCGCTCCAGCAGTTGGACTTTCAGCTCCTGCTCGAGCTGACGGATGCGCCGGCTGATCGTCGGCAGAGGCAGATTCAGGCGTGCCGCCGCGGCCGACAAGCTGCCTGCCTGCACGGCGCCAACGAACATTCGGGTCGAGTTGAGATCCATTTTTACCTCTCATATATGAGAGGAAAATTATCACAAATGTGCCTTCCATGCTGAATTAGAGAACCATAGACTTGCGGCATACCCTGGCAATCAGGGGCGTCAACGTCTCAACCTCTTTACCAAGGAGCCTGTCATGTCCATGGATCCAGCGTTACCTGTTTTCGACCACCCAGGCGTCCGCCACCAAGGAACAAGCACCATGAAGCCATCGAAACTGCTCGCCACCCTCGCCGCGCTCACCCTGGCGCTGAGTCTCTCATTCACCACGGCCTCGCAAGCGCAGGAAGCCGACAAGCTGCCGAACTACGTGCCCGTGCTGCCGCAAGTCAAGGCGCGCGCGCTGGCCGTCGATCCGCAGAAGGGCTACCTCGTCAAGCAGGTCAAGCCGGACGTCTATGTCATCACCGACGGCATCTACCAGTCCGCTTTCGTGACCACCGGCAAGGGCGTGATCCTGTTCGATGCACCCGAGAGTTTTGCCCAGCACATCGTCAAGGCGGTCACCGAGACCACGAAAGAGCCGATCGTGCAACTGGTCTACTCCCACGCGCATCTGGATCACATTGCCGGCGCCGGCCTGCTGGTCAAGCAGGTGCCGAAACTGGTGATCGTGGCGGAGGAAGGGACAGCGGCTTTCCTGCGTGAGAAGAAGGACCCGCGGCGACCCATCCCCACCAGCACGTTCAAGAACCAGCACACGCTGAAGCTGGGCACGATGACGGTGGAGTTGAAGAAGGGCCAGTGGCACTCCCCCGAAGGCGACCTGTTCGTCTACCTGCCCCAGCGCAAGTTCCTGATGGCCATCGACACCCTCGCCGCAGGCCATGTCCCGTTCATGGACTTCGATCTCAGCACCAACATGCACGCCTATCTGAAGGTGTTCGACCAGTTGATGTCGTACGACTTTGATGTGCTGGTTCCCGGCCATCTGACCTACCTGGCCGACCGCCAGGATGTGCAGATGAGCAAGGACTATGCGCTCGACGTCTACAAGACGGTCAAGCGCATCCACGACGGCACCGACCAGATGAAGGTGATGTCGGCGGCGGCGCAGAAGTACAGCTGGGACAACAAGTTCGCGATCTTTCGCACGCTGCTCGACGGCGTGGTCGCGCAATGCGCCGCCGAGATCCAGGGGCGCTGGATCGACAAGCTTGCCGCTGTCGACGTGTTCGGCACCAGCCACTGCCGCGCGGCGCTGATCTATGCGCGCTGGGACGACTGAGCCTGCCAATTCGATCGATCGAAAGCGAGTCTTCGAATGAAAGCCTATGTCATCGAATCCGCCGGCGGGCCGGAGGTCCTTCAACTGCGCGACATCCCCACGGTGCACCCGCAGGCCGACGAGGTGCGCATCCGCGTGCGCGCGTTCGGGCTCAACCGTGCCGAGGTCTACCGCCGCGCCGGCAAGATGGGGCCGATCACGGCGCCCGTGGTGCCCGGCATCGAAGCCGTGGGTGAAGTGCTCGAAGATCCTTCCGGCACCCTGCGCACCGGTCTGCGCGTGGCCACGGCGATGGGTGGATTGCAGTTTTCCCGCACTGGCAGCTACGCCGAAGAGGTGACGGTGCTGCGCAGCAACGTCATCGAGCTCGATGGAACGTCCCTGTCGTGGGAGGAACTGGCGGCTCTGCCCGAGAGCTACCTCACGGTGTGGGGTGCGCTGGGCCGCCTGATCGACGCCACGCCGGGCCAGACCCTGCTGGTGCGCGGCGCCAGCTCGTCGGTGGGGCAGGCGGCCGTGGCCTACGCCAAGGCGCGCGGCCTGCGCGTGGTGGCCACGACTCGATCGACGGCGAACGCCGGCCGGCTGACGGCCATCGGCGCCGACGCGGTGGTGATCGACAGCTCGGAAATCGCAGCCCAGCTGCGCGCGGCTGCGCCGCAAGGTATCGACATCGCCCTGGAAGTGGTCGGTGCCAGTACGGTACGCGACAGCCTCAAGGCGCTGAAGCCCTTTGGCACGGCCGTGGTGATCGGGCTGCTGGGCGGCGCACCCGTTCTGGAAAGTCTGCACCTGATGAACGATCTGCCCGCAGCCACGCGCCTGGCGTTCTTCCCCAGTGGCCTCTTTGGCACCGCTGCCCTGCCGGCATCCGACGCGCCGCTGAAGTGGATTGCCGGCCAGGTGGCCAGCGGGGCCATGCCCTCGCTGCGTGTTCAGACCTTCGACTTCGACGCCGTTCGGCGAGCCCACAGCCTCATCGAGAGCGACCGCGCCATCGGCAAGCTGGTAGTGATGGTCTGACCCATGGGCCGGCGGCAACCCTCGTCAACATCTCAGCAATCACCAAAGGAGAGCAGCATGTCTACGTCAAAGAAGATCATTGCCGTCATCGGCGCAACCGGGAATCAAGGTGGCAGCGTTGTGCGCGCGCTTCAGGCAAGTGGGCAATTCCACGTCCGCGCCTTGACCCGCAATCCCGGCAAGCACCGCGAACTCGGTGACGAGGTGGTCGAAGCGGACCTCAGTCGACCTGAGACACTGAGAGCCGCCTTTGAAGGTGCCTATGGCGTCTTCGCCGTCACCAATTTCTGGGAGACAGGGACCGATGAGTGGGCGCAAGGAATGGCCGCCGTCAATGCTGCAAAGGCGGCCGGTGTCGAACACTTCATCTGGTCCACGCTGCCGAACGTCGAAAAGATCAGCGGCGGAGCCTTCGACGTACCGCATTTCACGCACAAGGCCAGAGTCGACGAGCTGGTCAGGCAGGCCGGTCTTGCGCATCACACGTTTGTGGTGGCACCGTTCTTCTACCAAAACTTGAACGGCATGCTCGCTGCTCAGCTGCAGCCTGATGGCTCAGCCGCCTGGACGCTGCCCATCGACCCGACAGTGAAAGCGATTCACGCGGGCGACATCACGGAACTAGGAGCGGTCGTGGCCGGTGCGTTTT
The DNA here is from genome assembly GCA_029884335.1 of Betaproteobacteria bacterium. Classification (GTDB taxonomy): domain Bacteria; phylum Pseudomonadota; class Gammaproteobacteria; order Burkholderiales; family Casimicrobiaceae; genus VBCG01. The sequence goes on from JAOUIA010000022.1 coordinate 52,512, forward strand.
CCAACCCTGCCGCAGCCGGGAACGGACAGGTCCTGCCGTTGGTCGGCGACCTCTTGAGTCTTGACGACATCGTCAACACGCTGAAGCGACAAGGTCACAAGGTGGCCTTCAACCAAGTGCCCGCGAGCGTCTTCTCGACCTTCTTCGATGGCGCGGCCGAACTCGCCCAGATGTTTGCCTATTTCGAGAAACATACCTACCTGGGGTCAAACCACGATCGCCAGATCAAGCTGGCCAATGAGATCGCTGGCAAGCCTGCGACCGACTTCGCAAAGTGGGCCAGGACAAGTTTCTCGATGCCCGCTGCTGCGAAACCCACATGACCCGGCGGCAAGGAAGTTGTCCCACATCTGACGACCTTGTATCGCCTTACGCGAAGTGCGTTTCAGACTCGCGTCAGAAGAAGTTGCGGTAACTCGAGGTCTGCGTGGAGTTGAAATGACTGCGATCAGGCAGGAAGACAAGCAGCCTCCCACCCCACGATGCACGATGCGCGCGGTGGTGCTGAGCCAGCCCGGCGGCCCCGAGAACCTGGTGTTGTCGACGGTGCCGCTGCCGCGCGCGCGGCCCGGCTGGGTGCGGATCGCGGTGCGCGCGTTCGGGCTGAACCGTTCCGAGTTGCACACGCGGCTGGGCCTGTCGCAGGGTGTCTCGTTCCCCCGCGTGCTTGGCATCGAGGCGGTGGGCGTGATCGACGAACTGCCCGAAGGGGAGAGCGATGGCGGCTTGTCCCGAGGCCAGCAAGTCGCCACGATGCTGGGCGGCATGGGCCGCGTCTTCGACGGTGGCTACGCCGAGTACGTGGTCGTACCGCGCCGGCAGGTGATCCCGTTCGACTCGACGCTGCCTTGGGCCGTGCTCGGCGCCGTTCCCGAGACGCTGCAGACGGCCCATGGCTCGCTGACCATCGGGCTCGACCTGCAGCGAGGGCAGACCCTGCTCATCCGCGGCGGCACCTCGGCGCTGGGCCTGGCCGCTACGACGCTGGCCAAGGACCGCGGCGCCACAGTGCTCGCCACGACGCGCCAGCCCGAGCGAGCTGCGGCACTGCGCGCCCAGGGCGTGGATCACGTGATCATCGACGACGGTCAGGTCGCGCGCGCCGTGCGCGCCATCGCACCCGAAGGCGTGGACGC
>JAOUIA010000081.1 GCA_029884335.1 Betaproteobacteria bacterium
TCCGGGAGGGTGGTCGGACGGTGGGTGCCGGGGTGGTGGCGAAGATCATCGAGTAGGCCGCGAAAAGTACACCCCTACTTTTCGCGGGAACGGCGAGTCTGCGTAGGGAGCTAGGGGCGGCCCGTCGCTCCCCACGTAGAAACGACAACGCAGAACCGGGCGCACTGCGCGCGGTTGTGCCAAGGGCAGACGATAGGCCAGTAGCTCAATTGGCAGAGCGGCGGTCTCCAAAACCGCAGGTTGGGGGTTCGATTCCCTCCTGGCCTGCCACTTTCAGGAAACAGGGAACAGAGGTCAGGGATCAGTGGAACGGGTGCCTGACCCGATCTCGTCCGGCAAGTGGCTTTGGGGCTTCAACGGCGAAAGGAAGCAGTTCGGGTCGGCAGGGACTTCAGCGTGGCGGCAAGCCGTCTCTGATACCTGTTCCCTGACCTCTGATACCTGACATGGACAAGGCGAAGATCGCGCTCGGCGTCCTCTGCGTCATCGCAGGGGTGGCGGCGTACTACTACTTCTCGGAGTACGCCGTCGTGCTGCGCGTGCTGATGGTGCTCGCCGGCCTCGTGGCCGGCGCGTTCGTCGCGTGGCTGTCGCAGCCGGGCAAGGAGTTCCTCGCGTTCGCGCAGGAGGCGCGCGCGGAGGCGGGGCGCGTGTCGTGGCCGACGCGCAAGGAGACGATGCAGACGACCGCGATCGTGTTCGCGTTCGTCGTCGTCATGGCGCTGTTCCTGTTCGCGGTCGACGCCTCGCTGGCGTGGATCGTCAAGCTGACCACCGGGCGGGGCGCATAAGGCCATGAGCGACAAGAAGTGGTACGTGGTGCACGCCTATTCGGGCTTCGAGAAGAGCGTGATGCGCGCGCTGACCGAGCGGATCAGGCGCTCGGGCATGCAGGACAAGTTCGGCCAGATCCTCGTGCCGGTCGAGGAGGTCGTCGAGATGAAGGGCGGCCAGAAGGCGATCTCGGAGCGCAAGTTCTTCCCGGGCTACGTGCTGGTCGAGATGGAGATGACCGACGACAGCTGGCACCTGGTGAAGAGCACGCCGAAGGTGACGGGCTTCGTCGGCGGCACGGCGAACAAGCCGACTCCCATCAGCCAGAAGGACGTCGACGCGATCCTGCAGCAGGTGCAGGAGGGCGTGGAGAAGCCGCGGCCGAAGGTGCTCTTCGAGCTCGGCGAGGCGGTGCGGGTCAAGGAAGGACCGTTCACCGACTTCCACGGCAACGTGGAGGACGTGAACTACGAGAAGAGCAAGCTCAGGGTGTCGGTGACGATCTTCGGACGCTCGACGCCGGTGGAGCTCGACTTCTCGCAAGTCGAGAAGGCGTGAGTTGTCGCTCCCGCGAAAGCGGGAGCCCAGGGTCGTTCGTCGGAAAGACACTGGGTCCCCGCCTGCGCGGGGACGACGAGGGCTAGGGAAACGGGGAGGGCGAACGCCCGCTTGGACCCATAGGAGACGAAAGTGGCAAAGAAAGTCGTCGGTTTCATCAAGTTGCAGGTGCCGGCCGGCAAGGCGAACCCCTCGCCGCCGATCGGCCCCGCGCTCGGCCAGCGCGGCCTCAACATCATGGAGTTCTGCAAGGCGTTCAACGCGCAGACGCAGAAGGTGGAGCCGGGCCTGCCGATCCCGGTGGTGATCACCGCCTACGCGGACAAGAGCTTCACGTTCGTGATGAAGACGCCGCCGGCCACGGTGCTCATCAAGAAGGCGGCCAAGGTCGAGAAGGGAAGCGCGAAGCCGCACACCGACAAGGTCGGCAAGCTGACGCGCGCGCAGGCCGAGGAGATCGCGAAGGTCAAGCAGCCCGACCTCACCGCAGCCGACCTCGACGCCGCCGTCCGCACGATCGCGGGCAGCGCGCGCAGCATGGGCATCACCGTCGAAGGGGTGAAGTGATCATGGCCGCCGTCCAGAAGGAACCGAAGCTGTCCAAGCGCATGCAGGCCGTGCGCGCCAAGGTCGACCGCAGCAAGCTCTACGCCGTCGACGAGGCGCTCAAGATCGTCAAGGAGACGGCCGTCGCGAAGTTCGACGAGTCGGTCGACGTCGCCGTCAACCTCGGCATCGACGCCAAGAAGTCCGACCAGACCGTGCGCGGCTCGGTCGTGCTGCCCTCGGGCACCGGCAAGAAGGTGCGCGTGGCGGTGTTCGCGCAGGGCGACAAGGCGAAGCAGGCCGCCGAGGCGGGCGCGGACATCGTCGGTTTCGACGACCTCGCCGCGAAGATCAAGGAAGGCTTTCTCGAGTTCGACGTCGTGATCGCCTCGCCGGACGCGATGAAGGTGGTGGGCCAGCTGGGCCAGGTGCTCGGCCCCCGGGGCCTGATGCCGAACCCGAAGGTCGGCACGGTGTCGGCCGACGTCGTCACCGCCGTGAAGAACGCGAAGGCGGGCCAGGTGCAGTACCGCACCGACAAGGCGGGCATCGTCCAGTGCACGATCGGGCGCGCGTCGTTCACGCCCGAGCAGCTCAGGGCGAACCTCGACGCGCTGATCGCGGCGCTGAGCAAGGCGAAGCCGGCCTCGTCGAAGGGCATCTACCTCAAGAAGGTCAGCGTCTCCAGCACGATGGGCGCGGGCGTGCGCGTGGACACCGCCGCGTTCGCGCAGCATCCGCAGGGGCAGCACTGATCAGGTAACAGGTAACAGGTAACAGAAGGATTGAGGGAACGCGGGCGGAGTACCGCTCGCGAGCCGTCAAAGACCGCTGGAGCGGAAGCTCAAAACAGGTTTCACGCCGTGGCGGGATCGCTGATCCCTGATCACTGGCCTCTGATCCCTGATCCAGCGCAGATGGTGCCCTCGGACAGGAATCTCCTGGACGCAAGGTCACCGATTCAGGCAACAGGCAACAGGAAACAGGTAACAGAAAGGTGGCGCGCAAGCCGGACGCACGGCACGCCGCCGCCGATGTCGGGTAGCGAGGGTCGATTCTGTCCCCTGTTACCTGACCTCTGTTCCCTGAGAAGGAGGTGACTTGAGTCTCAATCTTCAGCAGAAAGAGGCGGTAGTCGCGGAAGTGGCGAAGCAAGTCGCCGGCGCGCAAGCCATCGTCCTGGCCGAAAACCGGGGCATGGCGGTCGCCGAGATGACGAAGCTTCGCGCGAACGCACGGGCCTCCGGCGTGTACTTCCGGGTCGTGAAGAACACGCTGGTGCGCCGGGCCGTCGCCGACACCCCGTTCGCGGGGCTGGCCGAGAAGATGTCCGGCCCGCTCGCGTACGGCATCGGCACCGACCCGGTGGCCGTCGCGAAGGTCCTCAACGACTTCGCGAAGGGCCACGAGAAGTTCGTGATCACGGGCGGCGCGATGCCCGGCCAGGTGATGAGCGCGAAGGAAGTCGCGGCGCTCGCCTCCCTGCCGTCGCGCGAGGAACTCATCGCGAAGCTGCTCGGCACGATGCAGGCGCCGATCGCGAAGTTCGTCCGCACGCTCAACGAGGTCCCGTCGAAGTTCGTCCGCACGCTCGCCGCTGTCCGCGACAGCCGCGAGGCCGCAACCGCCAACTAAAGAAGACCTACAGGGCGCCGGCACGGCGCCCGCTTAACCAGGAGTCCTCCCATGTCCGCAGTCCAAACCGAAATCCTCGACAAGATCTCGTCGATGACCGTCCTCGAGCTCTCCGAGCTCATCAAGGCGATGGAAGACAAGTTCGGCGTGTCGGCCGCCGCCGCGGTTGCCGCGGCCCCCGCCGCCGCCGCCGCCCCTGCCGCCGCCGCCGAGGAGAAGACCGAGTTCACCGTCATGCTGACCGCGATCGGCGAGAACAAGGTCAACGTCATCAAGGCCGTCCGCGAACTGACGGGCCTCGGCCTCAAGGAAGCGAAGGACCTCGTCGACGGCGCGCCGAAGCCGGTCAAGGAAGCGATTCCGAAGGCCGACGCCGAAGCCGCCAAGAAGAAGCTCGAGGAGGCCGGCGCGAAGGCCGAGATCAAGTAGCGACGGTCCTCACCCCTCTCCCTGCTCCCCTCGCCCCGCGCCAGCGGGGAGAGGGGCCGGGGGTGAGGGGCAGAGGCCGAAGACCAGCGGATCGCGGCATCCGCTGATCTTCGTCTTCTGAGGCGACTGCAGAAAGACGGGCTTGGTCGGGCGTGCTTCTCGCGAAGCCGCCGTCCGCCAGCGGTTGGTAGCGGCCAACCACCTCGCTCATGGGAGTGCAACGCTCCCGCCAGTCGGTGTGAAGTGCGGGCCCCTGCGAAGGGGCCTGCGAGCGCCCCTGCGCCGCAGCGGCGCGTTTCGACGGAGAGTCCCGCGTGACGACCTACACCTTCACCGAGAAGAAGCGCATCCGCAAGAGCTTCGGCAAGCGCGCGAGCGTGCTGCAGGTGCCGTTCCTGCTCGAGACGCAGCTTGCGAGCTACCGCGCCTTCCTTCAGGCCGACACCCCGCCCGAGAAGCGGAAGAACGAGGGCCTGCAGGCCGCGTTCACGTCGATCTTCCCGATCAGCTCGCACTCGGGCAACGCCCGGCTCGAGTTCGTCGGCTACAGCCTGCTCGCCCCGGCGTTCGACGTCGTCGAGTGCCAGCAGCGCGGGCTCACGTACTGCTCCGCGCTGCGCGCCAAGGTGCGCCTGATCCTCATGGACAAGGAGGCGCCGAAGGAGACGGTGAAGGAGGTGAAGGAGCAGGAGGTCTACATGGGCGAGATCCCGCTCATGACCGACAACGGCTCGTTCATCATCAACGGCACCGAGCGCGTGATCGTCTCGCAGCTGCACCGCTCGCCGGGCGTGTTCTTCGAGCACGACCGCGGCAAGACGCACAGCTCCGGCAAGCTGCTGTTCTCGGCGCGCGTCATCCCCTACCGCGGCTCGTGGCTCGACTTCGAGTTCGACCCGAAGGACTTCCTGTTCTTCCGCGTCGACCGCCGCCGCAAGATGCCGGTGACCACGCTGCTCAAGGCGATCGGCCTCACCAACGAGCAGATCCTCGCCGGGTTCTTCCAGTTCGACACGTTCCACCAGGGCAAGCACGGCCTCGAGCTCGCGCTCGTGCCCGAGCGCCTGCGCGGAGAGATGGCGAAGTTCGACATCGCCGGCAAGGACGGCAAGGTCATCGTCGCCAAGGACAAGCGCATCACCGCGCGCGTCGTCCGCGACCTGGCCGAGGGCGGCGTGAAGAAGATCGCCGTGCCGGCGGAGTACGTCGTCGGCCGCACGCTGGCCACCAACGTCATCGACACGTCGACCGGCGAGGTGATCGCCAAGGCCAACGACGAGATCACCGAGGACGTGCTGAAGAAGCTCGAGGCCGCCGCGGTCGCCGAGTTCCGGACGCTCTACACGAACGACCTCGACCAGGGGCCGTACGTCTCGCAGACGCTGCGCAGCGACGACACCCCCGACCAGTACACCGCCAAGGTCGCGATCTACCGGATGATGCGCCCGGGCGAGCCGCCGACCGAGGACGCGGTCGAGTCGCTGTTCCACGGCCTTTTCTTCTCCGAGGAGCGCTACGACCTCTCGGCGGTGGGGCGCATGAAGTTCAACCGCCGCGTCGGGCGCGAGGAGCTGAAGGGCCCGGGCACGCTGACCAACGAGGACATCATCGCGGTGATCCGCATCCTCGTCGAGCTGCGCAACGGGCGCGGCGAGATCGACGACATCGACCATCTCGGCAACCGCCGCGTGCGCTCGGTGGGCGAGCTCGCCGAGAACCAGTTCCGCTCCGGCCTCGTCCGCGTCGAGCGCGCGGTCAAGGAGCGCCTCGGCCAGGCCGAGAGCGAGAACCTGCTGCCGCACGACCTGATCAACGCGAAGCCGATTTCCGCGGCGATCAAGGAGTTCTTCGGGTCGAGCCAGCTGTCGCAGTTCATGGACCAGACGAACCCGCTCTCCGAGATCACCCACAAGCGCCGCGTCTCGGCGCTGGGGCCCGGCGGCCTCACGCGCGAGCGCGCGGGCTTCGAGGTGCGCGACGTGCACCCGACGCACTACGGCCGCGTGTGCCCGATCGAGACGCCGGAAGGCCCGAACATCGGCCTCATCAACTCGCTCGCGCTGTACGCCCGCACCAACGAGTACGGCTTCCTCGAGACGCCGTACCGGAAGGTGGTCGACAGCAAGGTCACCAACGACATCCACTTCCTCTCCGCGATCGAGGAAGGGCAGTACGTGATCGCGCAGGCGAACGCGGCGATCGACGCGAAGGGCCGGCTCGCCGACGAGCTCGTCTCGTGCCGCAGCCACAACGAGTTCATGCTCTCCTCGCCCGACAAGGTGCAGTTCATGGACGTGGCGCCGGCGCAGATCGTGTCGGTGGCGGCGTCGCTGATCCCGTTCCTGGAGCACGACGACGCCAACCGCGCGCTGATGGGCTCGAACATGCAGCGCCAGGCGGTGCCCTGCCTGCGCCCGGAGAAGCCGCTGGTCGGCACCGGCGTGGAGCGCACCGCGGCGGTCGACTCGGGCACCGCGGTGCTGGCGCGGCGCGGCGGCATGGTCGACTACGTCGACGCCTCGCGCATCGTGGTGCGCGTGCGCGACGAGGAGACGGCGGCCGGCGAGGTCGGCGTCGACATCTACAACCTCGTCAAGTACAAGCGCAGCAACCAGAACACGAACATCAACCAGCGGCCGCTGGTGCGCGTGGGCGACGGGATCGCCCGCGGCGACGTGATCGCCGACGGCGCATCGACCGACATGGGCGAGCTGGCACTCGGCCAGAACATGCTGGTCGCGTTCATGCCCTGGAACGGCTACAACTACGAGGACTCGATCCTGATCTCCGAGCGCGTGGTGGCCGACGACCGCTACACCTCGATCCACATCGAGGAGCTCTCGGTGGTCGCGCGCGACACGAAGCTCGGGCCCGAGGAGATCACCCGCGACATCAGCAGCCTCGGCGAGGCGCAGCTCGGGCGGCTCGACGACTCCGGCATCGTCTACATCGGCGCCGAGGTCGAGGCGGGCGACGTGCTGGTGGGCAAGGTCACGCCGAAGGGCGAGACGCAGCTGACCCCGGAGGAGAAGCTGCTGCGCGCGATCTTCGGCGAGAAGGCCTCCGACGTGAAGGACACCAGCCTGCGCGTGCCCTCGGGCATCAGCGGGACGGTGATCGACGTCCAGGTGTTCACTCGCGAGGGCATCGAGCGCGACAAGCGCGCCGCGCAGATCATCGACGACCAGCTCAAGGCCTACCGCAAGGACCTGAACGACCAGCTGCGGATCGTCGAGAACGACGCGTTCCAGCGCATCGAGAAGCTGATCGCGGGCCGCGTGGCCAACGGGGGCCCCCGCAAGCTCGCCAAGGGCTCCAAGGTCACCAAGGCGTACCTCGATGACCTCGCGCGGCACGACTGGTTCGAGATCCGGCTCGCCGACGAGGATGCGGCGGCGGACCTCGAGGCGATGAAGGACGCGCTGGCCAAGAAGCGCGCGGACTTCGACGCGATGTACGAGCTCAAGAAGAAGAAGCTCACGCAGGGCGACGAGCTGCCGCCGGGCGTGCAGAAGATGGTCAAGGTGTACGTCGCCGTCAAGCGCCGCCTGCAGCCGGGCGACAAGATGGCCGGCCGCCACGGCAACAAGGGGGTGGTGTCGAAGATCGTGCCCGTCGAGGACATGCCCTACATGGCGAACGGGACGCCGGTGGACATCGTGCTGAACCCCCTCGGCGTGCCGTCGCGGATGAACGTCGGCCAGATCCTCGAGGTGCACCTCGGCTGGGCGGCGAAGGGGCTGGGCCAGAAGATCGACGCGATGCTGAAGGCGGAGGCGAAGGCCGCGGAGGTGCGCAAGTTCATCGACCAGGTCTACAACTCGGCCGGGCGCCCCGAGGACGTGAAGTCGCTCTCCGACGAGGAACTGCTGCGGCTCGCGGACAACCTTCGCGACGGCGTCCCCTTCGCGACCCCCGTGTTCGACGGCGCTACCGAGGTCGAGATCAAGCAGATGCTCGAGCTCGCCGGCCTGCCGCGTTCCGGCCAGGTGCAGCTGTTCGACGGCCGCAACGGCGACGCGTTCGACCGCCCGGTGACCGTCGGCTACATGCACATGCTGAAGCTGCACCACCTGGTCGACGACAAGATGCACGCGCGCTCGACCGGGCCGTACAGCCTGGTCACGCAGCAGCCGCTCGGCGGCAAGGCGCAGTTCGGCGGCCAGCGCTTCGGCGAGATGGAGGTCTGGGCGCTGGAGGCCTACGGCGCCGCGTACACGCTGCAGGAGATGCTCACGGTGAAGTCCGACGACGTCAACGGCCGCACGAAGGTCTACGAGAACATCGTCAAGGGCGAGCACAAGATCGAGGCCGGCATGCCCGAGTCGTTCAACGTCCTGGTCAAGGAGATCCGGTCGCTGGCGATCGACGTGGACATGGAGCGGTATTAGGCGGCGAAAAGTACAAGGCTGCTTTTCGCCGGTGGTGAGCTTCCGGCGGATCGCGGGCCTCAGTTGCCAACTGAGCCGTCGATCCGCCGCGGAAAGATCTACGAAGGAACGTCGGGCGACGAAGCGCCCGGCGGAACCCGGAGAATGACGCAATGAAAGCCCTACTCGATCTATTCAAGCAGGTCACGCAGGAAGAGGAATTCGACGCGATCCGCATCGGGCTCGCCTCGCCCGAGAAGGTCCGCTCGTGGTCCTACGGCGAGGTCAAGAAGCCGGAGACGATCAACTACCGCACGTTCAAGCCCGAGCGCGACGGCCTCTTCTGCGCGAAGATCTTCGGGCCGGTCAAGGACTACGAGTGCCTGTGCGGCAAGTACAAGCGCCTCAAGCACCGCGGCGTGATCTGCGAGAAGTGCGGCGTCGAGGTGACGCTCGCCAAGGTGCGCCGCGAGCGCATGGGCCACATCGAGCTGGCCTCGCCGGTCGCGCACATCTGGTTCCTGAAGAGCCTGCCCTCGCGCATGGGCATGGTGCTCGACATGACGCTGCGCGACATCGAGCGCGTGCTGTACTTCGAGGCGTACGTCGTCACCGACCCGGGGCTCACGCCGCTCAACCGCGCTCAGCTGCTGACCGAGGACGACTACCTCGCGAAGCTCGAGCAGCACGGCGACGACTTCCAGGCGACGATGGGCGCGGAGGGCATCCGCGAGCTCCTGAAGAGCCTCGACGTGCCCCACGAGATCGACAAGCTGCGCAAGGAGCTCGAGACGACGGGCTCCGACACCAAGATCAAGAAGATCGCCAAGCGCCTCAAGGTGCTCGAGGCGTTCCACAAGTCGGGCATCAAGCCCGAGTGGATGATCCTCGAGGTGCTGCCGGTGCTGCCGCCCGAGCTGCGCCCGCTGGTGCCGCTGGACGGCGGCCGCTTCGCGACCTCGGACCTCAACGACCTCTACCGCCGCGTCATCAACCGCAACAACCGCCTCAAGCGCCTGCTCGAGCTCAAGGCGCCCGACATCATCGTGCGCAACGAGAAGCGGATGCTGCAGGAGGCGGTCGACTCGCTGCTCGACAACGGCCGCCGCGGCAAGGCGATGACCGGCGCCAACAAGCGGCCGCTCAAGTCGCTGGCCGACATGATCAAGGGCAAGGGCGGCCGCTTCCGCCAGAACCTGCTCGGCAAGCGCGTCGACTACTCGGGTCGCTCGGTGATCGTCGTCGGCCCGCAGCTCAAGCTGCACCAGTGCGGGCTGCCGAAGCTGATGGCGCTCGAGCTCTTCAAGCCCTTCATCTTCAACAAGCTGGAGACGATGGGGCTCGCCACCACGATCAAGGCCGCGAAGAAGATGGTCGAGGGCCAGGAGCCGATCGTCTGGGACATCCTCGAGGAGGTGATCCGCGAGCACCCGGTGCTGCTCAACCGCGCGCCGACGCTGCACCGCCTGGGCATCCAGGCGTTCGAGCCCGTGCTGATCGAGGGCAAGGCGATCCAGCTGCACCCGCTCGTCTGCACGGCGTTCAACGCCGACTTCGACGGCGACCAGATGGCCGTGCACGTCCCGCTGTCGCTCGAGGCGCAGATGGAGGCGCGCACGCTGATGCTCGCCAGCAACAACGTGCTGATGCCCTCCAACGGCGAGCCGTCGATCGTGCCGTCGCAGGACATCGTGCTCGGCCTCTACTACGCGACGCGCGAGAAGGTCGGGGCCGCCGGCGAGGGCATGGCGTTCGCCGACGTCGCCGAGGTGGCGCGCGCCTACGAGTCGAAGCAGGTCGAGCTGCACGCGCGCATCGCCGTGCGCATCCGCGAGGGCGAGCGGCGCAACGGCGAGCGCGTCGAGAAGGTCACGCGCTACGACACCACCGTCGGGCGCGCGCTGCTCTCCGAGATCCTTCCCACGGGGCTGGCGTTCTCGTTCATCAACAAGCCGCTCAAGAAGAAGGAGATCTCGCGCCTCATCAACGCGAGCTTCCGCCGCTGCAGCCTGCGCGAGACGGTGATTTTCGCCGACAAGCTGATGCAGGCCGGCTACGGGCTCGCCACGCGCGGCGGCATCAGCTTCGCCGCCGACGACATGCTGGTGCCGCCGGAGAAGCACGCGATCATCGAGAAGGCCGAGAAGGAGGTGAAGGAGATCGAGGCGCAGTACACCTCGGGCCTCGTGACGCAGGGCGAGCGCTACAACAAGGTCGTCGACATCTGGGGCCGCGCCGGCGACGAGATCGCCAAGGCGATGATGGCGCAGCTCGGCTCCGAGGAGGCGACGGACAGCAAGGGCCAGAAGGTCAAGCAGGAGTCGTTCAACTCGATCTTCATGATGGCCGACTCCGGCGCGCGCGGCTCGGCGGCGCAGATCCGGCAGCTCGCCGGCATGCGCGGCCTGATGGCGAAGCCGGACGGCTCGATCATCGAGACGCCGATCACGGCGAACTTCCGCGAGGGCCTCAACGTGCTGCAGTACTTCATCAGCACGCACGGCGCGCGCAAGGGCCTGGCCGACACCGCGCTCAAGACCGCGAACTCGGGCTACCTCACGCGGCGCCTGGTCGACGTCACGCAGGACCTCGTCGTCACCCAGGAGGACTGCGGGACCCGCAACGGCGTGGCGATGAAGGCGCTCGTCGAGGGCGGCGAGGTGGTCGAGCCGCTGCGCGAGCGCATCCTCGGCCGCGTGGCCGCGGCCGACGTCGTGAACCCGGAGTCGCAGGCGACGCTCTACGAGCAGGGCACGCTGCTCGGCGAGGACGAGGTCGAGCAGATCGAGGCGCTGGGCATCGACGAGGTGCGCGTGCGCACGCCGCTCACCTGCGACACGCGCTACGGCCTGTGCGGGAAGTGCTACGGCCGCGACCTCGGCCGCGGGCACCTCGTCAACGTCGGCGAGGCGGTCGGCGTGATCGCCGCGCAGTCGATCGGCGAGCCGGGGACGCAGCTGACGATGCGCACGTTCCACATCGGCGGCGCGGCGTCGCGGACCGCCTCGGCCTCGCAGGTCGAGTCGAAGTCGGCCGGCACCGTGCGCTTCTCCCCGCTGATGCGCTACGTCAGCAACGCGAAGGGCGAGCTGGTGGCGATCGGGCGCTCCGGCGAGATCACGATCCACGACGACGCCGGCCGCGAGCGCGAGCGCCACAAGGTGCCGTACGGCGCCACGCTGCAGGCGAAGGACGGCGACGTCGTCAAGGCCGGCAAGGTGCTGGCGACGTGGGACGCCACGGCGCGGCCGATCATCACCGAGTACGCGGGCACCGTGAAGTTCGAGCACGTCGAGGAAGGCGTGACGGTGGCCAAGCAGGTCGACGAGGTGACCGGCCTCGCCACGCTGGTGGTCATCGACCCGAAGCGGCGCACCGGCAGCGGCGCGGCGAAGGGCGTGCGGCCGCAGGTGAAGCTGCTCGACGCAAAGGGCGAGGAGATCCGGCTCGTCGGGTCGGACGCGCCGGTGAACATCACGTTCCAGGTCGGCTCGATCATCACGGTGAAGGACGGGCAGCAGGCGAGCGTGGGCGAGGTGCTCGCGCGCATCCCGCAGGAGACGTCGAAGACGCGCGACATCACGGGCGGCCTGCCGCGCGTCGCGGAGCTGTTCGAGGCGCGCTCGCCGAAGGACGCCGGCATGCTGGCGGAGGTGACCGGCACGGTGTCGTTCGGCAAGGACACGAAGGGCAAGCAGCGCCTGGTGATCACCGACCTCGACAACGTCGCGCACGAGTTCCTCATCCCGAAGGACAAGCACGTCACCGTGCACGACGGGCAGGTGGTGAACAAGGGCGAGATGATCGTCGACGGCCCGGCCGACCCGCACGACATCCTGCGCCTGCTCGGCGTGGAGGCGCTGGCGCGCTACATCACCGACGAGGTGCAGGACGTCTACCGGCTGCAGGGCGTCAAGATCAACGACAAGCACATCGAGGTGATCGTGCGCCAGATGCTGCGGCGCGTGCAGGTGACCGATCCCGGCGACACGCGCTTCATCGTCGGCGAGCAGGCGGAGCGCTCGGACCTCCTCGACGAGAACGACAAGGTGACGGCCGCGGACAAGAAGGGCGCGACCTACGAGCACATGCTGCTCGGCATCACCAAGGCGTCGCTGTCGACCGACTCGTTCATCTCGGCGGCTTCGTTCCAGGAGACCACGCGCGTGCTCACCGAGGCCGCGATCATGGGCAAGAAGGACGAGTTGCGGGGCCTCAAGGAGAACGTGATCGTCGGGCGGCTCATCCCGGCGGGCACGGGGCTCGCGCACCACAACGCGCGCCGGCGTGCCAAGGCCGGCGGCAGCGGCGAGGCGATGACGCTGGGCGGGGAGCTCATTCCCGCGCCGGCGGGCGCGGAGGAGGCGGTGCCGGTCGCGGCCGCCGGCGAAATGCCCGCCGACGCTGCGTGACGGAGCAGGCGGGGCCGGCGCAGGCCGGTGAGCAAGCACCCACAAACGGGCCGGCAGCGATGCCGGCCCGTTTGCTTTGCGGTCGCTTGACGGAAGCCATGTGATGCGCGAGCATCAGATGCATGCGCACCACACTCGACATCGATGAAGATGTCCTCGAAGCCGCGAAGGAGGTCGCCCGCCGGGACCGGGCAACGCTGGGCGAGACGATTTCCCGCCTTGCGCGTGCCGGGCTGAACGCCCCTCCGGCGGGCGCGGCGGCGGCGGACCTGCCCGGCGTCGCCGGTTTCCGGCCGTTCCCGCGCCGGGGCGCCCTGGTGACCAACGAACGCGTCGACCGCCTGCTGGACGACGACGCGTCCACGGCCTGAACGGTCCGCGATGCGTTCGCTGCTCGACGTGAACGTCCTGGTCGCGCTGCTCGACGCCGACCACTCGCAGCACGCCCGCGCCGCGCGGTGGCTGGGCGGGCACGCGGCGCAGGGCTGGGCGTCGTGCCCGATCACGCAGAACGGCTGCGTGCGCACGATGTCGCACCCCGGCTACCCGAACCCGCTCCCCGCCGCCGCGGTGATCGAGCGGCTGGCGGAGGCCTGCGCGCGACCGGAGCACGAGTTCTGGCCCGACGACTTGAGCCTCCTGGACGCCCGCGTGGTGGACCCGGCGCGCGTCCACGGTCCCCGCCGCCTCGCGGACCTCTACCTGCTGGCCCTGGCCGTGCGGCGCGGCGGGCGCTTCGTCACGTTCGACGGGACCGTCCCCCGCGCCGCCGTGGCGGGCGCCCAGCCTCGCCACCTGATGGTCCTCTGACTCGCGGCCAGGAGAAAAATCGCGTAAAAACAGCAACATGTGAGGTGCTTCGGGCCAC
>JAOUIA010000023.1 GCA_029884335.1 Betaproteobacteria bacterium
GCCTGCGGAAGGCCACGCGCGAGCTCTCGCTGCCGCACCCGCGCATGCACGAGCGGGCCTTCGTCCTGCGGCCGCTGGCGGACATCGCGCCGGCCGCGCGGGTGCCGGGCCGGGGCGTGGCCGCAGCGCTCGCCCGCCAGGTCGCCGGACAGCGCATCGCCCGCACCCGCAGCCACCCGCGCTACCGCTGATGCAACTCGCAGGCTGCCGCTACGTCGTCGTCGAAGGGCCGATCGGCGCTGGCAAGACCAGCCTCGCGCGCGCGCTCGCGCAGCACATGGGCGCCGACGTCCTGCTCGAGCTGCCCGAGGACAACCCGTTCCTCGCGCGCTTCTACGCGGACATGGCGCGCTACGCGCTGCCGGCGCAGCTCAACTTCCTGTTCCAGCGCGTCGACCAGCTGCGCGGGCTCGCCCAGCTCGACATGTTCGGGCGCGCCACGGTCGCGGACTTCCTGTTCGACAAGGACCCGCTGTTCGCGCGCCTCAACCTGACCGACGACGAGTTCGCGCTCTACGAGAAGATCTACGCGCACCTGAAGCCCCAGGTGCCGGTGCCCGACCTCGTCGTCTACCTGCAGGCGCCGGTCGCCACGCTCGTCGAGCGCGTGCACCGCCGCGGCGTGGAGAGCGAGCGGGAGATGCCGGAGTCCTACCTCGCGCGGCTCGCCGAGGCCTACGCGCGCTTCTTCTACCAGTACGACGAGGCGCCGCTGATGATCGTCAACAGCGAGCGGCTCAACTTCGTCGACAACCCGGACCACTTCGCGCTGCTCGTCGGGCGAATCGACGCGATGCGCGGCCAGCGGGAGTTCTTCAACCTTGGCAACGCCTAGATTAACGACCCCCACGCTCACTGCGTTCGCTGCCTCCCCGGGGGAGCGGCGTTCGCCCAGCGGCGAGGGGCCCCGTGACGCGGAGCGCACGGGGATCGACGCCAAGGCGAATCGCCGCGCCGGCCGACGCGCGGACGGCCGCGACTCGCGACCGCACGCGGAGGCCGGCGGGTCAGTGGCTTGGGACGGCCCGGCGCCACTGACATGACTTCCGCGCCGTACTCCGCGCCCACCGCGCCGCCGGCGCGCCTGACCACGGCCGACCTCGCGAAGATGGCTGCGGCGGGCACGCGCATCGCGATGCTCACCGCCTACGACGCGAGCTTCGCGCGTCTGGCCGAGCGCGCCGGCGTGGACGTGCTGCTCGTCGGCGACTCGCTGGGCATGGTCGTCCAGGGCCACGCGACGACCGTGCCGGTCACGCTCGCCGACGCGCTCTACCACACGCGCTGCGTGGCGGCGGGCTGCGCGCGGCCGCTCGTCATCGCCGACCTGCCGTTCGGCACGTTCCAGGGCCGCGCCGAGGACGCCTATGCTGCAGCCGTCGCGGCGCTGCAGGCCGGCGCCCAGATGGTGAAGGTCGAGGGCGGCGCGTGGATGGCGCCCACCGTCGAGTACCTCGTCCGCCGCGGCGTGCCGGTGTGCGGCCACGTGGGGCTCACGCCGCAGTCGGTGAACACGCTCGGCGGCTTCCGCGTGCAGGGCAAGTCCGACGCGGCGGCCGAGGCGATCGTCGCCGACGCGAAGGCGCTTGCCGCCGCGGGCTGCGCGCTGCTCGTGGTGGAGTGCGTGCCCCGCGCGCTCGGCGCGCGGCTGACGCGCGAAGCCGGGGTGCCCACCATCGGCATCGGCGCGGGGCCGGAGTGCGCGGGCCAGGTGCTCGTGATCTACGACGCGCTCGGCATCCAGCCCGGCAAGGCCGCGCGCTTCGTGCGCAACTTCCTGCCCGGCCACGCGTCGATCGAGGCGGCGCTCGCCGCCTACGTCGCCGCGGTGCGCGACGGGTCGTTCCCCGCGCCCGAGCACTGCTTCTGACGTCCGCGTCCAGGGAGGCCGCATGCAGATCTGCCAATCGCAAGCCGAGCTCGCCAGGCACCTCGAGCGCTTCGAGCGCGTGGCGTTCGTGCCCACGATGGGCAACCTGCACCGCGGCCACCTCTCGCTGGTGGACATCGCGCGCGAGCGCGGCGACTGCGTGGTGACGAGCATCTTCGTCAACCGCCTGCAGTTCGGCCCGAACGAGGACTTCGACCGCTACCCGCGCACGTTCGAGGCGGACCGCGAGGGACTCGAGCGGCGCGGCGTCGACGTGCTGTTCGCGCCCGACGAGCAGGAGATGTACCCGACGCCGCAGGTCTACCGCGTGCAGCCGCCGCCGCTCGCCACCGAGCTCGAGGGCGCGTTCCGGCCGGGGTTCTTCGACGGCGTGTGCACGGTCGTGCTCAAGCTGTTCAACCTCGTGCAGCCCGACATCGCCGTGTTCGGCAAGAAGGACCGCCAGCAGCTCAAGATCGTGCGCGGCATGGTCCAGCAGTTCAACATGCCGATCCAGATCGTCGCGGCCGAGACCGTGCGCGCGGACGACGGGCTCGCGCTGTCGTCGCGCAACGGCTACCTGACGGCCGACGAGCGCAAGGAGGCGCCGCGGATGTACCGCACGCTGCGCTGGATCGCCGACGAGATCGCCGGCGGGCGCACCGACTACGCGAACCTGGAGGTCGCCGGCCGCGCCGAGCTCGCCCGCAACGGCTGGAGCGTCGACTACGTCGCGGTGCGCCACGGGCTCGCGCTGCGCATTCCGCACCCCGAGGGCTACGACCACCCGAACCTGCTGATCGTGCTCGCGGCCGCGAAGCTCGGCAATACCCGCCTGATCGACAACGTGGACGTAGTGCCCAAGCACAACGAGGATTGAGATCAGGTGCGTCGGACCGAAGCACGACACCGGCGCTGACCGGCGATGAAGCTCACGCCCGCCCTCACCCCAACCCTCTCCCCCGTGTCCGGGGGAGAGGGAGTCGCGTTTCCGCTCTCCCCCGTGTGCGGGGGAGAGGGAGCCGCGTTTCCCCTTCCTGCGTGTCGGCGAGGGGCGCGGCAACGCAGCCGCGCTGGCGCACGCCCGGGCAGCGTCCCCTCTCCCGCTTGCGGGAGAGGGTCGGGGTGAGGGCGCCCGGACGTGTCGCCCCTCCAACGAGGATTGAACGCATGAACTCTCTTCGGCGCCTGCTCGTCGCCGCGCTCGCTGGCATTGGCGCGCTTGCAGCCGCTCCCGCTGCGCTCGCGCAGGCCTGGCCCGCCAGGCCCATCCGCCTCGTCGTGCCCTTCCCGCCGGGCGCGGGCACCGACACCGTGGCGCGATTCGTCGCACAGAAGCTCTCGGAATCGATGGCCGCAACGATCGTCGTCGAGAACAGGACGGGCGCCGGCGGCGCGATCGGCGCGGCCGAGGTCGCGAAGGCCGATCCCGACGGCTACACGCTGCTGTTCGTCGCCTCGCCGTTCACCACCGTCGCGGCGGCGTCGAAGCAAGCGGGCTACGACCCGGTGCAGCAGTTCGTGCCGGTCGCGCCGATCGCGGTGGGGCCGCTGGCGTTCGTCGTCCACCCCGACGTGCCGGCGGCGACGATGCGCGAGTTCGTCGAATACGCGCGGCGCAACCCCGGCAAGCTCAACTACGGCTCCGCGGGCCCGGGCAGCGTCAACCACCTCGCCCTCGAACTGTTCAAGGCGCGCACCGGCACCGACGTCGCGCACGTGCCCTACCGCGGCATCGCGGATGCGACCAAGGACCTGCTCGGCGGCCAGCTGCAGGCGATGACGGCGTCGATCCCGGCGACGCTGCCGCTCGCCGCCGAGAAGCGCGTGCGCGTGCTCGCGGTCACGGGCGAGCGGCGCATCGCGCAGCTGCCCGACGTGCCGAGCTGGCAGGAGCAGGGCGTGCCGGACGCGAACGTGGTCAACTACTGGGGCATCGTCGCGCCGGTGGGCACGCCGCGCGACGCGGTCGCGAAGCTCAACGCCGCCGTGCAGAAGGTGCTAGCGCAGCCCGACGTCAAGGCGCGCCTCGAGCGCGAGGGCGCCGAGCTCGTCCCCGGCGCGCCCGAGCGCCTGGGCGCGCTGATCGAGCGCGACCTCGCCGGCTGGCGCCGGCTGATCGCCGAGGCGCGGCTCACGTTCGAGTAGCCGCGCGCGGCCGGCGCGCGGCGAGCGCGATCGCGTTGCCCGCGACTGCGAGCGCGACGCCGGCGACCGCGATCCAGGTCCAGCGGTACGACTCGAAGAAGGTCGAAAGCAGCATCGCGAGCACCGGCGTCGCGATGCCGATGAAGCTCGTCGGCCCGGGCCCCACGCGCGCGAGCAGCGTGAGGTAGGCCGCGAACGCCGCGACGCTGCCGACCACGGCGAGGTAGACGAGCGAGGCGACGTACGGCAGCCGCGCGTCGAAGGCCCACGCGTCGCCCCGCAGGACGGCCGCCGCCGCCGCGACGAGCGCGCCGTAGGCCATTCCCCACGCGGCGCCGGGCAGCACCTCCACGCCGTCGCGCTGCAAGCGCATCGACACGACGTTGCCGACCGCCGCGATCGTGGTTGCGGCGAACGCCCATGCCACGCCGATCGCGAGCGCGGGATCACCGCGCGAGAGATCGACCTCCGGCAGGAACAGCAGCGCCACGCCGGTCACGCCGAGCACCGCGCCGACGAGCGTGCGCGCCGTCACCGGCATGCCGAAGGCGAGCCGCGCGCCGAACGGCGTCATGAACACGATGGTCGAGAACACGACGGCCACCAGCCCCGATGCGACGTGGCGCTCCGCCTCGTACACCGCGACGTAGTTGAGGCCGAACATCGTCAGGCCCTGCGCGGCGAGCCACGCGTGCGTGCGCCGGGGAAACGCCAGGGATCGGCCCGTCGCGAGACACCACGCGGCGAGCAGCGCCGCCGCGAGCGCGAAGCGATACGCCACCGACACGCCGGGCGCGACCGTGCCGAGCTGGAACTTGATCGCGAGCCACGTGGAGCCCCAGATGAGCGTGCACGCCGCGAACAACGCGGGCGCGCCGATGGCGCGCGGGCCGGTCGTCATGGTCGCGTCACACCGGGCAGGCTGTGCGCGACAAGGGGAAGCGTACGGGAGCGACGCAAGGTGTGCGCATGTTGTGCCGGAGCGCGCACCGCGCTGCGCAACGCGCGCTGCAGGACAAACGGTGCGGCGAGCTCGCGCGACGGCGTCGGCGCGCCGGGAATCAGCAGTTTAGCCGACCCGGCCTGCCGCTCGTCGCTGCCCGCACGCTTCTTGCGCCACGCTGCGCGATCCCCCACGCAGGACACTCATGCCTTCGCGCCTTTTTGCCCGCCGCGCGCGCAAGCGCAACGCCGCCGGCACCGATCTCCCCGCGGTGTTCCGCGTCCGACGTCCGCGATCGCCCGTCGTGGCGCCGCCCCGGCATGCGCCGCTGCGCCCCGAGGACGCGACGTGCCCCGATCCCGCCGCTGCGAGCCCGGGCGCGCACGCGTGCCTCGCGCTGGAGCACGTCGACCTCGCGATCGGGGTGCTGCGGCGGCACCTCGACGCGGAGCCGCGGCCGATGCCGGCGGCGTGGGTGATGCTGCTCGACCTGTGCCGCACGCACGGCCGCGAGGCGGCGTTTCGCGAAGCGGCCGTGGAGTTCCACCGGCGCTGCAACGTCTGCACGCCGGATTGGGAACGCTATCCTCCCGACAGGCGCGAGCCGGGACTGGAGGCCTTCCCGCGCATCCTGCGCGAATTGACGCTGGCCTGGGGAACGCACGAGTGCAGCCGCCTGCTCGACCGCCTCCTGTTCGACAACCGCGGCGGCGAGCGCCGCGGGTTCACGATGAACGCGTACAACGACCTGATCGCGCTGCGTCGCGTGGCCGGCGCCGTGCTCGAGACCATCGAGCAGGACTTCGTCGAGGAGTCGAAGGTGCGCGGCGCCCATGCACAGGCGCGAGCCGAGGCCGACGCACAGACGGGCGACGAGCCGCCGCTCCCGGCGTCCGCCGTGCCGCTGGCACGCGAGCTCGAGAGCCAGCTCGAGGCCGACCTCGCGGCAACCGGCAGCGCGCCGCTCGCGGCCGACTGACGGCCGACTCGCAGTGCCAGTGGGCGGTACCGGCCAGATCCGGTCGTAGCGCCTCTATCCCCGAAGCGGTCGATCGCGGGCAACGCTTGGCCGATCCAGCCACTCGACTTCGCCAGCAGCGGGCGTATGGCGCTGGTGATCGCCACGGATACTTGAACTGGTGTTGTCGTGAATACGCCAGCGCCGCGATAGTTCTCATTGCGTCTTCGGGGAAATGAGCCTATAAGCTCAATCACGCGTCAAGTAACCACAGGTCTTGGCGCTCCACCCCGAGAACTAGGCGCATTGCGCCACGACAGGGTCCTGCGTGCGACGCGCAGACTAATCCTGTCGACAAGATCATCTATCGGGGAACCCATTCATGTTGCGCATTCGCAGGCCGGTTGCTGCACTTGCGCTTGCGTTGATTACCGTCTCTCTGCTTGCCAAGGGCAACCTGCTAGCGGAGGTGCGGTTATGAAGCGAGTTTCGTCGTTCTCCGCAGTTGCTGCACGCAGCGCCGCTGCCGCAGTGGCTCACGGGGAGACGATCACCACCCGCATGATGTGCGTGCCACCACCCACAGGCAGTGAAACCAATCCCGGCCTCAATCATTTTGGAGTTGGGTCGCCCTATCAGACTGGATCTAGGAGATTTGCATGAACATTGTTCCGATACTATATTTGGCCGGAGTCTTGGCCGGACCGTTGCATGCCCAAGT
Organism: Betaproteobacteria bacterium; assembly: GCA_029884335.1. GTDB lineage: Bacteria > Pseudomonadota > Gammaproteobacteria > Burkholderiales > Casimicrobiaceae > VBCG01. The sequence continues at coordinate 6,641 of JAOUIA010000023.1, forward strand.
ATGTTCGGGTGGCAACGACGGGGGCACCGACGCCACCGGCAACCAGTGCAGCACGCCGACCGATGTCGCGGCCTACAAAGCCGGATCGGGGATCACCCGGTCGGCACAAGCCGCAAAGTTAGGCGGCGTTCAGCCATCGGTCGCGGCGGCGCGCACCTTGATTGGTTCCGAGAAGATGTCGGGCCCACCTTCGACGCAGACCGTCGTCGCGGAGCCCGCAAGCCGGATGGCAAAGGCCGCGGCACTGCCCAGCGTGCCTGTGGAAACTGCAAAGATCGAGATCGGGTCGGCATCGCCCTGCTCAGGCGGCGCGGACGGCGGAATGGATGTCACCGGCAATCAGTGCGGGGAAGCACCGGCAGCTACGGGAATCCTTCTCGTTGCACACCACAGCAAACGCTAGACGAACGATCACATGCAATGCAGTCTGGCCTTCGCCACGAGTGACCGAAGTAAGTGGTTCGGGGAATCCGCCAGCGTCCGCCTTCATAGACGATGACAGGCAGCAGAGGGTCGGGAGGCAACCTCGCTCGCCGAGGCCGAGGAAGCCGCGGCCCTGGAAGGCGCGATCGCGCTCCGTGACACGGCAACCAACGATCGCATTCCTCAACCCTCCAGCGCGGCGCCCGGTCCTGGAAGCCAGGGTATGGTTGTGCGCCAGCAAGGCTCGCGCACAACCCCCTTAGCAACCGCAGGCTGCTTCGTGGCCGGCGACCTGTCCCGCCTTCCGGACGATCTTGCCGGGGCCCGCGTTGCGGCTGAGGTAGACGCGCTCGTCGTATCCGCAGTTGTCGTCCGGGATGTCGACCAGGAAGTCGAGGCGGCCATCGCCATCGAGGTCGCCGGCCCAGTGGATCGTCGGCGTGGTATCGCCACCGTAGTGCCCTTCACGCTCGACCTGGAAGAGGAACTGCTTGGCATTGCCCGAGGCCAGGTGATAACGCCTGTAGCCGTCGGGCGTTTGCACCCACGACACCTTCACATCGCTTTGAGGGAATAGCCACTGGCCGGTGCGGCGCAGCGTGCGCACCTGCTTGCCCTCGAACGCATCGTCCGAACGAAAGTGTCGATGGGCCGTCGAGACCGGCCCGGCGGGAAGATTGAGCCCCTGGAACCAGGCGATGGCTGCCTCGCCGTCGGCGAACGTCGGCAGTCCCAGGACATCGACCGGCTCCTGTTCCTCGAGGATGTTGGGCATCGAGGTCCCGGACACGGTGACGTCGACATCGCGGATCTCGCAGTCGCGGACCTTGCACACCAGCGCCTGCCAGGCGCCCGTCGAAGGCAGGGTGCCGCCAGGAAATGAGCGACCGGGTTGAATCACCGCGGTGGCAACGGGATCCGCGGCCAGCGCCGACGTCGACACCGAAAGGGCGGCAAGGAGGCTCGCAAGGAGGATGCGGTTCATTGGCTTCCAGGAGGCGATTGCACGACTACATCCTGGGACAAGCCACGCCAGATGTCGTGGCAAACCGCGGGCAGCTTGCGGAAGAGTGCGGAATTCGACCGCGACCCGGCGGAGGCTACCGGCGCTCAGCCTGTGGCGAGGCAATGCGCGCCACTGGTGCATGGCCCACCGGACACGACCTCAGCAGGAGCCCCCGTGACGAGGCTGGTGGATACGTTGGCCGCCGGCACAGCGCCCCCGCGTTCCCCCAGTTCCCCGTCGGCCCGGGCAGGTGGAGACGTGTTACACCGCCCCCGAGGACGCAACAGGGGCGTTGGATTTGCTGGCCGTTATCCGTTGCGCCACGTCAAGGAAGGGGCCGTTCACTGGCCTAGGATCACCATGGATGTGGCTGCGTTGCCGCAGACGGTGTGGGCATGGGTCATCTAGTCGGCAAGGACGTCTACCGGGCGCTCGGTCGGAAGATTGACGGCCTGACGGCGCGGGCGCCCTGGAGCGACAAGCTCGAGGCGCTGCTGCGCGAGCTCTACTCGGAGGACGACGCCCGTCTGGTCGCCGCGATGCCTTGGGGCTTTTCGCGCATCGGCCGGCTAGAGCGAGTGACGGGGATTCCGCGCGCAACGCTCGAGCGCCAGCTCGAGAGCCTGTGCCCGCGCGGCCTGGTGATGGACGTCGAGGCCGGCGGCGCGTACTACTACGCGCCGTCGCCGATGGTGATCGGCATCTTCGAGTTCACGATGATGCGCACCGGCGGCGCGCTGCCCTACGACCGCTGGGCGCGCCTGTTCCGCGAGTACCTCGAGGAAGGCGGCCTCTACCGCGCGAACTTCGGCGACGGCCAGAAGGTGTCGCTGATGCGCGCCGTGCCGCACGACGGCTCGATCGCCGCCGAGGATTACGTCGAGGTGCTCGACTACGAGAAGGCTGCCACGATCATCGACAATGCCGATCGGTTCGCCATCGGCATCTGCTCGTGCCGGCACGAACATGAGCACGTCGGCGGGCGCACCTGCAAGGTGCCGCTCGACACCTGCTCGACGTTCGGGGCGACGTCGGTGGGATTCATGGTGCGCAACGGGCTCGCGCGCGAGGTCTCGAAGGCCGAGATGCTGGACAACCTCGCCCGCTCGCGCGACCTCGGCCTCGTGCTGAACGCCGACAACGTGCAGCGCAAGCCGGGCTTCATGTGCCACTGCTGCGGCTGCTGCTGCAATGTGCTGCGCGGCATCAGCCGCCACGGCTATCCCAACGCGGTGGTGACATCGAGCTACATCGCCGAGCCTGACCGCGATCACTGCACCGGTTGCGGCATCTGCACCCGCAAATGCCCGATCGAGGCGATTGACCGCGCCCCCGACCCCGAGCCGCGGTTCCGCAAGTTCGGGCGCCCGCTGGTCAACCGGGAGCTCTGTATCGGCTGTGGCGTGTGCGCGCTCACGTGCAAGGCGGGCGCGATGAAGCTCCACAAGCGCCCGCAGCGGGTGCTGCACCCGGAGACGACGTTCGAGCGCATCATCCTGCAGTGCCTCGAGCGCGGCACGCTGCAGAACCAGCTGTTCGACAACCCGGCGAGCCTCACCCACGCCTTCGCACGTGCGTGCCTCGGCGGGTTTCTTCGCCTCACGCCGGTGAAGCGGGCGCTGATGAGCGACGCGCTGCGCTCGCGCTTCCTGGGGGCGCTCAAGCACGCGGCCGCGAGCGAGGGCAAGGGGCAGCTCGCTGAAATCTGAGCAATGCGGCAGCTTCGGGTCGAACTGCGACCGACGAAGATCCGGTCGCTCGTAGGCAGGATCGATAGCCGCGGACCGGCCATGACCGGTCATCGGAGCGATTCGTCGTGCAGGAACTCGCGGCCACTGCGCAGCAAGGTCATTGCCGAGCGAGCACCTGCGTCGGCGGCAGTGAAGGCAGCACGGATTCGCCGGGCGGACGGGAAGCCTCCCCGTTGGTGTGCGGTTCCGGTCGTGTTAGCGAAATTGCGAACCCCGTACCGCGATCGAACCCACGCGCAACGGCACCAAATCGAGTCCAGGCTCGTCCGCATGGCTCATGGCCATGGGTTCTGGTGGGAGTTGGCATTCTTGCTACCTGCCCCGCAAAAGGACCACGGCAATGGACGACCAGGATCGCGTACTTGCGAGGAACGTCGGGCCACTCACGTCGAGAAGTGGGCCGGGGGGCAAGGCGTGGGCGAGCGCTCGCTGCGGACCGGACGTTGCAGGGGCCCGTCGGCGACCCTGTCGCCGCCCGCGCGGCGGCGGGCATGACGCAGCAGGATGTCGCCGACAGCATGCCGAGCACCAGGAGCGTCGTGTCACGCCTTGAAAGCGGCGTGCACGCGCGACCCACGCTGACGACGATCCAGAAGCACGCGCGGGCGGTCGGCGCCATCATCGAGATCCGCGCCGGGACCCGGCGATGACGGTCTGTGGCGTCTCGCGGGCGCATCGGCGAAACGGTCGAATGCGATCCGACGCACGCCTGCACAGGGACACTACCCGCCTTCGAGGGGCGTGGGCGGCGGCACGGCAGCGTCGCCGCGCCGCGTGGCGCGCAGCGTAACCACGGTGAGCGTGGCGATCCCCGCGGCGATAGCCGCGATGCCCCACCACTCGCTCGCCGTCAGCCGCTCGCCCAGCACGGTCATCGACAGGAGCAGCGCGATCACCGGGACCGCGAAGATGTTGAGCGACGCGGTCCCCGCCGGCAGGTAGCGCAGGATGGCGATCCACAGCAGGAACCCGGTCGCCGTCGACACCGCGGCGGTCCACGTCACCAGCGCGACGTAGCCCGCGCTCCACTGCGTGGCCGGGTAGTCGAAGGCCAGCGGCAGCAGCGTCAGCGGCAGCACGCCGACGAGCATCTGCCAGGCCATGAACTCGAGCATGTCGAGGTCGTGCTTGCGCTGGAAGTGCTTGCTGGCGACCGTCCCCGCGGCCCAGCCGAAGCCCGACGCCACCGCCCAGAGCTTCGAGGCGAGCTGCCCTTCCCAGCGCCACGGCTCGACGACCAGCAGGACGCCGGCGAAGGCCAGCGCCACCGCGGTCCACATCCCGCCGCGCACGCGCTCGTGCAGCACGAAGCGCGCGATCAGCAGCGTCCAGAACGGCATCGTGAAGACGAGCACCGACGTGCGGCCGGCGCCGCCCTCGGCGAGCGCCATCGTCGTCGCGCCGAAGTTCAGCGTCGTCTGGAAGAAGCCGGTGACGACGACCGGCCACCACGCGCGCGGCACGCGCAGCCGCCGCCGCCACAGGATCACGCCGAACAGCAGGGCCACGGCGAGCCACGTGCGCTGCAGGTTGAGCACGACCGGGTGCGCCTGCTCCAGCGCGGTCTTCATCACGAGCCAGTTCGACCCCCAGATCAGCGTGAGGATCGCGAGCGCGACGTAGGCGCCGCGGCGGCTGCGGATGCCGAGCAGGACGCCTCCCACGTCAGCGGCTCACCCGAGGAACCGCTCGACTTCGCGCGCCACGGCCCGTGGCTGGTCGTGGTGGACCATGTGGCCCGCGTCCGCGATCGTGACCAGCTGCGCGCCCGGCACGTGCGCGAGTCGCGCGCGGACGCCGGCAAGCGTGCCGGTCGCGCCCTCGCCTTCCGGGTGGCCCTCGAGCCAGCGCGGGATGTGCGAGTCTTCGGCGGCGATCCACAGCGCGCGCGCGCGGATGCAGCGCCACACCGCGAAAACCTCCTCGAGGCGGTAGACGTGCGGGAACGGCAGCTTGTGCCGCGGATCGGAGGCGAGCCGCACCTTGCCGTCGTCGCACGCCTTCGCCCAGTGCCGCGCGAGAAACGCCGCCTTGTCGGCGGAAAGCCGCGGGTCGTTGCGCCGCAACCGCGCCGCGACCGCGGCGAAGTCCGCGTAGGGAGCGAACGCCGCCGGCTCGCGCAGCGCGTCGAGCCACTGCGCGTACTTGCGCGGCGCGTCGTCGGGGTTCTCGGGAGGAATGCCGAAGCCGTCGATCGCGACGAACGCCGCCACGCGGTCCGGACGCACGCCCGCGTAGTGCGTCGCGACGTTCGCGCCGAGGCTGTGGCCCACGATCGTCGCGGCCTCCCCGGGCGCGAACGCGTCGAGCAGCGACTCGAGGTCGGCGACGTAGTCGGCGAACCAGTAGCCCTGCGGCTGCCAGTCGCTGCCGCCGAAGCCGCGCAGGTCCGGCGCGATCGCGTGCCAGTCGCCGGCGAGCTCGTCGACGAGGAACTGGAACGACGCGGCGACGTCCATCCAGCCGTGCAGCAGGAAGAGCTTGCGCGCGCCCGGGCGGCCCCACTCGAGGACGTTGTGCGCGAGGCCGCGCAGGTCGACGCGTCGCGCGCGTGCCGCTCGCCGCGGCGCGTAGGGAGCTACTTCTTCTTGCCGCACTGCCACAGCCCGTCCTGCCAGCCCGTGCGGTAGTTGCCGTCGGCGGAGAAGCGCGTCGCGTCCTTGCGCTCGGCACCCCTGGCGCTCGCGCAGCCGTCGGCATAACCCTGGCGATAGGGCAGCGGGAAGCCGGAGAGATTCACCGGAGGCGGGGGAGGCTCCGCAGTGCGCGGCAGCGGCGGCGCCTGCGGGGCCGGCGCGCCTGCGGGCGGCGGCGTCACGCCCGGCGGGGGCGCGCTCGCGCACGCCGCCAGCAGCATGGCGGCGAGCGCGGCAACGGATCGGGACATGGCGTGAGAAGCCGGCGTCGCAAAGCGTAGAATTCTACACGCGGCGTCCGCGCGTTCCCTCGCGCTCCGCCGCGCTGCGAGCCCGAGGCCCCACCGTTGAGCCATCCGTCCTTCGTCCACCTGCGCCTGCACAGCGAGTTCTCGATCGCGGACGGCACGGTGCGGATCGACGACGCTGTCGAGGCTGCCGCGGTCGACGCGATGCCCGCGCTGGCGATCGCCGACCTCGCCAACGTCTTCGGGCTGGTCAAGTTCTACAGGGCGGCGCGCGCGCGCGGCATCAAGCCGATCGCCGGCTGCGACGTGTGGCTCACGCACGACGCCGAACGCGACGCTCCGTTTCGCGCGCTCCTGCTTTGCGCGAGCCGCGACGGCTACCTGCGCCTGTGCGAGTGGCTCTCGCGGGCCTACCGCGGCAACCAGCACCGCGGCCGGGCGGAGCTGAGGCGCGAGTGGTTCGACGAGGGCACGGAGGGCCTGATCGCGCTCTCCGGCGCGCGCGACGGCGACGTCGGCGCGGCGCTGGCGCAGGGCAATGCCGCGGGCGCCGCGAAGCAAGCGCGCGAGTGGGCCGCGCGCTTCCCCGGCCGCTACTATCTCGAGGCGCAGCGCGCCGGCAGGCCCGACGACGACGCGCTGGTCGCGGCCACTGCCGGGCTCGCCGCCGACCTCGCGCTGCCGCTGGTCGCCACGCACCCGGTGCAGTACCTGCGCCCCGAGGACTTCCGGGCGCACGAGGCCCGCGTGTCGATCGCGGAGGGCCACCTGCTCGCCGACCCGCGCCGGCCGCGCCACTTCACGACCGCGCAGCACTTCACGACGCAGGCGGAGATGGCCGCGCGCTTCGCCGACCTGCCCGAGGCGCTGGCGAACAGCGTCGCGATCGCGCAACGCTGCAACCTCGTGATCCCGCTCGGCAAGCCGCACCTGCCGCGCTTCCCCACGCCCGCGGGCGTGACGATCGACGAGCACCTGCGCGACGAGGCGCGCCGCGGCCTCGAGGCGCGCCTCGTCGCGCTGTTCCCCGATGCCGCCGACCGCGCGCGGCGGCGGCCCGAGTACGACGAGCGCGTCGAGTTCGAGGCCGCGACGATCGCGAAGATGGGCTTCGCCGGCTACTTCCTCATCGTCGCCGACTTCATCAACTGGGCGAAGCGCAACCGCGTGCCGGTGGGCCCGGGCCGCGGCTCGGGCGCCGGGTCGCTGGTCGCCTACGCGCTCGGCATCACGGACCTCGACCCGCTGCGCTACGGGCTGCTGTTCGAGCGCTTCCTCAATCCCGAGCGCGTGTCGATGCCGGACTTCGACATCGACTTCTGCCAGGACCGCCGCGAGCTCGTCATCGACTACGTGAGGAAGCGCTACGGCGCCGACAGCGTCGCGCAGATCGCCACGTTCGGCACGATGGCCGCGAGGGCGGCGGTGCGCGACGTGGGCCGCGTGCTCGACCTGCCCTACGGGTTCGTCGACGGCATCGCCAAGCTGATCCCGTTCCAGCCGGGCAAGCTGGTCACGCTCGCGGCGGCGCGCGAGATGGAGCCGCAGCTCGCCGAGCGCGAGCGCAACGAGGAGGAGGTGCGCGGGCTGCTCGAGCTCGCCGGGTCGCTCGAGGGACTGACGCGCAACGTCGGCATGCACGCCGGCGGCGTGCTGATCGCGCCGGGGAAGATCAGCGACTTCTGCCCGCTGTTCGTGCAGCCGGGCGCCGACGCGCCGGTGTCGCAGTTCGACAAGGACGACGTCGAGGCCGTGGGGCTGGTCAAGTTCGACTTCCTGGGCCTCACGACGCTCACGATCCTCGACTGGACGCTCACCTACGTCCGCAAGCTCGACCCCGCGAGCACGCTCGACCTCGAGTCGCTGCCGCTCGACGACGCGGCGACCTACCGGATGTTCCAGCAGGGGCAGACCTCCGCGGTGTTCCAGTTCGAATCGCGCGGCATGCGCGACCTGCTCAAGCAGGCGCGCCCCGACCGGCTCGAGGACCTCATCGCGCTCAACGCGCTCTACCGCCCGGGGCCGATGGACCTGATCCCGGACTACGTCGACCGCAAGCACGGGCGGCAGCGCGTCGAGTACCTGGACCCGCGCCTCGTGCCCATCCTCGGCCCCACGTACGGCGTGATGGTGTACCAGGAGCAGGTGATGCAGATCGCGCAGGTGATCGGCGGCTACTCGCTGGGCGCCGCCGACCTGCTGCGCCGGGCGATGGGCAAGAAGAAGCCCGAGGAGATGGCGCAGCACCGCGAGATCTTCGTCGCCGGGGCGCTGGGCAACGGCGTGCCGGAGCCGAAGGCCACCGAGCTCTTCAACCAGATGGAGAAGTTCGCCGGGTACGGCTTCAACAAGTCGCACTCGGCGGCGTACGCGCTCGTCGCCTACCAGACCGCGTGGCTCAAGGTCCACCACCCGGCGGCGTTCATGGCCGCGAACATGTCGCTGGTGATGGACGACACCGACAAGGTGCGCGCGCTGTACGCCGACGCGGTCGAGCTGGGGCTCGCGATCCTGCCGCCCGACGTCAACGCGTCGGCCTGGCGCTTCGAGCCGGTGGACGCGAAGTCCATCCGCTACGGCCTCGGCGGGATCAAGGGCACCGGCGAGCAGGCGATCGCAGGGGTGGTCGCCGCGCGGGAGAGCGGCGGGCCGTTCCGCGACCTCTTCGACTTCTGCCGCCGCGTCGACAAGCGCCTGGTCAACCGCCGCGTCGTCGAAGCGCTGGTGAAGGCAGGCGCGTTCGACGCCATCGACGCGCGGCGCCCGATGCTGTTCGCCTCGGTGGGTGCTGCGATCGACGCCGCCGAGAAGGCCGAGGCGGCCGCCGGCCAGGTGTCGCTGTTCGGCGAGGACGCGCGGGAAGCCGCGATCGCGCTCGTCGCGGCGCGGCCGTGGACCGACGCGGAGCGGCTCGCGCACGAGAAGTCCGCGCTGGGGTTCTACCTCTCCGGCCACCCGTTCCACGCCTACGCCGCCGAGCTCGCGCCGCTGGTGCGCGGCTCGCTCGCCAGCGTGGCGCCGCGCCAGGAGCGTTTCCTGATCGCCGGCATCGTGACCGCGATCCGCGTGCAGACGGGCCGGCGCGGCAAGATGGCCTTCGTGACGCTCGACGACGGCAAGGGCACGTGCGAGGTCACGATCTACAACGAGGTGCTCGACCAGGTGCGGACGCTCCTGCGCGAGGACCAGCTCGTCGTCGTCGAGGTACGCGTGCTGCAGCGCGTCGGCGACGACGGCGAGGCGCAGGCCATGCGCGTGATGGCCGACGCCGTGTACGACCTCGACGGCGTGCGGCGGCGCTGGGCGAAGCGCCTGAAGCTCGCGTGCAACGGCAACGCCGACGCGAGGAAGCTCGCGGAGATCCTCGCCCCTTTCAGGGCGGAGGGGATCCCGGTCACGATCCTCTACGCCAACGACGCCGTGGCCGGAGAAGTCGACCTCGCGGACAGCTGGCGGGTGACGCCGGACGGCGCGCTGATCGAGCGCCTGCGCGAGTGGCTCGAGCCGGCCAACGTCGCGCTCGTCTATTGAGCGCGCGCGCCGCGCCGCGCCGGACGTGCGCTCGCTGATCGCGCGCTACGGCGCCCTGTTCCGTCACGCAGGCGCCGCGCGCTTCGCCGCGCTCTCGCTCGTCATGCGCATGCCGCTCGGCACCGTGGGGCTCGCCACGCTGCTGCACCTGCGCGAGCTGTCGGGGTCGATCGCGTTCGCGGGAAGCGTGGTCGGCGCCCAGCTCGTCGCCACCGCCGTCGCCGCGCCGCTGGTCGGCCGCCTGGTCGACAGGCGCGGGCCGCGGGGCGTGCTGCTCGTCACCGGGACGGTCGCGCCGATCGCGCTGGCGACGATGCTCGCCGCAGACCGCCTCGGGCTCTCGCGCCCGGCGATCTTCGCCACGGCGATCGCGTTCGGCGCGTTCGCGCCGCCCATCACCGTGCTGGTCCGCACGCTGTGGCGCATGCGGCTCGAGGAAGGTCCCGTCCGGCAGACCGCGTTCGCGCTCGACGCGGTGATCCTCGAGCTCGCCTACACGCTGGGACCGCTCGCGATCGCGCTCGCCGTCGGCCTCGGTTCGACGACGGCGGCGATGGCCGTGGCGGTGGCGGTCACGTCTACGGCCGTGCCGCTGCTCTTCGCATCCGGCGCGCTGTCGTGGTGGAAGCCGCAGCCGCGCGGCGAACGTCACTGGCTCGGCCCGCTCTCCGCGAAGCCGCTGCTGGTCGTCTACGCGGCCACCTTCGCGCTGACGATGACCTTCGGCGCGCTGGAAGTGGGCTACCCGACGTTCGGCCGCGCCGCCGGCGCGGACAGCTGGGGGCCGGTGCTCATCGCCGTCAACTCCACGGGCAGCGCGGTCGCGGGGCTCCTCTACGGCGGCCTGACGATCCGCACGCCGCTCAAGCGCCTGCTGGCCGTGCTGATGGGTGCGATGGCCGTGCCGATTGCGCTGCACCTGCCAGTCGACAGCCCCTGGCTGCTCGCCCCGTTCGCGTTCGCGGCGGGCGCGCTGATCGCGCCGGCGATGACGACCGTCTCGCTGCTGATCTCGACGCTCGCGCCCGCGCGCTACGCGACGGAGGCGTTCACCTGGTCGTCGACGGCGATCGTCACCGGCATCGGGGTCGGCATGGCGATCGCCGGCACGCTGGTCGAGCGCCACGGCCCGAACGGAGCGTTCGCGTTCGCCGTCGCCACCGCGCTCGCCGGCGCCGCCGTCGCGCTGCTGCTCCGCCGACGCTAGCCGGTCGATGCAAGACGCGCTCGGGAGCGCGGCGGATGCCGCAGCGTCGGCGTAGCGCCGCTTGCATCGAGCCGGGGATCGCGCGAGCGCCCTCGGGGCGGCCCGTCGGGCGCTCGCCGGCAACGGCACGACGGAATGCCCGCCTTGCGCACGCTTCTGTTCCAGTTGCTGCCTTTCGTCATGCCGCCGGACACGAAGGCAACGTCACGCGCCGCGCTCACGGCGCGTGGCTGCGCGCGACACGCCCGCGCAGCTCGGTCTTCAGCACCTTGCCGGTCGCGTTCTTCGGCAGCTCGTCGATGAACACGTACGCGCGCGGCCGCTTGAACCGCGCGATGCGCCCGAGGCAATGCGCGTCCAGCGCCGCCTCGAATGCGCGGCGCGCCGCATCGTCGCGCAGCGCCGCCCGCGGCACGACGCACGCCACCACCTCCTCGCCCCAGTCCGGGTGCGGACGGCCGAGGACGGCGGCCTCGGCGACGTCCGGGTGCTCGAGCAGCGCCTCCTCGACCTCGCGCGGGTAGACGTTCGCGCCGCCGCTGATGACGAGGTCCTTCGAGCGGTCCTTCAGCGTCAGGAAGCCGTCGGCGTCGAGCACCCCCACGTCGCCCGTGTGCAGCCAGCCGCCGGCGAGCGTGCGCGCCGTGGCCTCGTCGTTGCGCCAGTAGCCGCGCATCACGCTCGGGCCGCGCGCGAGCACCTCGCCGATCGCCCCGGGGGGCAGCGCCGCGTCGTCCGGGCCGCCGACCGCGAGCTCGACGCCGAGCTGCGCCGTGCCCACCGATCCCAGCCGCGCGGCGTCGCCGCGCGCGATCGCGTCGGCGATGCACGCGCGGTCCATCGCCGTGATCGTCATCGGCGACTCGCCCTGCCCGTAGATCTGCGCGAGCCGCGGGCCGAACGCGGCGAATGCCGCCTCGAGGTCGGCGACGTACATCGGCCCGCCGCCGAACACGATCGCCTTGAGGCGGGCAAGCGGCAGGCGCGCCATCGCGGACGACTCGCGCAGCCGCTTGACCATCGTCGGCGCGGCGAAGAAGAGCGAGCGGTCCCACGCGCCGACGAGGCGGGCGATCTCGTCCGCGTCGAAGGCGCCCGACTCGGGCACGACGTTCACCGCGCCGCGGGCGACGTGCGGCAGCACGTAGAGGCCGGAGCCGTGCGACAGCGGCGCCGGGTGCAGGATCGCGTCGCCCGGCACGACGGGCTCGACGTCGGCGAGGAACGCGAGCGTCATCGCGTCGAGGTTCGCGTGGGTGAGCGTCACGCCCTTCGGCCGGCCGGTCGTGCCGCTGGTGTAGAAGAGCCACGCCGCGTCGTCGCCCGCCACCTCCGCGAGCGGCAATGCCGCGCACGCATCGACGCGCCGCGCCCACCGCGGTCCGTCGAGGCGCACGACCTCGCGCAGCGCGCCCGCGGCCGGGCTGCCGAGCGAGGCCAGCCACTCGCCGTCGACGAGCGCCAGCGCGGCGCCGCTGTCCGCGAGCACGAAGTCGAGCTCGCGCGGGTGCAGCCTGGCGTTGACCGGCACCGCGCACAACCCCGCCCACCAGCACGCGAACAGCGCCTCGATGTAGGCGGGGTGGTTGCGCGACGCCAGCGCGACGCGATCGCCGCGGGCAAGCCCCGCGGCCAGCAGCGCGGCCGCGCCCTGTGCCGCGCGGCGCGCCAGCGTCGCGTAGTCGGCGAGGACGGCGGCGCCCTGCGCGAGCGCCGGCAGCCGCGGCCACGCGCCCGCGGTCCTGGCCAGCCGGTGGGCGACGTTGCGCGCCGCGGCCCTCATGCGCGGGGCACCCGCGTCAGCTGGCGCGCTCGACCTTCGTCACGAAGTGCTTCGTGTCGCCGCGCCAGAAGAGCCTCACGTACTTCTCGCGGTAGTGCAGCTTGACCTTGTAGTCGCCCGCGATCGCGGCGTCGATGTCCGTGCGCACGGCGGCGTCGCCGGGGGCGACGCTGAAGTCCCAGATGCGGGTCGCCACGCCCCCCTGGGGGTCCGTCTGCAGGTAGCCGAAGTCCAGCGTGCCTTCCCACGTCTTGAACACGTAGCCCTTGCTCGAGAGCTTGATGACCTTGCCGACGCGGAAACCCTCGCTGTAGTCGGCGGAGAGCGCGAACCACACCACGCCGGCGGCGACGAGCACGACGAGCGCGAGGAAGACGCCGAGCGCCTTTTTCATGGCCGGACCGGGCGGAGTGGGCAGGCCGGTAGTCTAGCCCACGGCTGCGCTGCTGCCTTGCGCCGCCATCAGTAGGTCGCGCGCCCGCCGGAGAGGTCGAACACCGCGCCGGTGGAGAACGAGCACTCCTCGGAGGCGAGCCAGCACACCATCGCCGCGATCTCGTCGACGGTGCCGAAGCGCCCCATCGGGATCTTCGCGAGCATGAAGTCGATGTGCGCCTGCGTGATCTGGTCGAAGATCGCGGTGCGCACCGCCGCCGGGGTCACGCAGTTGACCCGGATGCCGGTCTTGGCGAGCTCCTTGCCGAGGCTCTTGGTCAGCCCGATCACCGCGGCCTTCGACGCGCTGTAGGCCGATGCCGTCGGGTTGCCTTCCTTGCCGGCGATCGACGCGATGTTGACGATGCGCCCGTAGTCGCGCCGCTGCATCACCGGCACCACGGCGCGGTTGCAGTGGAACACGCCGTGCAGGTTGACGTCGAACACGCGGCGCCACTCGTCGAGCGGGTACTCCCACGTCACGTGGTTCGGGCCTGCGATCCCCGCCGAGCACACGAGGACGTCGATCGCGCCCCCCAGCGCGGCGGCGCTCGCCGCGGTCGCGCGCTCGACGGCGGCGAAGTCGGCGACGTCGACCGCCTCCGCATGCGCGAAGCCGTGCGCGGCCTTCGCCTGCGCCATCGCCGCCGCGTCGCGGTCCCACAGCGCGACGCGCGCGCCCTCGCGCGCGAGCCGCTGCGCGATCGCGAGACCGATGCCCGCGGCACCCCCGGTGACGACCGCCGTGCGGCCGCGAAAGTCCAGCTGGTTCACGCCCCTCTCCCCGTGTGCGTCGAGAACGCCGAGGATACCAGCCGGCGGCGCCGGCCCCGGGGCTTCAGCGCAGGAAGCGCAGGACGCTGACGACGACGATGATCGCGGCGGTGAGGCCGACGACGATCAGCAGCGCAGTGAGCAGGTGCCGCGTCTCGCCCTGGTAGACGATGAGCTCGTCGGCGAGCTCGGCGACCTGTGCCGACGACGCGTACGAGCGCGTCTCGCGCGGGCGCGTCTCGCGGCCCTCCCACTCGCCGCGGTCCGTGTCGCGATCCTCGTACGGCTCGTCCTCGAACTCGTCGAAGTCGCGCCGCGGCGGGCGCTGCGCGGGCCGGCCGGCCGACTCCACGGGCACGACGAACGTGACGTTCGTCACCGGCAGCCGGCGGTGGTTCACGTTGTCCCAGAACTTCGACGTGCGGCCGTTGCGCGAGCGGTAGATGAGGCCGCGCGGCCCCACCGCGGTGCGCTCGCCGGCCTGCACGAAGATCTTGTGCGGCAGGCGTCCCGCGCGGCCGAGGTCGAGCAGCACCCGGAACTCGCGCGGGCCGAGCGGCACGTCGATCTGGAACTCGGCGGGCGCGCGGTTGTTGCCCGACACGGTCTCGGGCACGAACGTGAGCTTGCCGTTGACCTTCGCGTCGGTGCGCGACAGCAGGCCGCCGCGCTCGCGCACGCGCAGCATGCCGGTCAGCGCGCCCATGCGTCCGCCGCTCGCGAGGTCGACCGAGTCCGTGCGGTGCAGCGACACCTTGAGCACGAGAATCATCTCGGCGCCGTCCTCGATCACGACCCGCGCCTTGTGCGGAGTGAGGCGGATGAGCGGCATTCTCTGCGCTGCGCCGGCGGCCGGTTGCGCGGTCCAGGTCGGAGTGTCCGAGGTTTCGAGGTGGCGCGCGCTCTTGCGCATGGTATCAACGTTCGGCGCGCCGCGATGTTTCCGTGGATGACGACCCTTGCGACGACTCCCGCGCGCGGCTTGCGCAGAGTCTTCCCGATTCTAGCCACACGCGCGGAAATGGAAAGCTCCGCGTGCGCTCCAGCGACGGACGGGCGCGGGCAAACGTCGACAAATTTGACAACCGCCCCCGTATTCGCGGTTGTGCGCTTCAGCCCGGGCGATCGGCGGCGGCTCGCGAAGCTCGCGAGGCGACGGGAGGCGAGGCCCGCGAGGCGGTGGTGCCGGATATCCGAATCGAACGGATGACCTACCGCTTACAAGGCGGTTGCTCTACCGACTGAGCTAATCCGGCGCAGGCCGGCATTCTAGCGCCCGCCGCGGCGGCGGGCGCGCACGCGTGCCCCTTCGCTACTTCACCACCTGAAGGTGCGAGGGCCGCGTCCGCGTCTTGTCGACCTCGCCGTCCGCCCGGGCGCGGGACTCCTCGGCCGGCGCCGTCGCGGCCGCGAGCGAAGCCGCCGGATCCTGCGCGACGTTGAAGGCGAAGCCGTAGCCCGTTTCCTTGGCGAAGATCCCCGCGACGGCGGACATCGGCACCGAGACTTCCTGCGACACGCCGTTGAAGCGGGCGGTGAACTGGATCCAGTCGTTGTCGACCGTGAGGCGCCGCGTGGCGCCGGAGCTCACGTTGAGCACGATCTCGCCGTTCTTCACGTAGGCGGCGGGCACCTTTGTCTCGCGGTTGACGCGCACGGCGAGGTAGGGCGTGAGGCCGTTGTCGGCGCACCACTCGCAGATGGCGCGGACCAGGTAGGGCTTGGCGGACTGCTCGGACATGCGGCGCAGGATACTCCCTGCGGCAAGGGGTGGGTCAAGTGCGGATCGTAAGGATGGGCGACGGGCGCGGTCCTCGAGCGCCCGCGGGCGCGGCGGCTGTGATGGACAGGCTCGGCCAGGAAGGGCGACGGACGGCGTCCGGGCGCGCCGGAACGCCTGCGTCACCGCTCGCGCGAAGCCCGGCTGCGTGAAAACGGAGAATCGCACCCCGGCGCATCGAACTGCTTCCGGGGACGCGATGCTGGAAGCCACCGGGCCTCCGCCCCCGACTCAGGCACTCGGGTCAGGCTTCACGGGCACTACGCGCGGGAGAGACACTGGGTCCCCGCCTTCGCGGGGACGACGGGGAGAGTACTCGCCGGAGCCTCCCCTCGCGAAGCCTGCCCCCGGGCGCCTGAGTCGGAAGCGGGGGCGCGGACGACAGGTTCGCACCGTCCGCGCTGCGCGCGCTCGAAAGACACCGGATCCCCGCCTGCGCGGGGATGACGCGTTCGCGCCGTCAGCGCTGCGCGCGAACGGGCTCCCGCGTCACTTGCGCATGCCGCGCTCGGCGGAGGTCAGCGCCTCGGAGAACGCCGGGCGCGCGAACAGCCGTTCGGCGTACTTCATCAGCGGCGCCGCCTGCTTGGGCATCGCGACCGCGTAGTACTCGAGGCGCCACAGCAACGGCGTGATCGCCACGTCGAGCATCGAGTACTCGTCGCCGAGCATGTACTTGTGCTTGGCGAACACCGGCGCGATCTGCAGCAGCGAGTCGCGCACCTGGTTGCGCGCGCGCTCGGCGTTCTTCTGGTTGTTGCCCTCCAGCGCGTCGATGTGGCAGAAAAGCTCCTTCTCGAAGCGGTGGAGGAACAGCCGCGCGCGCGCGCGCATCACCGGGTCCGCGGGCATCAGCTGCGGGTGCGGGAAGCGCTCGTCGATGTACTCGTTGATGATGTTCGACTCGTGCAGCACGAGGTCGCGCTCGACGAGCACCGGGACCTGGTTGTACGGGTTCATCACCGCGAGGTCCTCGGGCTTGTGGTCGAGGTCGACGTCGATGATCTGGAAGTCCATCCCCTTCTCGTGCAGCACGATGCGGCAGCGCTGGCTGAAGGGGTCGGTCGTCCCGGAGTAGAGGGTCATCATGGCTGGGGTTCCCGGCTGCTGCTAGCAATTCGATGCAAAAGGCGTTCGAGAGCGCGGCGCACGCCGCGGCGTCGATGCAGCGCCTTTTGCATCGAGCCAGGAATCACGCGAGCGCCCTCGGGGCGGCCCGTCGGGCGCTCGCCGGCAACGGCACGAAGCAACGCGCGCCGTATCCGCGCTCGTGTTCCAGATGTCCTTCCGCATCATGCGGCTAGTGAACATCCTTCCAGTACTCGCGCTTCAGCCAGTAGGCGAACGCGAAGAGCACGCCGAGGAACATCAGCACGACGAGACCCAGGCGCGTGCGCGCGAGCTTCGAGGGCTCGGCGACGTAGGCCATGAAGTTCACGAGGTCGGTCGCCGCCGCGCGGTACTCCGCGGGCGTCATCGCCCCGGGCGTCCCCTCCGCCAGCGTCTTCACGACGAACGTGCCGCCGGGGGCGGGCTCGACGAGCGCCAGCCCCTTCGCCGCGATCGCCGCGGCGTCGGCGTCGGAGCGCTTGGCGAACGTGGTGACGACCAGCTTCTGCGCCCCCTGCATCGTCCACAGCGCGTGCGGCATGCCGACGTTGGGGAACACGAGGTTGTTCCAGCCCGTCGACGACGCGTCGTCGCGGTAGAACGCGAGCAGGTAGTTGTACAGCCACTGCTCGCCGCGGACGCGGGCCTCGACGGAGAGGTCGGGCGGCGACACGCCGAACCACTTCTTCGCGTCGGCCGCGCGCATGGCGACCTGCATCGTCTCGCCCGTCTTGGTCGGCACGTACTGCACGCCGGCGTCGGTCGTCTCGAAGCGGCCGGTCAGGACCAGGTTGTCGGCGATCTGCTGCTCGGTGAGCCCCAGGTCCGCCAGCCGGTTGTAGCGCATGTGCTTCGCGGCGTGGCAGTTGAGGCAGTAGTTGACGAACGTGCGCGCGCCGCGCTGCAGCGACGCGACGTCGCGCGGGTCGGCGTTCACGGGCTCCATGCGCGGCGCCGGCGCGCCGGCGGCGTGCGCCGCGCCGGCGAGGACGAGCAGCGCGGCGGCGAGGATGCGGGTGGTCTTGATCATGTCAGTTCCGATGGGCAGCCCCGAGGGGCCGACCCGCCCCCTCCGGGGGCAGCGAGCGTGGAGGCCGTTTCATCAGCGCACCCGATCCGGCACCGGCTTGGTCTTGTCGCGCGCGGAGTACCAGGGCATCAGCAGGAAGAAGAGGAAGTAGACGAGCGTGAGCACGCGCGCGATCACCGTGGCGACGTCCGCGCCCCCGAGGAGCCACAGGCCAGGCGCGAACTGGCCCCAGATCGTGACGGGCACGACGCCGAGGTAGCCCAGGACCAGGAACGACACGGCGAACGCCGCGAGCCAGGCCTTGTAGCGCGTGCCGCGGTAGCGGATCGACTTCACCGCACCGCGGTCGAGCCACGGCAACGCGAACAGGATCACCACCGCCGCGCCCATCACCAGGACGCCGTAGAACTGCGTCGCGGGCAGGAACGGCGCGATCTCCGAAGGCACCGCGCGCAGCATCGCGTAGAACGGCGTGAAGTACCACACCGGCGCGATGTGCTCGGGCGTCTTCAGCGGGTCGGCCGGGATGAAGTTGTTGTGCTCGAGGAAGTAGCCGCCCATCTCGGGCATGAAGAACACGATCACCGAGAACACCGCGAGGAAGACGACCACGCCGACGATGTCCTTGATCGTGTAGTACGGGTGCGAGTTGATGCCGTCGAGCGGCAGGCCGGTCTTCGGATCCTTCGGCTGCTTCTTGATCTCGATGCCGTCGGGGTTGTTCGAGCCCGTCTCGTGCAGCGCCATCAGGTGCGCGGCGACCAGCCCCAGCAGCACCAGCGGGATGGCGATGACGTGGAACGCGAAGAACCGGTTGAGCGTGATGTCGCTGATCGTGTAGTCGCCGCGGATCCACACCGCGAGGTCCTCGCCGATGAACGGCACGGTCGCGAACAGGTTCACGATCACCTGCGCGCCCCAGTAGGACATCTGGCCCCACGGGAGCAGGTAGCCGAAGAACGCCTCGGCCATCAGCGCGAGGTAGATCAGGCAGCCGAAGATCCAGGTGAGCTCGCGCGGCTTGCGGTAGCTGCCGTAGAGCAGCGCGCGGAACATGTGCAGGTAGACGACGACGAAGAACATCGACGCGCCGGTGGAGTGCATGTAGCGGATCAGCCACCCCCACTGCACGTCGCGCATGATGTACTCGACCGACTCGAAAGCCTTGGCCGCGTCGGGCTTGTAGTTCATCGTCAGGAAGATGCCGGTGACGATCTGGATCACCAGCACGAACGCGGCGAGCGAGCCGAAGTAGTACCAGAAGTTGAAGTTCTTCGGCGCGACGTACTTGCCCCACTGCGACTCCCACAGCGCGGTGAGCGGGAAGCGGTCGTCGATCCAGCGCAGTACCTTCTCCATGGCCGTCTTACCCCTTCGCGTCCTCGCCGATCAGCACCTTGGTGTCGGCCAGGTACCTGTGCGGCGGGATCGGCAGGTTGGTGGGCGCGGGCACGCCCTTGTAGACGCGGCCGGCGAGGTCGAACTTCGACTGGTGGCAGGGGCAGAAGAAGCCGCCGAGCCAGTCCGCGCCGAGGTCGGCGGGGCCCACTTCCTTGCGGAACGTCGGCGAGCAGCCGAGGTGCGTGCAGATGCCCACCGCGACGAGCACCTCGGGCTTGATCGAGCGCGTCTCGTTGCGCGCATACGCGGGCTGATCGGACTTCTGCGAGAGCGCGTCGGCGAGCTGCGGCGCGAGCTTGGGCAGCGTCGCGAGCATCTCCGGCGTGCGGCGGATCAGCCACACGACCTTGCCGCGCCACTCGACGTCGATCTTCTGGCCCGGTTCGAGCTTGGCGATGTCGACCTCGACCGGCGCGCCCGCCGCCTTCGCGCGCTCGCTCGGGAACATCGACATGACGAACGGGACCGCCGCGGCCGCGGCGCCGATGCCGCCGACCACGCCGGTGGCGCCGATGAGGAAGCGACGCTTGCGCTCGTCGACCGCTGGGGTGGGATGTGCGTCTGTGGCCATGCTCGCGGGACTCTGGAGGTGGGGACCAGCGCCGCGGCGGGGCACCGCGGCGCGCGGATCGCAAAACTTTCGAAGTATAGCGGATTCCCGCGCCGCGCCGGAAGGGGCACGTCCATTTTCCCTGCGCGATCAGCGGGTTGGGCGCGCTTCGGCGTCCGTGCGCCCTCCGCCTATAATCGGGTCACCGCCCGTCCCCGCCCTGGCGGCATGATGAAATACGACGCTTGGAGCGCGAACGCGTGCGCGGCACGCGTTGTTTCGTGCCGTCGACGGCGAGCGGCCGGCGGGCCGCCCCGGGGGCGCTCGCGTGGTCCGAGGCTCGATGCAGGAGGCGCTGCATCGACGTCGCGGCATCCACCGCGCTCCCGAACGCCTGTCGCTTCGATCTGCTAGAGGGAAACGTGTTGCGCAAGTTCTGGCTGCTGTTCGCGCAGGCCGCGACGATCGCGCTGGCCGCGCTGTTCGTGGTCGCCACGCTGCGTCCCGACCTCCTGCCGCGCTTCTCCGGCACGGGCAGCGTCGTGCTGCTCCAGCAAACGGCTGGACCCGCGCCGACACCGTCCCCGGTGTCGCTCGCCGCCGCGGCGCAGGCGGCGATGCCTGCCGTCGTCAACATCTACACCAGCAAGGAGGTGCGCGGCCGCAACCCGCTGTTCGACGACCACCTGCTGCGCCGCTACTTCCCCGACTTCGCGCAGGCGATGCCGCCCCAGCGCGCCAACAGCCTGGGCTCGGGCGTGATCGTCGCGCGCGAGGGCTACGTCCTCACGAACAATCACGTCGTCGAGGGCGCCGACGACATCCTGCTCGTGCTCGCCGACGGGCGGCGCATCGGCGCGCGCCTGCGCGGCGCGGACCCCGAGTCGGACCTCGCCGTGCTGAAGGCCGACGCCACCGACCTGCCGGCGATCACGTTCGGCGACCTCTCGCGCGTGCAGGTGGGCGACACGGTGCTGGCGATCGGCAACAACTTCGGCTTCGGCAACACGGTCACCTCCGGCATCGTCTCCGCGCTCGGCCGCTCGCAACTGGGCGGCAACCTCTTCGCCGACTTCATCCAGACCGACGCGGCGATCAACCCGGGCAACTCCGGCGGCGCGCTCGTCGACGCCGCGGGCCGGCTGATCGGCATCAACAGCGCGATCTACTCGCGCTCGGGCGGCTCGCAGGGCATCGGCTTCGCCATCCCCGTGACGCTCGCGCAGGACGTGCTGGCGCAGATCATCGAGAAGGGCGAAGTGACGCGCGGCTGGTTCGGCGTGACGCCGCAGGACGTCGACGACGAGGCCGCGCGCGCGCTCGGCCTCCCGCGCGCGGAGGGCGTGCTGGTGGCCGGCGTGCAGCGGGGCGGGCCGGCCGATCGCGCGGGCCTGCGCGCCGGCGACGTGGTCGTCGACGTGGAGGGGCGCCCCACGCCGAACACGCCGGCGCTGCTCGCCGGCATCGCGCGGATTGCGCCGGGCACGGGCGCCAGGGTCACCGTCGTGCGCGACGGCAAGCCGCAGGTGGTCGAGGTGGTCGCCGGGCGCCGGCCGAAGGCGGCTAGCCAGTAGTCTGTTCCGCCTCGCGCCCGCGGGGCGTCACGAAGCGGGCGAGCAGCAGGCCGACCTCGTAGAGCAGGCAGAGCGGGATCGCCAGCAGCAGCTGGCTGACGACGTCGGGCGGCGTGAAGATCGCGGCGAGGACGAACGCGCCGACGATGACGTAGGAGCGCGCCGACCTGAGCTTCTCCAGCGACACGACGCCCAGGCGGACGAGCACCACGACGACCACGGGCGTCTCGAACGTCGCCCCGAAGGCGATGAACATGGCCAGCACGAACGACAGGTACTTGTCGATGTCGGTCATCATCTGCACGCCCGCGGGCGCGTAGCTCGCGAAGAAGCCGAACGCGACCGGGAACACGAGGAAGTACGCGAACGCCATCCCCACCAGGAAGAAGACGAAGCTCGAGACGATCACCGGCAGCGCGAGGCGCTTCTCGTGCTGGTAGAGGCCCGGCGCGACGAACGCCCAGGCCTGGTAGAGGACGTAGGGCAGCGCGACCAGGAACGCCGCCATCAGCGTCACCTTGAGCGGGACGAGGAACGTGCCCGTCACGTCGGTGGCGATCATCGTCGCCCCCTGCGGCAGCGCGGCGAGCAGCGGCTTGGCGAGCACCGCGTAGATCTCCTTGGCCCACGGCACCAGCAGGAGGGTCAGCACGACGACGGCGATGATCGAGCGCAGCAGCCGGTCGCGCAGCTCGATCAGGTGGGACATGAACGTCTCGACGTTCGTCTCCGGCGTGTCGGTCATCGCGTCGTGCCCGGCGTCGGCGTCGCGGGGATCATCGGCATCACAGGGGATCGAACCCGGGCAGCCGGGCCTGCCGCGGCGGCTCGGCCTCGGCGGTGCGCGCGGGCGCCGGCGGCGGCTCGGGCGCCGGCTCGGCGAGCGGCGGCAGCGCCGCGGCCGCCGGGGCTTCCGCCGGCTGGTCGCGCAACCCGTCCTCGACCGAGCGCACGCCGCTCTCCAGGTCGCGCGCCGCGCCGGTCACGGAGGTCTCGATCTCGCGCGCCGCGCCCTGCACCTGCTGCTGCAGCTTGCGCAGCTCCTCGAGCTCCATCTCGCGGTTGATGTCGGCCTTGACGTCGTTGACGTAGCGCTGCAGGCGGCCGAACAGGTGGCCCATCGTGCGCGCCGCCCTCGGCAGCCGCTCGGGGCCGATGACGATCAGCGCCACGACGGCGATGACGACGAGCTCGGAGAAGCCGATATCGAACATCGGGAATGCTCTTGCGCGTGGCCTGGCGCGGGCGCGTCACCGCGGCCGCGCGCGCGGCGGCGCCGGGGCGGTCGCTCCGCGCGCGAAGGCGTCAGGTCCGCGTGGACTCGCGCTTGGCCTCGGCGTCGATCGTCTTGCCGGCGATCTGCGAAGGCGCCTCGCCGGTCTTCGTCGCGTCGGCCTCCTCGTTCGCGCCCTTCATGCCTTCCTTGAAGCCCTTGACCGCTCCGCCAAGGTCCTGGCCGATGTTGCGCAGCTTCTTCGTGCCGAAGATCAGCACGACGACGACGAGGACGATCAACCAGTGCCAGATGCTCAACGAGCCCATTGCCTTCTCCTTCAGGGTCCCTTGCGGACAATCATCGGGCCGAACGGCTCGCCGCCCCCGACGACGTGCACGTGGACGTGCATCACTTCCTGCCGCCCCACGCGTCCGGTGTTGACGATGAGGCGGAAGCCGTCGCCCGCCCCGTTCTCGCGCGCGAGCTGCCCCGCGAGCGTCATGATCTTGCCGAGCACGCCCGCGTGCTGCGGCGTGGCGTCGTAGAGCGTCGCCACGTGCGCCTTCGGGATCAGCAGCAGGTGCACAGGCGCCACCGGCTGGATGTCGTGGAAGACGAGCACGTCGTCGTCCTCGTAGGCCTTCCGGCTCGGGATCTCGCCGCGCACGATGCGGCAGAAGATGCAGTTGGCGTCGTGCTGCATGGTCGTCGGTGAGTTCGGGGCGCGCCGCTGGTACATCGCCGCGGCTGCGGGCAGCCGCACGGCGTCGCGATCGGCACCATTGTACGGCCAACCCGCCCGCCCCGTCCGGCAGCGGGCCGCCGCCCGTCCGCGACGCACGCGCCGTCAGCGCTTCGCCCGCGCCGCCTTCTCCTCGAGCCCGGAGCGGCCGGCCCGCCGCGCGAGCTCGGCGAGCACGTCGCGCGGGCCGAGGCCGTGGCGCGAGAGCAGCACGAGGCAGTGGAACCAGAGGTCCGCGACCTCGTGCGTGATGCGCGCGGGATCGGCATCCTTGCCCGCCATCACGGTCTCGGTCGCTTCCTCGCCGATCTTCTTGAGGATCGCGTCCTCGCCGCGCGCGAAGAGCGCCGCGACGTACGAGCCCTGCGGGTCGACGTCCTTGCGCGCCTCGATGACGGCGGCGACCTCGTCGAGCACGCGGGCGAGGTCGGTGGTTTCAGCGGCGGCCATAGATCACCTCGGGGTCCGCGAGCACGGGGTCGGTCTCGCGCCACTGCCCGTCCGCGAGCCGCTTGTAGAAGCAGCGCTCGCGCCCCGTGTGGCACGCGATGCCGCCCTCCTGCTCGACGACGAGCAGGATCGCGTCGTCGTCGCAGTCGAGCCGCACCTCGACCACCCTCTGCCCGTGGCCGGACGTCTCGCCCTTGCGCCACAGCGCCCGGCGCGAGCGCGACCAGTAGTGCGCGTAGCCGCTCGCCACCGTGG
The DNA here is from genome assembly GCA_029884335.1 of Betaproteobacteria bacterium. GTDB lineage: Bacteria > Pseudomonadota > Gammaproteobacteria > Burkholderiales > Casimicrobiaceae > VBCG01. The sequence continues at coordinate 30,543 of JAOUIA010000023.1, forward strand.
CGGCGAGCGCGTCGCGGTTCATCCAGGCGAGCGTCAGCACGCGCCCGCTGGCCGCGTCCTGCGCGACCGCCGGCACCAGTCCGTCGGCGCCCCAGCGCGGCGCCTCGAGGTAGTCGTCGGTGGCCACGGCGCCGGCGGCTACTGCCGCACCTCGATGCCGGCCGCGCGCATCGCCGCCTTCGCCTGCGGGATGGTGAACTCGCCGTAGTGGAAGATCGATGCGGCGAGCACGGCGTCGGCGTGGCCCTCGAGAACGCCGGCGCACAGGTGGGCGAGCGTGCCCACGCCGCCCGAGGCGATGACCGGCACGTCGACGGCGTCGGCCACCGCCCGGGTCAGCTTGAGATCGAAGCCGGACTTCGCGCCGTCGCGGTCCATGCTCGTGAGCAGGATCTCGCCGGCGCCCCGCTCGACGACCTCGGTCGCCCACTCGACGACGTCGAGGCCGGTCGGCGTGCGCCCGCCGTGGATGACGACCTGCCACTGGTCCACACCGCACTGCTTCGCGTCGATCGCCGCGACGATGCACTGCGCGCCGTAGCGCCCCGCGGCCTCGTCGAACAGCTCGGGCGTCGCAACACCCGCGGTGTTGATGCTCACCTTGTCCGCCCCCGCGTTGAGCAGCGCGCGGATGTCGGCGACGCTGTTGACCCCGCCGCCGACCGTGAGGGGTATGAACACCTGGTCGGCCACCCGCTCGATCATCCCGTAGAGCAGGCCGCGCGTCTCGATGCTGGCGCGGATGTCGAGGAAGGCGAGCTCGTCCGCCCCCTCCTCGTCGTAGCGCCGGGCGATCTCGACGGGGTCGCCGGCGTCGCGCAGGTCGACGAAGTTCACGCCCTTGACCACGCGGCCCTCGGCGATGTCGAGGCAGGGGATGATTCGCTTGGCGAGCATCAGGTATCAGGGATCAGGAATCCCTGAATCCCGCCGCCTTCTGCGCCTCGCGGAAGTCGATCGTGCCCTCGTAGAGCGCGCGCCCGGCGATCGCGCCGATGATGCCGTCGGCCTCGTGCTTCGCGAGCGCGGCGACCTCCGCGAGCGAGGCGAGCCCGCCCGAGGCGATCACCGGCGCCTTGATGGCGCGCGCGAGGCGCACCGTCGCGTCGATGTTGACGCCGGTCATCATGCCGTCGCGGCCGATGTCGGTGTAGATGATCGCCTCGACGCCGTAGTCCTCGAACTTGCGCGCGAGGTCGACGACGTCGTGGCCGGTCATCTTCGACCAGCCGTCGGTGGCCACCCTGCCGTCGCGCGCGTCGAGCCCCACGATGATGTGGCCGGGAAACGCGTAGCACGCGTCGTGCAGGAAGCCCGGGTTCTTCACCGCGGCGGTCCCGATGACGACGTACGTGATGCCGTCGTCCAGGTAGCGCTCGATGGTGTCGAGGTCGCGGATGCCGCCGCCCAGCTGGATCGGAACGTCCTCGCCGACCACGCTGGCGATCTCCCGGATGGCGAGCTCGTTCTTCGGCACGCCGGCGACGGCCCCGTTGAGGTCGACGAGGTGCAGGCGCTTCGCGCCCTGCTCGAGCCAGTGCTGCGCCATCGCCGCGGGGTCCTCGGAGAACACCGTGGCCGTGTGCATCTCGCCCTGCTTCAGGCGGACGCAGTTGCCGTCCTTGATGTCGATCGCGGGGATGATCTGCATTGGGGGGGTCGCCGCAGGCGGGCGGGTGTGCGCGCCGGCCCTGGGCCCGGCGCGGGGCGGTCCCGGCGTCCGTCAGGACGCCGCGCCGCTCCATCCCACGAAGTTGGCGAGCAGGGTCAGTCCGGCGCGATGGCTCTTCTCGGGATGGAACTGGACGGCGAAAATATTAGCCCGCGCTACCGTGCAAGTAAACGGCGCGGGATAGGCGGCCGTTCCCGCGATGTCCGCAGGGTCGGCGGGTACCGGATGATAACTGTGCGCGAAGTAGAAGCGCTCGCCGTCCGGAATTCCCCGCCAGAGCGGGTGCGGACGGGTCTGGCGCACCTCGTTCCAGCCCATGTGGGGAACCTTGAGGCGCTCGCCGCCGACGAGCATCGCTTCGTCGCGGAAGCGCACCACCTTGCCCGGCAGCACGCCCAGGCCGCGCGTGGGCCCCTCCTCGCTGGACTCGAACAGCATCTGCAGGCCCAGGCACACGCCCAGGAACGGGCGTTCGCGCACGACCTCGCGCACCACGTCCTCGAGCCCGCTCGCCGCGAGGCCCGCCATGCAGTCCGGCATCGCGCTCTGCCCGGGCAGCACCACGCGCTCGGCGCGGCGGATGACCGCGGGCTCGCCGCTCACCACCACCTCGCGGTCGGGCGCGACGTGCGCCAGCGCCTTCGCCACGGAGCGGAGGTTGCCCATGCCATAGTCGATGACGACGATCATTCGCGGAGCGCGGCGCGAGGGATGGAGGGTGAGCGGGCCGGGTCGACGCGTCCGCGACGGCTGCGGCCGAGAGCCTCGAGGCGTCGTGCGGGCAGGGGTGCGGGCGCGGGCACGCTCACCCCCGCTTCTACAGCGTCCCCTTCGTCGACGGCACCGCGCCTCCCGAGCGCGCATCGTGCGCCGCCGCCATGCGCAGCGCGCGGGCGAACGCCTTGAACACGGTCTCGCACTGGTGGTGCGCGTTCGCGCCGCGCAGGTTGTCGACGTGCAGCGTGACGGCCGCGTGGTTGACGAACCCCTGGAAGAACTCGTGCACGAGGTCGACGTCGAACGTGCCGATCGACGCGCGCGCAAAGTCCACGTGGAACTCGAGCCCCGGCCGGCCGGAGAGGTCGACGACGACGCGCGACAGCGCCTCGTCGAGCGGCACGTAGGCGTGGCCGTAGCGCACGAGGCCGGCCTTGTCGCCGACGGCCTGGCGGAACGCCTGCCCGAGCGTGATGCCGACGTCCTCGACGGTGTGGTGCGCGTCCACGTTGAGGTCGCCGGCGGCGCGCACGGTGACGTCCATCAGTCCGTGCCGCGCGAGCTGCTCGAGCATGTGGTCGAGGAACGGCACGCCGGTGGCGATGTCGGCGCGGCCGCCGCCGTCGAGGTCGACCTCGACGGCGATGCGCGTCTCGGCGGTGTCGCGTTCGACGCGCGCCCGGCGCGCCGGGAGGTCGGATGGGCTCATGTCGTCTCGTCCAGCGCGGCCAGCAGCGCGCGGTTCTCGGCAGGCGTGCCCACGGTGATGCGCAGGCAGTTCTCCAGCGCGCGGTGCGACCCATTGAAGTTCTTGACCAGGATGCGCCTTTCCTTGAGCCGCTCGAACCACGCGTCGGCGTCGGGCACGCGCACGAGCAGGAAGTTGGCGTCGCTCGGAACCACGGTCACGCCCGGGCGCGCGGCCAGCGCCTCCGCGAGCGCCTGGCGCTCGGCGCGGATCGCCGCGACCTGCTCGGAGAGCACGTCCGCGGCGGCAAGCACCACCGGCGCGACCGCTTGCGTCAGCGCGTTGACGTTGTAGGGCGAGCGGACCTTGTCGAACTCCGCGATCCACGCCGGGTGCGCGACCGCGTAGCCGAGCCGCGCGCCGGCCAGGCCCACCTTCGACAGCGTGCGAAGCACGACGAGGTTCGGGAACTCGAGCACGCGCGGCAGGAGCGAAGCGTCGCCGAAGTCGGCGTAGGCCTCGTCGACGACGACCACGCCGGGCGCCGCGGCGAGGATGCGCTCGATCGACGCCGTGCCCGCGCGCCGGCCGGTGGGATTGTTCGGCGAGGCCAGCCAGACCAGCGCGGGCCGCTCGCGCGCGATCGCGGCCAGCATGGCGTCCTCGTCGAGCGCGAAGTCCGCCCGCAGCGGCACCGCGACGTACGGCACGCCGGACTGCCGCGCGTAGATGCGGTACATCGCGAACGTCGGCTCGGGCGAGAGCACCGCGGCGCCGGGGCGCGCGACGGCGGTGGTGAGGACCTGGATCAGCTCGTCGGAGCCGTTGCCAAGCACGATCGCCGCGCCCTGCGGCACGGGCAGCGCGGCGGCGAGCGCCGCCTTGACCGCGTCGCCGGCGCCGTCCGGGTAGCGGTTGAGGCCCACGCGCGCGACGGCGGCCGCGATCGTCCTGCGCAGCGCGGCCGGCAGCGGGTGCGGGTTCTCGTTCGCGTGCAGCATCACCATGCCGTCGGCCTTCGGCACGTGGTAGGCGGTCAGCGAGCGCACGTCGGCGCGCACGGTCGCGGCCACGCGTGCCGCGACTTCCGCTTCGTCGGCGCGGGGCGCGGGGATGGGCTGGGCGTGGTTCATCGTCGAGGGGTTGGCGGTGTATCCGTCGATGCGCGCTACTCGCCGGCGATCCGCGCCTCGGCCGAGCGGGCGTGCGCGGTCAGCCCCTCGCCGTGCGCAAGCGTCGCGGCGACGACGCCCAGCGACCGGGCGCCCTCCGCCGAGATGCGCAGCACGCTCGAGCGCTTCTCGAAATCGTACACGCCGAGCGGGGAGGAGAAGCGCGCCGTGCGTCCGGTCGGCAGCACGTGGTTGGGACCGGCGCAGTAGTCGCCCAGCGCCTCGGAGGCGTGGTGGCCCATGAAGATCGCGCCGGCGTGACGGATGCGCGGCAGCAGCGCGTCGGGGTCGGCGACGGCGAGCTCGAGGTGCTCGGGGGCCACGCGGTCGGCGATCGCACAGGCCTCGGCGAGGTCGCGCACCTTCACCAGCGCGCCGCGGCGGGCGAACGACGCGGCGATGATCGGCGCACGCGGCATCGTCGCCAGCCACGCGCGCGCCTCCCTCTCCACCGCGTCGATCAGCGCGGCGTCGGGCGAGACGAGGATCGCCTGCGCCATCTCGTCGTGCTCGGCCTGCGCGAAGAGGTCGATGGCCACCCACTTCGGGTTCGCCGTCGCGTCGGCGACGACGAGGATCTCGGACACGCCGGCCACCATGTCGATGCCGACGGTCCCGAACACGCGGCGCTTGGCGGCCGCGACGTAGGCGTTGCCCGGCCCGCAGATCTTGTCGACCGGGCGGATGGTCGCCGTGCCGTAGGCGAGCGCGGCGATCGCCTGCGCGCCGCCGATGGTGAACGCGCGCGTCACGCCGGCGAGGTGCGCCGCCGCGAGCACCAGCGGGTTGCGCACGCCGTCGGGCGTGGGCACGACCATCACGATCTCGCGCACGCCGGCGACCTGCGCGGGAATCGCGTTCATCAGCACCGACGACGGGTACGCCGCCTTGCCGCCCGGCACGTAGAGGCCGACGCTGTCGAGCGGCGTCACGCGCTGGCCGAGCTCGGTGCCGTCGGCCTCGCGGAAGCTCCACGACGCGCCCTTCTGCCGCTCGTGGTAGGCGCGCACGCGAGCGGCCGCGACCGTCAGCGCGTCGCGCTGCGCGGCCGGCAGCGCGTCGAACGCGCGGCGCATCTCCCCGGGCGGAATCGCGAGCCCGGCCACACTCGCCGCACGCACGCGGTCGAAGCGCTCGGTGTACTCGAGCAGCGCCGCGTCGCCGCGCGCGCGCACGTCGGCGACGATCGCCGCGACCGTGGCGTCGACGGCCGCGTCCTGCGCCGCCTCGAACGCGATCAGCGCGCCGAACTCCGCGTCGAAGCCGGGCGCCGACGAATCGAGCCGGCGCACGGCGAAGCCGGCGGCGGCGTTCACCGGAGCGCCCCCCGCGCTGTCCGCTGCGGGGCTCGTTCGCGGCCTCCTTGGCCGGCGTTGCCTGCCGCAATGGCGCAGTGTCGGCCGCCGCCGGCACGAGCGGCCGCGCCCTTCGGGCCTGGCTGGCGCCCCGCTCGTGCAGGCGTCCTGGGGCGGCCCTGGGGACGCGTACCCCCCTCGCCCCGCGGATGCGGGGAGAGGGGTCGGGGGTGAGGGGTCACGCTGCCTCCCCGGCCTCGACCGCCGCGCCCAACGCGTCGATCAGCGGCTGCACGCCGTCGCGCTTGAGCTTGAGCGACGCGGGATTCACGATCAGCCGCGAGGTGATCGGGAGGATGTCCTCGACCGCGACCAGGTCGTTCGCCCTGAGCGTGTTGCCTGTGGAGACGAGGTCGACGATGGCGTCGGCGAGCCCGCACAGCGGCGCGAGTTCCATCGAGCCGTACAGCTTGATCAGGTCGACGTGCACGCCCTTCGCCGCGAAGTGCTCGCGGGCGACGTTGACGTACTTCGACGCCACGCGGATGCGCGCGCCGCGCTGCACGCTGCCCGCCCAGTCGAAGCCGCGGCGCGTGGCGACGACGAGCCGGCACGCGCCGATGCCGAGGTCGAGCGGCTGGTAGAGGCCCTCCCCGCCGTGCTCGAGCAGCACGTCCTTGCCGGCCACGCCGGCGTCCGCCGCGCCGTACTGGACGTAGGTCGGCACGTCCTGCGCGCGCAGCATCACCAGCGTGACGCCGGGGCGGTTGGTGCCGAGGACGAGCTTGCGCGAGGTCTCCGGGTCCTCGGACGGCACGATGCCCGCGCGCGCGAGCAGCGGCAGCGTCTCGTCGAGAATGCGCCCCTTGGACAGGGCGATGGCCACACCGGACACCGGAGGGAATCCTTCGGAAGGGACGCCGATTCTAGCAGGCGCCCCGGCGCGCCCGCGGGCTGCTACTGGCGCAGCGTCGGCGCGAGCGCGCCGCCCGTCATCCCGCGGCTGCGCAGCGGGTTGATGTCCACGCCTCCGCGACGGGCGAAGCGCGCCTCGACGCGCAGCGACTCGGGCCGGCAGGCACGGTCGACGTCGACGAAGATCCGCTCCACACAGTGCTCGTGGAAGCCCGGGTGGCGGCGGAAGCCCAGCAGGTACGCGTACAGGGCCGCGCGCGCGATGCGCGGGCCGCGGTAGGCGATCGAGACCTCCGCCATGTCGGGCTGGCCCGTCACCGGGCACACCGAACGGAACGAGCGCATCAGCAGCGTCTCGTCGGCATGCCCGCCCGTGCAGTCGAGCAGCGCTGCGTCGGGCGCGTCGGGCATCGCCACGGGCGTCGCGTCGTCGATCCCCTCGCCTTCCGGCTCGCGGCGCGCGAGCGCACGCGCCCAGTCGCCGGGCAAGTGCACGCTCGCGTCCACGTCGGCGCCGGTCGCGGCGCTCAGGTCGCGCCGCAGCGTCGCCGCGAACTCGTTCGCGGAAGCGAAGCGCGCGTGCCCGAGCGAGGCGAGCCACAGCTTCACCGACTTCGACTCGACCAGCCGCGGTGATGCACACGGCACGACGAACGTGGCCACGGCGACGCGCGGCCGCGACTGCGCGTCGAGCCAGCACGCCTCCCACGCCGTCCAGCGGTCGACGCCGTCGAACGGCAGCGCCCCGCGCAGCCCCAGCGCGTCGCGCTGCGGCGCGCGCTCGACCGGATACAGCAATCCGGGGTCGTAGGCCTCGGGAACGCGGGCCGCCTTGCCGAGCGGCGAGTCGGGAATCGTGCCCAACGCTACTTCACCCGCCGGATGCGCGCGCCGAGCGCGCCGAGCTTCTCCTCGATGCGCTCGTAGCCGCGATCGAGGTGGTAGATGCGGTCGATCGTCGTCTCGCCCTCGGCGACGAGGCCGGCGATGACGAGGCACGCCGAGGCGCGCAGGTCGGTCGCCATGACGGTCGCCCCGGCGAGCCGCGGCACGCCGCGCACGATCGCCGCGTTGCCCTCCACCTCGATGTCGGCGCCGAGGCGCCGCAGCTCCTGCACGTGCATCATGCGGTTCTCGAAGATCGTCTCGGTGATCACCGAGGTGCCGTCCGCGACCGCGGCGAGCGCCATCATCTGCGCCTGCATGTCGGTGGGGAACCCGGGGAACGGCGCCGTGCGAAGGCTGAACGCCGCGATCGGCCCGTCGCGGCGCACGCGCGTCGCGCCGTCGCCGACGTCGACCGTCGCGCCGGCCTCGCGCAGCTTCTCGACGACCGCGTCGAGCGCGCCTCCGAGCCGGCCTTCCAGCGTCACGTCGCCGCCCGTGGCCGCGGCAGCCGCGGCGAACGTCCCCGCCTCGATGCGGTCCGGCATGATCGCGTGCGCTGCGCCGTGCAGCGCGTCCACGCCGTCGATCACGATGCGGTCGGTGCCCGCGCCGGCGATGCGCGCGCCCATCGCGACGAGGCAGCGCGCGAGGTCGACGACCTCGGGCTCGCGCGCGGCGTTCTCGAGCACCGTCTGCCCTTCGGCGAGCGTTGCCGCCATCATCAGGTTCTCGGTGCCGGTCACCGTGACCAGGTCGAACACGAAGCGCGTGCCGGTCAGGCGCCTCGTGCGCGCCGCGATGTAGCCGTGCTCGAGGTCGATCTCCGCGCCCATCGCCGCGAGCCCCTTGACGTGCTGGTCGACGGGGCGCAGCCCGATCGCGCAGCCGCCGGGCAGCGACACGCGCGCCTCGCGGCAGCGGGCGAGCAGCGGGCCCAGCACGAGGATCGACGCGCGCATCGTCTTGACCAGCTCGTAGGGCGCGAGCGGCCAGTCGAGGTGAGCGGCCGACAACGCGAGCCGGCGCCCGTCCTCCTCGTGGGCGACGCCCATCTGCGCCAGCAGCGTGCGCATCGTGCGCACGTCGTTGAGCTGCGGGACGTTGGCGAGCCGCAGCGGCTCGGCCGTGAGCAGCGACGCGCACAGGATCGGCAGCGCGGCGTTCTTCGCTCCGGAGACCGGCACGCTGCCCGCAAGTCGCGGGCCGCCGGCGATGACCAGCTTGTCCATTGCGGCCTGCGGCTCAGCCCGCGCCCGGGGCGCCGCGAAGTCCAGCTCGATCGCGTCCATGCGCGCAGCATGCGCCGGCGCTGCGGGCGTCGCGGCAGCGCGATCGTGGCAAACCGCGGGCGAATCGTGGCGGCGCGGCGATCGTCGCAGGGCTCGCGAGACCCGCCTGCCGCGCGAAGCGGCACGGCGTCACTGCTGCCCCTGCGCGCGCGCCAGCGCGAACTCGGCGGGCGTCATGGTGATCATCGACAGCGCGTGGACCTCCTGGCGCATGCGGTCGCCGAGCGCCGCGTAGACCAACTGGTGGCGCGCGACGCGCGACTTCCCCTCGAACGCCGCGCTGACGACGAGCGCCTCGAAGTGGTGGCCGTCGCCGCGCACGCGGACCTCGTCGCAGTCGATGCCGGCGGCGATCGAGGCGCGGATCGAGTCGGGGCTGACCGGGGGAGTCTCGTGCATGGCGTTCGCTTCGGGCGGAGGGCCGCAGGGGGGGCGAATGATACCGGAGCGGCGGCGTCAGGGCCGCAGCCGCCAGCCGCGCGCGAGCAGCGCGAGCGTGAGCGCGGAGAGCGCGGCGAGGAAGGCGCCCACGATCGCCAGCGACAGCCAGGGCGAGGCGTCGGAGAGCCCGAAGAAGCCGTAGCGGAAGCCGTCGATCATGTAGAAGAACGGGTTCGCGTGCGAGGCCCGCTGCCAGAACGGCGGCAGCGAGTGGATGGAGTAGAAGACGCCCGAGAGGAACGTGAGCGGCAGCACGACGAAGTTCTGGAACGCGGCGAGCTGGTCGAACTTGTCGGCCCAGATGCCGGCGATGAGGCCGAGGATGGCGAGGATCGCGCTGCCGGCGAGCGCGAAGGCGAGCGCCCACAGCGGGTGCGCCAGCGCGGCGACCCCGGGCGCGAAGCCGATGGTGACCGCGAGCACGCCCGCGCCGACGACGAGGCCGCGCACCATCGCGCCCAGCACGTAGGCGGCGAACAGCTCGGTCGGCGACAGCGGCGGCAGCAGCACGAAGATCAGGTTGCCGGTGATCTTCGACTGGATCAGCGACGAGGAGGAGTTCGCGAACGCGTTCTGCAGCACCGCCATCATCACGAGGCCGGGGATCAGGAAGTGCGTGTAGGACACCCGCCCGTCGTACACGGCGACGTGGCGCTCGAGCACGTGCGAGAAGATCAGCAGGTAGAGCAGCGAGGTGAGCACGGGGGCTGCGATCGTCTGGAAGCTCACCTTCCAGAAGCGCACGAGCTCCTTGCGCAGCAGCGTGAGCCAGCCGGCGCCCTCGACGACCCTCACGCCGCCTCCGGCCGCGTGCCGCGGGCCGCGCGCGCCCCCGCGTCGTCCGCGCTCTCCTGCATGATGCGCAGGAAGGCCTGCTCGAGATCCGCCTCGCCGATGGCGAGCTCGGCGATCGCGATGCCGGCCGCGCGCAGGTCGGCGAGCAGGCGCTCGAGCTCGGCGTAGTCCTGCAGCGGCAGCTCGAACGCGCCGGCGCCGCCGCGCTTCGCGCGCTCGAGCCACGGCGAGGGCAGCCGCTCCGCCGCGACGCGCACCGTGAGCCCCGGGGCGCGCGCGAGCAGGTTGTGCGTCGAGTCGAGCGCCACCACGCGCCCGGCCTTCAGCATCGCGATGCGCCCGCACAGCGCCTCGGCCTCCTCGAGGTAGTGCGTGGTGAGGATCACCGTGTGCCCGCCGGCGTTGAGGCGCCGGATGAACGCCCACAGGCTGTGGCGCAGCTCCACGTCCACGCCCGCCGTCGGCTCGTCGAGGACGATGACCGGCGGCTTGTGCACCAGCGCCTGGCCGACCAGCACGCGCCGCTTCATGCCGCCGGAGAGCGAGCGCATGTTCGCGTCCGCCTTCGACGTCAGCCCGAGGTGCCCGAGGATCTCGTCGATCCAGGGGCCGGCGTCGCGGATGCCGAAGTAGCCCGCCTGGAACGAGAGCGTCTCGCGCACGGTGAAGAACGGGTCGAACACGAGTTCCTGCGGCACCACGCCGATCATCCGCCGGGCCTGCCGGTAATCGGTCACGACGTCGTGGCCGAGCACGCGCGCGCGACCGCCGTCGGCGCGCACGAGGCCCGCCAGGATCGATATCAGCGTCGTCTTGCCGGCGCCGTTGGGCCCGAGCAGCCCGAAGAACTCGCCGCGCTCGACGGCGAAGTCGACGCCGGCGAGCGCCTGCACGTTGCCGAAGCGCCGCGTCACGCCCTCGAACTCGACGGCGAAGTCGCCCAATCAGGCCTCCCTCGCCGACGCGCCGGCGGCAACGCCGGCGCAGCGGGTGTCGAAGGCCGTCCTGCGTGACGACGGCGCGGCGGGCATCGGGGCGGAGAACGCGCGGAGGGAAAGACCGTCCATTCTAGCCGCGCGGGCGCGGCAGACCAACGGCGCGGTCCGGCATCCGGGGCTCAGCCTTCCAGCAGCCGCGCCTCGGCGATCGCGAGCTCCTTCGGCGCGCCGAGCAGCACCACGACGTCGCCGGCCTCCAGCCGGAAATCGGCCGCCGGGCGCGAGGGCGGTTGCCCCCTGCGGCGCACGCCGGTGACCTCGGCGAGTCCTTCGAGCCCGAGCTCGCCGAGCGTGCGTCCGGCCGCCGCCGCGCCGTCGTGCAGCAGCACCGAGTGCAGGCGGGGCTGCAGGTTGTCGGCCGCGTCGGCGGCGTCGGTCGCGCCGTGGAAGAAGCCGCGGAACAGGCTGTAGCGCTCCTCCCGCACGGCGCGGATGTGGCCGAGCACGCGGTTGAGCGGCACGCCGAGCACCAGCAGCGCGTGCGAGGCGAGCATCAGGCTGCCTTCGAGCACCTCCGGCACCACCTCCGTCGCGCCGGCCTTCACGAGCCTGTCGAGGTCCGCGTCGTCGACCGTTCGCACGATCACCGGCAGCCCCGGGCGCAGCGCCAGCGCGTGGTGGAGGATCTTCGTCGCGGAGTGCGTGTCGGCGAACGTGATCGCCAGCGCCTTCGCCTTCGGCAGGCCCGCGGCGACCAGGGTCTCGCGTCGCCCCGCGTCGCCGTAGACGACCGACGCGCCGGCGCCCGCCGCCTCGCGCACGCGCTCGGGGTCGTTGTCGAGCGCGACGTACGGGATCTGCTCGCGCTCGAGCAGGCGCGCGAGGTTCTGGCCGCTGCGGCCGTAGCCGCAGATCAGGACGTGCTCCTGCCGCGCCATCGCCGTCGACGCGATCGTCGTCAGCTGCGCGGCGCGCGCGAGCCAGTCGTTGGCGGTCAGCCGCCGCACGATCGGCTCGGCGAACTCGATGACGAGCGGCGCGCCGAGCATCGAGAGCACCATCGCGGCGAGCACCACCGGCAAGACCGCGGGGGCGATCACGCCCGACTGGCTCGCCAGCGCCATCATGACCAGCGCCAGCTCGCCGGCCTGGGCGAGGTAGAAGCCGGTGCGCAGGCTGGAGGCGAGCGGCGCGCCGAACGCGCGCGCCAGCGCGACGACCAGTGCCAGCTTGAACGCGAGCGGCACGACGAGCAGCAGCAGCACGTACGGCCAGCTCGCCGCCACCGCCGCGAGGTCGAGCGCCATGCCGACGGTGACGAAGAACAGCCCGAGCAGCACGTCGCGGAACGGCTTGATGTCCTCCTCGACCTGGTAGCGGTACTCGGTCTCGGCGATCAGCATCCCGGCGAGGAACGCGCCCAGCGCGAGCGACAGGCCGGCGAGCTCGGTGAGCGCGGCGAGCCCCAGCGTGACCAGCAGCACGTTGAGCACGAAGAGCTCGGAGCTGCGCTGCCGCGCGACCAGGTTGAACCACGCGCGCATCGGCCTCTGCCCGAGCCCGAGGATCAGCGTCAGCGCGACCGCCCCCTTCACCAAGGCGAACGCGAGTGCTGCGCCGAGCTCCTCCGGCGCGCGGCCCAGCGCGGGGATGACGATCAGGAAGCCGACCACGGCGAGGTCCTGGAACAGCAGGATCGCGATGGCGTCGCGGCCGTGCGGTGTTGCGAGCTCCATGCGCTCGGCCAGCATCTTGGAGACGATCGCCGTCGAGCTCATCGCCAGCGCGCCGCCGAGCACCACGCCCGCCTTCCAGTCGAGGCCGGCGAGCGGCAGCGCGATCGCCGCCGCGAGCGTGGTGAGCGCCACCTGCGCGAAGCCCAGGCCGAACACCGCGCGGCGCAGGGCGCGCAGCTGCGCCAGGCTGAACTCGAGCCCCAGCGAGAACATCAGGAACACGATGCCGAACTCGGCGAGGTAGCGCGTCGAGCGCGTGTCCTCGACCCACCCGAGCGCGTGGGGGCCGACCGCCAGGCCGACCAGGAGGTAGCCGAGGATCGGCGGCAGGCGCGCGAGCCGGCAGGCGACGACCACGACGACCGCTGCGCCGAGCAGGACGAGGATGGTGACGAGCGTCTCGGGCATCGGAACGACGCAGGCGCCGTGCGGCGAACCCAATCTACCACGGAAGCCCGCGGGGAAGCGCCGCGCAATCCGCAGGCGCGACGCGAGGACGCGGGCCCCCGGGCCGCGCGGGCGACGGCGGAGCCCGGACGTATACTTGCGCGGTGACCGCGACCGCCGACCACGCAACGCGCGCGCTCGACGAGCGGCGGGCGCTCGCGCTCGCGCGCGACGTCCTCGCCGTCGAGGCGCGCGCCATCGCCGCGCTTGGCGAGCGCCTCGGCGCGTCGTTCGTCGACGCCGTGCGCCTCGTGCTCGCCTGCAGCGGCCGCGTGGTCGTCTGCGGCGTGGGGAAGTCGGGCCACGTCGGGCGCAAGCTGGCCGCCACGCTGGCCTCCACGGGCACGCCCGCGTTCTTCGTCCACCCCACCGAGGCGAGCCACGGCGACCTCGGCATGATCACCGCGGACGACGTGGTGATCATGCTCTCGAACTCGGGCGAGACCGACGAGCTCGTCGCGCTCGCGCCCCACATCCGGCGCAGCGGCGCGAAGCTCGTCGCGCTGACCGGCAACGAGCGGAGCTCGCTCGCGCGCGGCGCGGACGTGCACCTCGACGCCGCGGTCGACAGCGAAGCCTGCCCGCTCGGGCTCGCCCCCTCGGCGAGCACGACCGCAGCGCTCGCGCTGGGCGACGCGCTCGCGCTCGCGCTGCTCGACGCGCGCGGCTTCTCCGCGGACGACTTCGCCCGCGCGCACCCCGGCGGCGCGCTCGGCCGGCGCCTGCTGACCCGCGTGCGCGACGTCATGCGCACGGGCGACGAGCTGCCGCGCGTGCCGGCGTCCGCCACGCTCGCCGACGCGGTGATCGAGATGGGCGGCAAGGGCATGGGCATGACCGTCGTGCTGCACGACGACGACCGCGTGGCGGGCATCTTCACCGACGGCGACCTGCGCCGCGCCGTCGAGCGCGGCGTCGACTTTAGCGCGACGCGCGTGGACGCCGTGATGACGGTGAAGCCGCGCTCGATCGCGCCCGACGCGCTGGCCGCGGAGTGCGTCGAGCGCATGGAGACCCTGCCGCGCGTCATGCAGCTGATCGTCGTGGACTCCGGCGGCCGGCTCGCGGGCGCGCTGCACATGCACGACCTGTTCCGCGCGAGGGTGCTGTGAGCGGTGCGCGCGACTCGCTCGAAGCGCGAGCGCGGCGCATCCGCCTCGTCACGCTCGACGTCGACGGCGTGCTCACCGACGGGCGCATCTACGTCGACGACCACGGCCGCGAGTTCAAGGCCTACTCCGCGCTCGACGGCCAGGGCGTGAAGATGCTGCAGCGCGCCGGCATCGAGGTCGCGTGGATCACCGGCAGCAACGCGCCGTCGGTGCGCCACCGCGCGCAGCACCTCGGCGTGACGCACGTCCTGCTGGGCGCCGAGCACAAGCGCGCGCCCTGGGAGCGGCTGTGTGCGCAACTCGCGGTCCCGGCGGAGGCCTGCGCGCACGTCGGCGACGACCTGCCCGACGTTCCGCTGCTCGCCGCTTGCGGGCTCGCCGTCGCCGTTCCCGCCGCGCCGGCGAGCGTGCGGCGCCACGCCCACTACGTCACCTCGTTGGCCGGCGGGTTCGGCGCGGTGCGCGAGGTGGCCGAACTGATCCTCGCCGCGCAGGGGCTCCTCGCCGACGCCGAGGCCCCGCACGCCGCATCGCCCGCAATCCCGTGAGCGAGGAAGGCCGATGACCGACTTCCCCAGCCGTCGCGCGCTCGACCGTGCCGTCGCGTGGATGCCGGTCCTGCTGCTCGCAGGCCTTGCCGCGCTCACCTGGTGGCTCGACTCGCAGGTGCAGGACGCCGGCCCGCGGCGCGACGGCAACGCGCGGCACGACCCCGACCTGTTCGCGGAGGACGTGCGCGGCGTGGAGCTCGACGAGGCCGGGCGCGCGGTGCAGACGCTCGCGGCGGCGCGCGCGCGCCACTACCCCGACGACGGCACCGTCGAGTTCGACGACCCGCGCTTCGTGATGACGCAGCCCGACCGGCCGAAGTTCACGGTCCGGGCGGACCGGGCGCGCGTGTCCGGCGACCGCGAGCGCGCGTTCTTCGAAGGCAACGTCCGGGCCGCGCGCGCGGCCGAGAAGGTCGCCGACGGCGCCGGGCCCGTGGAGCTCGCCACCGAGTACCTCGAGGTGATCCCGAAGCGCGACCGCGCCGTGACGGACCGGCCGGTGACGATCACCGAGCCGCGTGGCATCATTCGTGCCACCGGTCTCGTGCTCGACAACGCGACGAAGACCGCGACGCTGCGCTCCGAGGTCCGGGGCACGTTTTCGCCGCCTGCCCGCTGAACGCCGCCTCATGCCGACGCCGACCGCACTCGCCCTCGTCCTCGCACTGACGCTCGCCGCCGCCGCACCGGCGATCGCGCAGCGCGACGACAAGAGCCAGCCGGTCAACTTCAGCGCCGACACGGGCGAGGTCAACTACCAGACGAAGGTGGGCAACCTGTCGGGCAACGTCGTCATCACGCAGGGCACGATGACGATCCGCGCCGACCGCATCACGTTCAAGCAGAACGGGGACAACTCGATCTCGGCCACCGCGCACGGCAACCCGATCGCGTTCCGCCAGAAGCGCGACGGCAGCGACGAGTACTTCGAGGGCTTCGCGCAGCGCGCCGAGTACGACGGCGAAAAGGAGACGCTCGAGCTCTTCGACCGCGCGCTGCTCAAGCGCGGCACGGACGAGATCCGCAGCAACTACATCTCGTACAACACGCGCAGCGAGCAGTTCCGCGCCGAGGGGCGCCCGGACGCCGCGGGCGTCCCGGCGAACGCCGGGCCGGGGGCGCGCGTGCGCGGCGTGTTCCAGCCGAAGAGCGAGGAGAAGGCCGGCGGCGACGGCAAGGACAAGGACGCGAAGGCCGCGGCTCCGGCGAAGCCCGCGCCGAAGGCCGGCCCGCTTCCGCTCAAGCGCTCGGGCGAGATCGCTCCGAAGGCCGCGAAGTGACGCCGGCGGCGGAGCACGGCGCGTCGAGCACGCTGGCCGCCGCGCACCTGCACAAGCGCTACGCGACGCGCACGGTCGTCCACGACGTCTCGCTCGACGTGCACGCCGGCGAGGTCGTCGGGCTGCTGGGGCCCAACGGGGCCGGCAAGACGACGTGCTTCTACATGATCGTCGGCCTGGTGGCCGCCGACGGCGGGCGCATCGTGCTCGACGCCGAGGAGCTCTCGAAGCTGCCGATCCACCAGCGCGCGCGCCGCGGGCTCTCCTACCTGCCCCAGGAAGCCTCGATCTTCCGCAAGCTCACGGTCGCCGAGAACGTGCGCGCCATCCTCGAGCTGCAGGAGGAGGACGCGGACGCGATCGCCAACCGGCTCGACGCGCTGCTCGAGGACCTGTCGATCTCGCACCTCGCCCAGGCGCCGGCGGCCTCGCTGTCGGGCGGCGAGCGGCGCCGCTGCGAGATCGCGCGCGCGCTCGCCACCCGGCCCCGCTTCATCCTGCTCGACGAGCCGTTCGCCGGCGTCGACCCGATCGCCGTGCTCGACATCCAGCGCATCATCGGCTTCCTCAAGCAGCGCGGCATCGGCGTGCTGATCACCGACCACAACGTGCGCGAGACGCTCGGCATCTGCGACCGCGCCTACATCATCAACGAGGGCCGCGTCCTCGCCTCGGGCACGCCCGACGAGATTGTCTATAATGAGGCGGTGAGGAAAGTCTATCTCGGCGAGCATTTCCGGTTGTAGAAGTCGCGGAAGGGTGTGAAGGGAGCAGGACCGCTGCACGGCGCGCGTTGTTTCGTGCCTTTGCCGGCGAGCGTCCGCCGGGCCGCCCCAAGGACGCTCGCCTGACCATCGACGCGATGCAAATGGCGCGACGCCGACCTCCCGACTGCCACCGCCAGCGCGGACGCCTCTCGCATCGAATACCGTGAAACAGACGCTCCAGCTCAAGCTCTCGCAGCACCTCACGCTGACGCCGCAGCTGCAGCAGTCGATCCGCCTGCTGCAGCTGTCCACGCTCGAGCTCAACGCCGAGGTCGAGCGCATCCTGCAGGAGAACCCGCTGCTGGAGAAGGACGAGGCCGAGGGCGAGGAGGAGCCGCTGCCGCCCGAGGCGCTGCTCGTCGCGCGCGAGCGCGCGGCGGAAGCCGAGGCCGAGGCGCGCTCCGGCGCGGGGGACGACGAGCCCGACGAGCGCCCGCTCGACGTCACGCAGGCGGCCGACCCCTCCGACGTGGCCGACTACTCGGGCGGCGAGTCCGACTGGGGCGGCGGCGCCCCGCCCGAGGACGACGACTTCTACCCGCAGCAGGCGGCGGCGTCGACGCTGCGCGAGCACCTGATCGCGCAGCTCGGCACGCTGAGCCTCCCGCTGCGCGACCGCCAGATCGTGCTGGCGCTGATCGACGCGCTCAACGAGGACGGCTACCTCGCCTCGCCGCTCGAGGAGCTCCTCGAGATGTTCCCGTCCGAGCTCGGGATCGGCGAGGACGACCTCAAGATCGCGCTCAACTTCGTGCAGAGCTTCGAGCCGGCGGGCGTGGGCGCACGCGACTGCTCCGAGTGCCTGCGGCTGCAGCTGCGCGCGATGCCGGAGGAGACGCCGTGGCGCCCCGAGGCGCTCGCGGTGGTCGACGGGCACCTCGCGCTGCTCGCCAACCGCGACTTCACGCGCCTCAAGCGCCTGCTGCACGTCGACGACGCCGGCGTGCGCGGCGTACGCGACCTGGTGCGCAGCCTGAACCCGCGGCCGGGCGCCCAGTTCGCGCGCACCGAGGCGAACTACATCGTGCCCGACGTCGTCGTGCGCAAGGTGCGCAACCAGTGGACGGCCAGCCTCAACGAGGCGGCGATGCCGAAGCTGCGCCTCAACCGCATCTACGCCGACATCCTCACGCGCAACCGCGAGGCGTCGAACCAGCAGCTCTCCGCGCAGCTGCAGGAGGCGAAGTGGCTGATCCGCAACGTGCAGCAGCGCTTCGAGACGATCCTGCGCGTGGCGCAGGCGATCGTCGAGCGGCAGCGCCGCTTCTTCGAGCACGGCGAGGTGGCGATGCGGCCGATGGTGCTGCGCGAGATCGCCGACATGCTCGACCTGCACGAGTCGACGATTTCGCGCGTCACCACGCAGAAGTACATGCTGACGCCGCGCGGCACCTACGAGCTCAAGTACTTCTTCGGCAGCCACGTCGCGACCGACACCGGCGGGGCGGCCTCCGCCACCGCCATCCGCGCGCTCATCAAGCAGCTGATCGGCGCCGAGAACCCGCGCGCGCCGCTCACCGACAGCCGCATCGCCGAGGTGCTCGGCGAGCAGGGCATCCTGGTCGCGCGGCGCACGATCGCCAAGTACCGCGAGGCGCTGCAGATCCCGCCCGTCAACATGCGCAAGGCGCCTTGAGCGCAGGCGGCATCCGCCGGCCGCCCGGCGGAAGCGCCGCGGCCTTGCCGCGGTGCGCGCAAACGGCGACACTTGAGCTTGCAGCGACACCCGATCCACCGCGGGACGTTCGACAGCGCCCCGCACCGCAGGCCGCCGCGGAAGAGCGGTCCCCGCCCGAAGGAGCCCCTCGATGAACCTGACGCTCACCGGACACCAGCTCGAAGTCACGCCCGCGATCCGCGCGTACGTGATCGGCAAGCTGGAGCGCATCACCCGCCACTTCGACCACGTGATCGACGTGGCGGTCGTGCTGTCGGTGGACAAGCTCAGGCACGTGGCGGAGGCGAACGTGCACGTGCGCGGCAAGGACCTGCACGCCGAGTCGGTCGAGGACGACATGTACGCGGCGATCGACGCGCTGGTCGACAAGCTCGACCGCATGGTGCTCAAGCACAAGGAGATCCGCGCCGATCACCGCCCGGTGACCGGCGCGCCGCGCCGCGCCGCGGGCGCCGGCGGAGCCGAGTAGCGGGCTATAATCCGCGCGCCGCGCCCACCCCGGCGCGGGCGACCGGCCCGCGGGCGCCGGCCCGCGCTGCCCCCTGCGGATGAACCAGATCGTCGACCTCCTGCCCGTCGCCAACGTCGCGCTCGACGTCGACGCGACGACGAAGTCGCGCCTGTTCGAGGCCGTGGCCGCGCTGTTCGAGCGCGACACCGGGCTGCCGGCCGCGACGATCGTCGCCGCGCTCGCCGCGCGCGAGAAGCTGGGCTCGACGGGCCTGGGCCAGGGCATCGCGATCCCGCACGGCCGCCTCAAGGGGCTCGCCGAGGCGCGCGGCGCGTTCGTGCGCCTCGCCGCGCCGATCGCCTTCGACGCGCCCGACGCCCGTCCCGTGTCGCAGGTGTTCGTCCTGCTCGTGCCGGAGCACGCGACCGACCGGCACCTGCAGATCCTCTCGGAGCTCGCGCAGATGTTCTCCGAGCGCGCGTTCCGCGAATCCCTGGCGGCCGCCGCCGACGGCGCGCAGGTGCACGCGCTGATCCGCGACTGGCAGCCCGACTAGCGAATCCCGGCGCGACGAGAGAGAAGTAGGATGCGCCAGGTCAGCATCGAGCGGCTGTTCGCCGACAACCGCGACAAGCTCTCGCTCGCCTGGCGGGGCGGCCGGCAGGGCGGCAACCGCGTGCTCACCGGCGAGCAGGCGCTCAAGCCGACCATCGGGCAGGTCGGCCACATGAACTTCATCCACCCGTTCCGGGTGCAGATCCTCGGCGCGGCGGAGATCGCCTGGCTCGCCCCGCTCGCGCCCGAGGCGCTGCGCAAGGCGATCGACGACCTCTTCACGCCCGAGCTGGTGGCGATCGCCGTGGCCAACGGCGAGACGCCGCCGCCCTACCTCGTCGAGCACTGCAACGCGAGCCACGTCGCGCTGTTCACCTCGACGCAGCCCTCGCCGCACCTCGTCGACGTGTTCCGCTACTACCTCGCGCGCGTGCTCGCCGAGTCGACCACGCTGCACGGCGTGTTCCTCGACGTGCTCGAGCTCGGCGTGCTGATCACCGGCGCCTCGGCGATCGGCAAGAGCGAGCTGGCGCTCGAGCTCATCTCGCGCGGCAACGGGCTCGTCGCCGACGACATCGTCGAGCTGCACCGCATCTCGCCGGACACCGTCGAGGGGCGCTGCCCCGAGGTGCTGAAGGACTTCCTCGAGGTGCGCGGCATCGGCGTGCTCAACATCCGGACGATCTTCGGCGAGACGGCGATCCGCCCGCGCAAGCTGCTGCGGCTGATCGTCCACCTCGAGGACCACAGCCACGAGTCGTTCTCCGAGCTCGACCGCCTGAAGGTCGACGCGACCTACCAGGAGGTGCTCGGCGTGCCGATCCGGCGCGTGACGATCCCCGTCGCGGCCGGGCGCAACCTCGCCGTGCTCGTCGAGGCGGCGGTGCGCAACTTCGTGCTCAACCAGCGCGGCATCGACAGCACGAAGGAGTTCATCGAGCGCCAGCAGCGGCTGATGGACTCCGGCGGGGACGGCGTGCGCTGACCGCGCCATGGACCTGATCCTGGTCGGCGGGCTGGCGGGCTCGGGCAAGAGCGTGGCGCTCGCGGCCCTCGAGGACTGCGGCTACTACGCGGCGGGCAACCTGCCGGTGTCGCTGATCGCCCCGACCGCGGAGTACCTGTGCGACTCGGGGCAGGAGCACGTCGCGATGACCGTCGACCTGCGCATCGGCGAAGGCGCGGCGGGGCTGCCGTCGGCGATCGAGCGCCTGCGCGCGGCCGGGCGCAGCGTGCGCCTGCTCGTGCTCGACGCGAAGACCGACACGCTGGTCAAGCGCTTCTCGGAGACGCGCCGCCGCCACCCGCTGTCCGGCGGGACGCGCACGCTGACCGAGGCGATCGAGCACGAGCGCGCGTTGCTCGACGAGGCGCGCGAGCTCGGCTACGTGTTCGACACCAGCGACCTGCCCGCGGCGGCGCTGCGCGCGTGGATCAAGGACTTCGTGAGCGTGGACCCCTCGCGCCTCACGCTGCTGTTCGAGTCGTTCGGATTCAAGCACGGCGTGCCGCTCGACGCCGACCTCGTGTTCGACGTGCGCTGCCTGCCCAATCCGCATTACGAGCCGCTGCTCGCGCCGCTCACCGGCCGCGACGCAGCAGTCGTCGCCTTCCTCGAGGCGCTGCCCGAAGTCGAGCGCATGTACGGGGACGTCTACCACTTCGTGGCGAGCTGGCTGCCCGACTACGCGCGCGACAACCGCAATTACCTGACGGTGGCGATCGGCTGCACCGGGGGGCGCCACCGCTCGGTCTACCTCGTCGAGCGGCTCGCGCGGGCCTTCGAGTCGCGCTACCAGGTGCTGCGGCGGCACCGCGAGATCGGCTCCGGCGCGGAGCCGGCAGGCGCACCGGCGTGACGCGGCGCACGATCACGCTGGCGCTGACCGGCGCCTCGGGCATGGCCTACGGGCTGCGGCTGCTCGAGTGCCTGCTCGCGGCAGGCTCGCGCGTGTACCTGCTCTACTCGCCCGCCGCGCAGATCGTCGCGAAGCAGGAGTGCGGCCTCGTGCTCCCGGCGCAGCCGCGCGAGGCGGAGCGCGTGCTCGGCGAGCGCTTCGCGGCCGCGGCGGGGCAGCTCGCGGTGTTCGGCCGCGAGGACTGGATGGCGCCGATCGCCTCGGGCTCCAATCCCTCCGATGCGATGGTCGTCTGCCCGTGCACGATGGGAACCGTCGGCGCGATCGCGGCGGGACTCGCCGACAACCTGATCGAGCGCGCGGCCGACGTCATGCTGAAGGAGCGCAAGCCGCTCGTGCTGGTGCCGCGCGAGACGCCGCTCTCGCTGATCCACCTCGAGAACCTCGCCGCGCTGGCGCGCGCCGGCGCGGTGATCCTGCCGCCCTCGCCCGGCTTCTACCACCAGCCGCGCAGCGTCGAGGACCTCGTCGACTTCGTCGTCGCGCGCGTCCTCGACCTCTGCGGCGTCGCGCACTCGCTGGGGCCCCGCTGGGGCGGGGAGCGCATCGCGCCGCCGCCCGGAACGCGGGCGTGAGCCCGAAGCGCCGCCC
>JAOUIA010000024.1 GCA_029884335.1 Betaproteobacteria bacterium
TCGAGATACATGGAACCCCCGCGGCTACAATGCCGGCGGCGCCTCCCGGGGCGTCGCCGGTATGATAATGTCATGAAACTTCACGTTTTTCGCTGCCGGCCGTCGCCCCGCGCTGCGCGGCACAACGCGACCGGCAGCGTGAGCCCGGGCGCCCGTCGGGGCCCGGATTCCGCCAATTCAAGGGGTTGAAGCAACTTCCATGCTCGCCATCATCGGAGGCAGCGGCCTCACCCGGCTGGCCACGCTGGCCGTCGCCCGCCGAGAGATCGTCCGGACGCCCTACGGCGAGCCGTCGGCGCCGCTGGTGTTCGGGCAGATCGCCGGCCGCGACGTCGTGTTCCTCGCCCGGCACGGCCACGGGCACACGATCCCGCCGCACCGCGTCAACTACCGGGCCAACATGTCGGCGCTGCGCGAACGCGGGGCGCACGCGGTCGTCGCGGTCGCCTCGGTCGGCGGCATCCGGGGCCACCGGCCCGGCGAGCTGGTGCTGCCGCACCAGCTGATCGACTACACGTACGACCGCCAGCACACGATCTTCGACGGCGGCGACATGAAGGTCGTGCACGTCGACTTCACGCATCCGTACACGCCCGCGCTGCGGGCGGCGTGCCTGGCAGCCGCGAACGAGGGGGGGATCGCGCTCTCCGACGGCGGCGTCTACGGCGCCGTGCAGGGACCGCGCCTGGAGAGCGCGGCGGAAATCGACCGCATGGACCGCGACGGCGCGACGATGGTCGGCATGACAGGCATGCCGGAAGCCGCGCTCGCCCGCGAGCTGGAGCTGCCCTACGCGGCGATCTGCGTGGTCGTCAACCACGCCGCCGGCCGCGGCGACAGCGCGCAGTCGATCTCCATGGAGGCGCTGGTGCGCACGCTGGAGGCCGGCATGGAGAAGGTCCGCGCGCTGCTCGACCACCTCGTCGCCCTGGTGCCGGCGCCGGACGACGCGCGATGATCCGCGAGATCCTGCGCATGGGCGACCCGCGGCTGTGGCAGTCGTCGCGGCCGGTCGGGCGCGTTCCTTCGCAGGAGCTCGACGCGCTGCTCGCCGACATGCGCGACACGATGCGCGCGGCGAACGGCGCCGGGCTCGCCGCGCCGCAGATCGGCGTGCCGCTGCGGGTGGTGATCTTCGGCATGGACTTCAACCCGCGCTATCCCGACGCGCCGCCGATTCCCTGGACCGAGCTGGTCAACCCCGTGCTGACTCCGCTGGGCGACGAAGTCGAGGAGGGCTGGGAGGGCTGCCTGTCGGTGCCGGGGTTGCGCGGCGTGGTGCCGCGCTACGCCAGGTTGCGCTACGAGGGCTTCGACCCGCAGGGGCAGCGCATCTCGCGCGAGGTCGACGGCTTCCACGCGCGCGTCGTGCAGCACGAGTGCGACCACCTCGACGGCATCCTCTACCCGATGCGCATGCGCGACTTCGCGCGCTTCGGCTACACCGACGTCCTGTTCCCCGACATGGCGGCGGGGGAGGAGTAGCGGCGGTTCAGCGCAGCACGTCGTCGGCGCGCACCTGCAGCGATTGCGGCACGGTGAAGCCGATACCCTGCGCCGCGCGCAGGTTGACGACCAGCGCGAACTTGTCGGGCTGCTCGACCGGCAGGTCGCCGGGTTTCGCCCCCTTCAGGATCCGGTCGACGTAGGCGGCTGCACGGCGATACGTGGTGAGGAGGTCCGGGCCGTAGCTCACCAGGCCGCCGGCATCGACGAAGTTGCGCGCTTCGTAGATGGCCGGCAGCCGCTCCTTCGCCGCCAGCTCGACGACGCGCGCGGCGTGCTGCAGGAAGAGGGGGCTGACCTGCACGATCGCCACCTGCGCCTTCGCGCGGCCGAAGTCGGCGAACGCCGCCGGCAGGCCGGCGGCCGAGGCGACCTCGATGGAGGTGAGCTGCAGGCCCGCTGCCTCCACTGCCGCGCGCGTCTCCGCGACGAGCGTCGCGGTCGTGCCCTGGGCGGGGCTCGCCACCTTCTCCGCCAGCAGCCCGATGCGCTTCGCCCCCGGCACGAGCTCGAGGGCGAGCTGCAGCCGCTTGCGCGCCATGTCCGTGGTCTGCAGCGACACGCCCGTGACGTTGCCTCCCGGACGGCCGAGGCTGGCGACGAGTCCCGCGCCGACGGGGTCGGCGGCGGCCGCCATCACGATCGGGATCGTTCGCGTCGCTTCCATGGCAGCGCGCACGCCGGCCGTCGTCGCCGTCACGATGACGTCGACCTTGAGGGCGACGAGCTCGTCCGCCAGAGGCCGCAAGCGCGTCATGTCGTTGCCCGCCCAGCGGTATTCGATCGCGACGTTGCGCCCCTCGGCGTAGCCCAGGTCGCGCAGGCCGGCGACGAAGGCGTCGTCGATCGACGTGCGCGATGCGCGCGTGCTGAGGTACCCGATGCGCAGGACCTTTCCCTGCGCGAAGGCCGGCCCTGCGGCGAAGCCGGCGATGGCGAGGCACAGGATGCGGCGGCGGTTCACGCGGTCTGACTCCGGGGCCGGGACGGACGCGCCGATGGTACTCCGCAGGGCGGGAGAACGCGCCTTGACCTAGCAGGGACTCCGGCGTAGCGTCGGAAGCCTCGAGTTCGCGCCGCGATGAGTATCGTCATCCGCTTCCCCATCGCCGTGCTGGCGCTGTTCGTCGCCTCGACTGCCGCGACGCCGGTCGCTGCGCAGGCGTCGAAGGTGCACCGCGTCGGCTACCTGCAGACCGCGAGCGCAGAAGAGCAGGCGCACTTGACGCGCGCGTTCGAGGACTCGATGCGCGAGCTGGGCCATGTCGAGGGACGCAATGTCGTCTACGAGCGGCGCTTCGCCGACGGCGACACTCGCCGCCTGCCCGCGTTGGCCGCCGAGCTCGTCGCCCTCAAGGTCGACGTCATCGTCACCGGCGCCAACCCGGTGATCGACGCGGTGAAGAAAGCGACCTCGTCGATCCCGGTGGTGATGGCCGCGAGCCGCGATCCGGTCGGCTCCGGCTACATCGCGAACTTCGCCCGGCCAGGCGGGAACATCACCGGAGTGACGTCGGCGCCGACAGTCGAATCGATCGGCAAGGCGCTGGAGATCTTCCGTGAAGCCGTCCCGCAGGCGAAGCGCATCGCACTGCTGTGGAACCCGACGCCGTCGGACGCGACCGCGAGCAGGAAAGCCGCGGAGGCCGCTGCCCAGCGCATGGGCACGGTGCTGCTCGTGGTGGAGGTGCGCGCCCGCGACGAGCTCGAGGCGGCGTTCGACGCGATGGTCCGCCAGCGCGCCGAGGGCGTCTGGGTGTTGCCGGACCCGCTGACGTTCACGGCACGCAGTCGCGTTGCGGCGCTGGCGCTGAAGCACCGCCTGCCGTCCGTGTACTGGCAGCGCGAGTTCGTCGATGCCGGCGGGCTGGTCGCCTATGGCGCGAGCGTTCCGGAGCAGTTCCGCCGCGCCGCAGGCTATGTCGACCAGATTCTGAAGGGCGCGAAGCCTGCCGAGCTCGCCATCTACCAGCCGACGACCTTCGAGCTGGTCGTGAATGTCAAGACGGCGAACGCGCTGGGCCTGACCATCCCGCAGCCGCTGCTGCAGCGCGCCGCCGACGTCCTGCGCTGACGGCGGTCCGGGCGTGCAGCTGCTCGTATCCTCGAGTCGTCGTCCCCGCGAAGGCGGGGACCCAGCGTCGTGCCCGTGGGTTGGCTCGCTGGCACGAAAGACACTGGGCCCCCGCCGTCGCGGGGACGACGAGTGAACTGAACTGCTGCACTGGTCCTATGCCCGCTTGGGGGCTGACGACTAAACGCGCAGCTGCTCGTAGAGCGCAGTTTCGAGCTTCAGCAACGCCTGCTCGTCGTGCAGGCGGTTGCCGTCGACGAGGAAGACGTCCTCGGCGCGCTCGCCCAGCGTGTTGATCTTCGCGCTCACCACGTTCACGTTGGCCTTCGCCAGCACGTAGGCGATGCGCGCGAGCAGGCCCGGCCGGTCGCTGGCGACGATCTCGAGGATGTAGTGCGTGCCCTTGTCGTCGGGGAACATCTGCACCTGCGGCGACAGCGGGAAGTGGCGCACGCGGCGGCTGACGCGCCCGTCCTCGGGAGGCGCAAGCTGCGCCTGCTCGACCAGGATGCGGGCGAGCTCGTGCTCGACGTACTGCAGCGTTTCGCGCCGCGGCGGCGCGTCGTCGTGCGCGTCGTGCACGAGGAACGTGTCGAGCGCGTAGCCGTGGCGCGTGGTGTGCACCTTCGCCTCGAGGATCGACAGCCGCGCGCGGCCGAAGAAGCCGCACACGCGCGCGAACAGCTCCTTCTGGTCGGGCAGGTACACGAGCACCTGCACACCCGCGCCGCTCGGCAGCAGGCGCGCCTTGACGACCGGCTGCGGGCGGTCGACGCGCCAGTGCAGGTGGCGCGCGTGCCACGCGATCTCGTCGGCCGAGTGGCGCTGGAAATACGCGGTGTCGAGCTGCCTCCACAGCGCGCTCTCGGCGCCTTCCGGCACGGCGTGGAGATTGAGCAGCCGGCGCGCCTCGTGCTGGCGTCCGGTCAGCGTGTCCGCCAGGGCGGTCGCCGCGGCACCGCCCTCGATGACCCGGCGCGCAGCGTGGAACAGCTCCTCCAGCAACTGCGCCTTCCACGCGTTCCACACCTTCGGGCTGGTGCCCCGGATGTCGGCGACGGTGAGGAGGTACAGCGCGGTCAACCTGCGCAGCGTGCCCATTCTCGCGGCGAACGCCTGCACCACGGCATGGTCGTAGGTGTCCTGCTTCTGGGCCGTCGACGACATCGCGAGGTGCTGCTCCACGAGCCAGACGACCAGATCCGCGTCATCGTCCGGCAGCCCGTGGTCGCGGCAGAAGCGCCGCGCGTCGCGGCCGCCGAGCGCCGAATGGTCGCCGCCGCGCCCCTTGGCGATGTCGTGGAACAGCCCGGCCAGATAGAGAACCTCCGGCCGCTCGAAGTCCGCGATCAGCCGCGAGCACAGCGGGTACTCGTGCGCGTGCTGCGCCTCGGTGAAGCGGCGCAGGTTGCGGATCACCATCAGGATGTGCTCGTCGACCGTGTAGACGTGGAACAGGTCGTGCTGCATCTGCCCGACGATGCGGCCGAACGGCGGCAGGTAGTGGCCGAGCACGTCGTAGAGGTTCATCCGTCGAAGCTCGTGCAGGATGCCCCGCTTCGCGCGGAACAGGCGCAGGAAGGCCTCGCGGTTGTGCGGGTCGCGGCGGAACCCCGCGTCGATGCGGTGGCGGTTGCGCCACAGCGCGCGCAGCGTGCGCGCCGACATCCCCTTGAGCTCGGGGTGCGCCTGCATGTGCAGGAAGGCGTCGAGCATCGCCGACGGCCGACGCTCGAACAGCCGCTGGTCGCGCACGTGCAGCAGCTCGTCGATCGCGACGAACTCGCCGTCGATCGGCACCGGCTCGGCGGGGATCGGGAACAGCTTCGCGTGCAGGTTCTGCAGCAGGACCGTGTTGACCTGGCGCACCAGCCGCGCGGCGCGGTAGTAGCGCTGCATCAGCTGCTCGGTGGCCCGCTTCGCCGGGGTGTCGGCGAGCCCCAGCTGGGCGGCCAGCGCGGTCTGCTGGTCGAACACGAGGCGGTCCTCGCGGCGGCCGGCAAGGTAGTGAAGACGGATGCGCAGCGCCGCGATGAAGTGCTCCTGCCGCGTCACGTCGCGCGCCTCGTCGGCGGTGATGAGGCCGGCCTGCGCGAGCTCCTTCCAGCTGCGGCCGAGGCCCGCTGCGCGCGCGATCCAGATCACCGCCTGCAGGTCGCGCAGGCCGCCCGGGCTCTCCTTGACGTTCGGCTCGAGGTTGTAGGCGGCGTCGTGGTGCTTGAGGTGTCGCTGCTGCTGCTCGAGCGCCTTCGCCTCGTAGAACGCGCGCACGTCCAGCGCGCCGGCGAAGGCCTTGTCGAACGCCGCGTAGAGGCGGCGGTTGCCCGCCACGAGGCGGTGCTCGAGCAGGCTGGTGCGGATCGTGGCATCCGCCGCCGCGTCGCTGACGCACTCGTCCACTGTGCGCACCGCGTGCCCCACCTCCAGGCCCACGTCCCACAGCGCGAGCAGGAACTGCTCGATGCGATCGCCGTCCTCCGCCGTGGCCGCCTGCGGCAGCAGCAGCATGACGTCGACGTCGGAGTGCGGGAAAAGCTGCCCGCGACCGTAGCCGCCGACGGCGACGAGCGCGAGGCCTCGCGGCAGGTCGGCGGCGGCGAGCACCTTGCGCGCGACGACGTCGACCAGGCGCGCGTGATCGCGCAGCAACCGGGCGGTTCCGCCGCCCGCGAGGAACGCGTCGCGCAGGCGCTCCCGGCCCTGCCGCAATTCGCCGCGCCACGCGGCAAGCGCCTGCCGCCCGGCCGCCGGCTCGGCGAGGGCTTCAGCGGCGGGCGCGCGGGCCATCGGGGCGGTCAGCCCGGCGGGGCGGGCGTGCCGGCGGACTGCGTGAGGATCTCGTGGCCTTCGGGCGTGACGAGCACGGTGTGCTCCCACTGCGCGGACAGCGAGTGGTCGGCGGTGACGATCGTCCAGCCGTCGGCCAGCGCGCGGATCCCCGCGCGGCCGGCGTTCACCATCGGCTCGATGGTGAAGATCATGCCCGCCTGCAGCACCAGGCCCGTGCCGGCGCGGCCGTAGTGCAGGACCTGCGGCTCCTCGTGGAACGCCTTGCCGATGCCGTGGCCGCAGAATTCGCGCACGATCGAGTAGCCGTTCGCCTCGGCGTGCTTCTGGATGACGTGGCCGATGTCGCCGAGGTGCGCCCCGGGGCGCACGACGCGAATGCCCTGCCACATCGCCTCGTAGGTGACCTCGACCAGCCGCTTCGCCTGGATCGAAGGCGCGCCGACGAAGAACATGCGGCTGGTGTCGCCGTGGTAGCCGTCCTTGATCACCGTCACGTCGATGTTGACGATGTCGCCGCTCTTGAGCTTGCGCTCGCCGGGGATGCCGTGGCAGACGACGTGGTTGACCGAAGTGCACAGCGACGCGGGGTAGGGGGAGTGTCCGGGCGGCGCGTAGTTGAGCGTCGCCGGGACCGTCTGCTGCACGCCGATCATGTGGTCGTGCGCGAGCCTGTCGATCTCGGCGGTCGTGACGCCGGGCTTGACGAACGGCGTCAGGTAGTCGAGCAGCTCGGCCGCGAGCCGGCCCGCGACGCGCATGCCCGCGATCTCCTCGGGTCCCTTGATGCGGACCCCTGCCGGAAGCGGTGCGCGCATCAGCTTCTCAGCAGCTCGTTGATGCTGGTCTTCGACCGCGTCTGCGCGTCCACGCGCTTGACGATGACCGCGCAGTAGAGGTGGCAGCTGCCCTCGGACGAGGGCAGGCTGCCGGCGACGACCACCGATCCGGACGGCACGCGCCCGTAGCTCACCGCGCCGGTCGCGCGGTCGTAGATCTTCGTGCTCTGGCCGATGAACACGCCCATGCCGAGCACCGAGTTCTCCTCGACCACCACGCCCTCGACGACTTCGCTGCGCGCGCCGATGAAGCAGTTGTCCTCGATGATCGTCGGGTTCGCCTGCACGGGCTCCAGCACGCCGCCGATGCCCACGCCGCCCGAGAGGTGCACGTTCTTCCCGATCTGCGCGCAGGAGCCTACCGTGGCCCAGGTGTCGACCATCGTGCCCTCGTCGACGTAGGCGCCGATGTTGACGTACGACGGCATGAGCACGACGTTGCGCGCGACGAACGCGCCGCGCCTCGCCACGGCGGGCGGCACGACGCGCACGCCGGCGGCCGCGAACGCGGCGTCGTCGTAGCGGGCGAACTTCGTCGGCACCTTGTCGTAGAAGCGGAAAGGAGCGCGCTCCGGCGGCGGGCCCATGCCGGCGTTGTCAGCGAGGCGGAACGAGAGCAGCACCGCCTTCTTGATCCACTGGTGCGTGGTCCACGCGCCCGCGAGCTTCTCGGCCACGCGCAGGCGACCGGCGTCGAGCTCGTCGATGACGTGCGCGACGGCTTCGCGCACCTCGGAAGGCGCGCTTCGTGGCGAGAGGTCGGCGCGCTGCTCCCAGGCGCCCTCGATCACGGTCTGCAACGACATGGGGTATCCGGCAGGAGAAAGCGATAGTCTACCGTGACCCGCTCGCGGCGTTGCCGACCAGGCGCCGGTACGCCCTCGCGAGCAGCGCCGGCAGCGTGTACATGGGGATCTGCGCCAGCGCGAAGAACACCACGACCTCGAACGCGGCCTTGCCCTGGAGCGCGACCAGCACGAGTCCCATGTTGCAGTTGCCCGAGACCAGCGCCGCGGCGAGCGCCGAGCGGCGTCCGAGGCCGCGGAACGCCGCGTAGCCGAGCGCCTGCAGCGCGAGGTTGAACGCGAAAGCGGCCAGCAGCGCTGCCGCTGCGTAGCCGGGGCGGGCGACGGCAAAGGCCGTGACGCCGTCCATGATGGCCAGGCCGAACAGCACCAGGTTGAGGACGGTGAGGCCGTCGAGGAGTTCGGTGTTGCGGGAGAGCACGCTCGCCGGCACGAAGCGCCGGACGGCCCAGGCGACGGCGAATGCGCTGCCGACGAGCAGCGCCAGCCGCAGCATGAAGGCCGCGATCCCGATGTCGAGCGTGACGCCGGTCAGCGCCTGCGCCATCGGGGGGAGCGTGAACGGCACCAGCGCGGTGGCGACGAGCACGGCCACGATCGCCAGCGTCGCGTCGAGCCCGACCATCAGCGCAATCGCCACCGACGAAACGATCGGGGACGAGGCTGCCATAAGCACCAGCGCGACCTGCAGCGGCGGCGGGAAGCCGACGTGGACCAGCGGCACGGTGGCGATCCACACGAGGACCGGCGAGACGCCCAGCAGCCAGGCGACCAGCAGCGCGACGACGAGCGGTCGCCGTCGCCACGCGGCGATCGCGCTCCAGTCGAGGCGCACGAGCGCGAGCGTGAGCGGGATCAGCAGCGTGGGAACGAGCAGCGGCTTGGCCAGTGCCGCGAGCGGCGGCACCGCGAGCCCGAGCATGACCCCGCCCGCCATGAAGGCCGTGGCGTGGCGGCCGAGGTGGGCGAGGGCGGCGTGGGCGCGGCGCACGCCGGGATTCTAGTGCTGTCGTTCCCGCGAAGGCGGGAACCCGGTGTCGTCTGTGTGAGCGCGGCCGGGTCCCCGCCTGCGCGGGGACGATGCGACGCGGCGTCGCTTGTCACATCGCCTTGAAGAGATGCGCGAACGTCCGCGACACCACGAGCTGCTCCGGCCGCCCCTTGAGAGAGATCACCGGCTGGTCGCGCCAGTCGCGCTCCACCTTGGCGATGGCGCGCAGGGCGACGATCGTGCTGCGGTGGATCTGCCAGAACGCCTCGGGATCGAGCTCGTCGTAGAGCTCCTTGATCGGCTTGCGGATGAGCGCCTCGGCATCCGCGGTGACGACCTTCGTGTACTTGTCCTCCGACTGGAAGTAGAGGACGTCCTCGATGGGCACCATGCGCATCGCGTTGCCGAGCGAGGCGCGGATCCACTTGAGGTGCGCGCCGCCGGGCTCGCGCGCGGCCAGCCGGGCGATGAGCGTCGCGAGGTCGGCGGGCGGCGCGGCGAGCCGCGCCTTGAGCCGCGCCACGACCTTGCCGATGCGCTCCGCCGACACCGGCTTCAGCAGGTAGTCGACCGCGCCTTCCTCGAAGGCGGCGACCGCGTACTCGTCGTAGGCGGTGACGAACACGACGTGCGCGCGGTCGCCTATCGCCCGCGCCACGTCGAGGCCGCTCATCACCGGCATGCGGATGTCGAGGAACGCCACGTCGACCGGATCGGCGTCGAACATCGCGACCGCCTCCGCTCCGCTCGCGGCCTCGGCGGCGATGGCAAGCTCCGGCCACGCTTCGGCGAGCCGGCGCTTGAGCTGCTCGCGCAACAGCGGCTCGTCCTCGGCTATGAGCGCGCGGGACACCTCGTCCTCACCCCTGCTCGAACGGGATCGCGACGACGGCGCGCGTGCCGCCGGGCGCAACGTCGTCGATGACGAAACGGGCGCGCGCGCCGTACAGCGCCGCGAGGCGCTCGCGCAGGTTCGTGAGCCCCACGCCGTGGCCTTTCGTGGCGCCGCCGCTGCTGGCCGCCAAGCCGCGCCCGGTGTCGGTCACCGTCACCTCGACGCTCTCGCCGGCACGCCGCGCTGCGATCGACAGCCGCCCCCCCTCCGCGGAAGGCTCGAGGCCGTGCTTGATCGCGTTCTCGACCAGCGAGACCAGCATGTTCGGCGGGAACGGGTGCGCGCGCAGGTCCGCGGGGATGTCGACGTCGAACGCGAGCCGCGGTCCCATGCGGATGGCGAGGATCTCGAGGTAGGCCTTCGCGAGGTCGGTCTCGCGCCCGATCGTGGTCAGGCTGGCGCGCAGGTCCGGCAGCGCGGCGCGCAAGTACTCGATCAGGTGCCCGAGCAGCTTGCCGGCGCGCGGCGGGTCGGTCTCGGTGAGGAACTGCACCGAGGCCAACGTGTTGAAGAGGAAGTGCGGCTCGATCTGTGCCTGCATGAGCTTGAGCTCCGCCTCGACGGCCTGCCTCGCGAGCAGGTTCCGCTCGGCCTCGGCGCGCAGCATCGCGGCGCGCGCCCGCGCTTCGCGCTCGCGCAGCAGGAAGAACAGGCTCACCATCAGGCCGAGGAAGAACGACGAGAAGAAGTTCCCCATGAACGAGCGCCAGCGCGTCGTCACGTGGGCGAGGTCGTACTGCTTGACGAGCACGATCAGCACCAGCGCGATGGCGCTGCCGACCGCCACGGCCGCGATGAGGCGCCAGATCGGGTTCGACCTGTCCCACGGTGCGGCGACATTGACGCAATACGCGATGGCGAAGCCCGATATCTGCACCGAGACGAACGGATGCCAGAACGGGCGCGGATCCTCGACCCAGATCAGCAGCGCGATCGCGGTGTTCAGCGCCGCGATCAGCATGAAGATGGAAGGCTTGGCGCGCAGACCGCGTCGGATGGCCTTCGGCCAGGACTCGGGCGGCAGCGCGGCCGCTGTGGCACTCATGACCCGGATTCTAGGGAACTGGCGGGCGGCGCCAGGGCTTCGCGACAAGGCGCAGCGAGTTCGGACAGGCCGCAGCGGGACGGCGCCGGACGCAACTCCGGGATCGGCATCCGGCCCCTTATAGGCGCCGTGCGAAGGCGGCGATCCGGTCGATCCCCTCCGCGCACTCGGCCTCGTCGGCCACCAGGGCGATGCGGATCCGCCCGCGCCCGGGATTGCCGCGCGGCGTCTCGCGGGCGAAGTAGCTGCCCGGCAGGACCGCCACGCCTTCCTCGGCGTGGAGGCGCCGGGCGAACTCGGCGTCGTCGATCGGCGTGGCCGCCCACAGATAGAACGAGGCCTCGGGCATGTCGCAGGGCAGCACCGACGCCAGCCGCGGCTGCAGCGCGGCGAACTTGGCGGCGTAGCGCCGCCGGTTCTCCACGACGTGCGCCTCGTCGTTCCAGGCGGCGATGCTGGCGTTCGCGACCGCGGGCGACATCGCCGAGCCGTGGTAGGTGCGGTAGAGCAGGAACGCCCTGACCAGCGCGGCGTCGCCGGCCACGTAGCCGGAGCGCAGCCCGGGCGCGTTGGAGCGCTTCGACAGGCTGCCGAAGACGAGGACGCTGCGGTAGTCGTCGCGCCCGTCGGCGCGCGCGGCGGCGAGCGCCGACAGCGGCGGGTGCGCCTCGTCGGGGTAGATCTCCGAGTAGCACTCGTCGGAGGCGATGACGAAGCCGTGCCGGTCGGCCAGCGCGAAGAGCGCGCTCCACTCGGCTTGCCGCAGCACGCGTCCGGTCGGGTTGTCTGGCGAGCAGACGTAGAGGAGCTGCGTGCGCGCCCACACCTCGTCCGGCACCGCCTCCCACTCGAGCGCGAAGCCGCGCGCGGCCACCATGTTCACGCAGTGCGTGCCGGCGCCGGCGAGCAGCGCGGCGCCCTCGTAGATCTGGTAGAACGGGTTCGGCGTGACGACGGTCGCGCCCGGCCGGCTCGCGTCCACGACGGTCTGCGCGAACGCGAACAGCGCCTCGCGGCTGCCGAGCACCGGCAGGACCTGCGCCGCGGGGTCGAGCGCCGGCAGCGCGTGGCGTCGGGAGAGCCACGCTGCGATCGCCTCGCGCAGCGCGAGCGGGCCGATCGTCATGGGATAATTCGCGAGCCCTGCGCCGCCGGCGGCGAGCGCGTCGAGCACGAGCTGCGGCGTCGGATGCTTCGGCTCGCCGATCGACAGCGATATCGCGCGCCGCGACGGATCCGGCGGGCTGCCGGCGAACAGCGCGCGCAAGCGCTCGAACGGGTACGGCTGCAGCAGGCCGAGGCGGGGATTCATGGAGATGGCGGCTCGAGCGACGGCGGATTATATCGGCGGGCCCTCGCCCCCGGCCCCTCTTCCGGCTGGCGCCGGGCGCGGGGAGCAAGGCGAGAGCGGCGTGGCCGCCTTGGAGAGACGTTGAAGACGCTTGCCAATCTCGTCGCCGTTGCAGCGTTGGCCGCGGTCATCGCGTTCTGGGGTTGGCGCTGGCTCGGGCCGTCGCCGGAGCCGATCGTGCGCAAGCCGGTGGACGACGTCGCCGCGGCGCTTGGCGTGTCGCCACCCTTCGGTGCATCGCAGACCCCTGCAGCTGGAGTGCCGGCAGTTTCGCCGACTCCGGCGGCCGGCGAGGTGCGTGTGCTGGGCGTGCTCGCAGAAGCCGACGGCCGCGGCCGCGCGTTGCTCCGCTTCCCCGACGGGAGCGCGCGACTCGCAGCGGTGGGCGAGGCGCTGGGTGCTGCCGGCACGCTCGCGGCTGTGCACCCGGATGGCGTGACCTTGCGCGGCGCGACCGGGGAGCGCCGGATTCCGTTGCGCCAGCCCGCCGCGGCGCAGCCGCTGGCGCCGGCCGCCTCCTGCGTTCCCGCGGGCTACCGCGGGCCGGTCGTGCGTCTCAACGCGGAACTCGTCGCCGGCATGATCCAGCAGCCGCACAGCCTGGGTGCGATCGTCGAGGCGAAGGACGGCGCGCTGGTCCTGCGGGACGATTCCGGATTCGGCGGCATGCTGGGCCTGCGCAAGGGGGACCGCATGACGCAGGCGAACGGCATCGCGCTGCGCGCTCCCGAGGACCTGGTCGTGGCGCTGCTGCGCCCGCTCGCCGCGAACCAGCCCGTCCGCGTCGCCGGCCTGCGCGGCAGCGAGCGGCAGGAACTCCTGCTGGTGAACGCGGCCGCGTGCCGCTAGCTAGCGCGAAGCGGCCGAGGGCAGCCAGTCGAGCAGGCGAATCGGCGCGTCGGCGCCGCCCGTAGCGGGCCAGCGCTCGTGCGGCTCGCCGTTGCCCATGTAGCCCCAGCGCGCGACCAGCGTGGCCATTCCCGCGGCGTTGCCGGCCACGATGTCGCGCAGGTCGTCGCCGACGTACACGCAGCGGCTTGGCGCGACCCCTAACTCGGCCGCCGCGTGGCGCAGCGGCGCGGGGTGCGGCTTCGGATGCGGCGTGGTGTCGCCGGAGACGATGGAGCGCGCACGCGTGTCGAGCCCCAGCGCCGCGACGACCGGCGCCGTGAAGCGGGCGGCCTTGTTGGTGACGATGCCCCACGGCAGGCTCCGCGCATCCAGCGCTTCGAGCAGGTCGGCCACGCCCTCGAACAGCGTCGTCGTCTCGGCGAGGCAGCGCTCGTAGTGGGCGAGGAACGCCTCGCGCAGCGCGCCGAACGAGGGGTCGTCGGGGCCGATCCCGAGCCCGGCCTGCAGCATGCCGCGCGCGCCTGCCGACGCGTGCGCGCGCAGGCTGGCGGGAGGCACGCCCGGCAGCCCGCGGTCGCGTCGGACGCGATTGAGCGCGCCGGCGAGGTCGCCGGCGGTGTCCGCGAGCGTGCCGTCGAGGTCGAACAGCACGGCCGCGACGTCGAGCGGCCGCGCGCCCTGGTCACCCATGCCGGCGGAACGCCGCAAAGTAGTTCACGTCGGTGTCGCCGCGCGCGAGCGCGAACGTCTTCGCGAACGGGTTGTAGACGAGACCTGTCGTGTCGACCAGCTCGAGCCCCGCTCGCCTCGCGTGACCGACGAGCTCGGAGGGCCGGACGAAGCGCGACCAGTCGTGCGTACCCCGGGGAAGCATGCCCAGCACGTACTCGGCGCCGAGGATGGCGAAGAGATAGGACTTCGGGTTGCGGTTGATCGTCGAGAACGCGACCGTCCCGCCGGGCTTCGCGAGCGCCGCGCAGGCAGCCACCGTCGAGGCGGGGTCCGGCACGTGCTCGATCATCTCCATGCAGCAGACGACGTCGAATGCGCCGGGCGACTCGCGCGCGAGGTCCTCGGCGGCGACGCAGCGGTAGTTCGCGCTGGTGCCCGATTCCAGCCTGTGCAGCTTCGCGACGCCGAGCGCCTTCTCGCCCAGGTCGATGCCGAGCACGTCGGCGCCGCGCGCGGCGAGCGACTCCGCGAGGATGCCGCCGCCGCAGCCGACGTCGACGATGCGCTTGCCGGCAAGCGCGCCGGCGACGCCTTCGATCCACGCGACGCGCAGCGGGTTGATCCTGTGCAGCGTCCCGAACATCGCGTGCTCGGGATCCCACCAGTGGTGGGCGAGCGCGCCGAACTTCGCCAGTTCCGCGGGATCGGCGTTGCGTGCGTGCGTATCGGCGGCCGGGGAGGTCATCGCAGTCGCTGTTGCCAGAGGCGCGCGCGGGCGGCGAGCGCGGGGACGTCGACCCTCGTCGGCGTCCGCTCGCGCACCACGCGCTCGCCGGCCACCCACACGTCGGTGACGCGCTCGCGCGACGCGACGTGGACGAGGTGCGACACGGGATCGTACACCGGCGCGTCGTCGATCTCGCCCATGTCCACCGCGACGACGTCCGCCTGCTTGCCGGGCTCCAGGCTGCCGATCGCGTCGCCCATCGAGAGCGCCATCGCACCGCCCAGCGTCGCCATGCGCAGCACCGTAGCCGCCGGCAGCGCGGAAGCGTCGCCGCCGGAGACCTTCGCGAGCAGCGCGGCGAGGCGCATCTCGGAGAACAGGTCGAGGCGATTGTTCGAGGCGGCGCCATCGGTGCCAAGCGCGACGTTGACGCCGCGCGACATGAGGTCGACCACCGGGGCCACGCCGCTGGCGAGCTTCATGTTCGACGCCGGGCAGTGCGCGACGCTGCAGCCGTGGCGGACGAGCAGCTCGCGGTCCCCGGGGCCTAGGTGCACGGCGTGGATGGCGAGGAACCCGGGGCCGGTGGCGCCGAGGCGGTCGAGGCGCGCCAGTTCGCTCTCGCCGTACTTCGCCATCGCATCGTCCAGCTCCGCGCGGGTCTCCTGCAGGTGCGTCTGGATCGCGAGGTCGAGCTGGCGCGCGTAGGTGACGATCTTCGCGAACGCGGCGTCGCCGACCGTGTAGGGCGCGTGCGGCGCGAGCATCCAGCCCAGGCGGGGCAGGTGCCGGAAGCGGTCGCGCGCGTCGAGCCCGAGGCGAAGGTAGGCGTCGGCGTCGCTCGCATACGGCGTGGGGAAGTCGAGCACCGGCAGGCCGATCACCGCGCGCAGGCCAGCGGCGTCGTAGGCGTGCGCGGCGGCGTCCGGGTAGAAGTACATGTCGCTGCAGCAGGTGATCCCGCCGCGGAGCATCTCGACCGCGCCGAGCGTGACGCCGTCGTGGATGAACTCGGGCGTGACGAACTTCGCCTCGCGCGGCCAGATGTGGTCCTTCAGCCACGCGTCGAGCGGGACGTCGTCGGCGATCCCCCGCAGCAGGGTCATCGCGGTGTGCGTGTGCGCGTTGACGAGCCCGGGGATCAGCGCGTGGCGCTCGAGCGCGATGGACTCGCGCGGCGCGTAGTCCCGCGCGGCGGCTTCCTGGGTGGCGAGCGCGACGATCCTGCCGTCGTCGACGAGCAGCACGCCGTCGGCGAG
Organism: Betaproteobacteria bacterium; assembly: GCA_029884335.1. Taxonomy (GTDB): domain Bacteria; phylum Pseudomonadota; class Gammaproteobacteria; order Burkholderiales; family Casimicrobiaceae; genus VBCG01. Next base: position 15,805 of record JAOUIA010000024.1, read on the forward strand.
CACGCGCTGCGGCTCGACGGGCACGATCCAGCGCGCGGAGATCGCGAGGTCGACGGGGCGGGGCGGGGTCATGGCGTTGGAGTCAGATCCGGCGCATCCGGTGACGCAGCCGACCGGACGTGACGGCACCGACCCCGTCCTTGCTGCCTTCGGTCGGGCCGCACGCTGATTGTGAAGGATCTGGCTCCGGGAATGAAAAAGCCCCGCGCGAGGCGGGGCCTTTTCGTGGAGCGGGAAGCGCTACTTCGCGACGACCGCTTCGCCCTTGACTTCGACTTCGACGCGGCGGTTCGGCTGCAGGCAGGCGATCAGCTCCTTCAGGTTCTTCTGCGTGCAGCTGACGCCCGGGACCGGCTGGGTCTTGCCCATGCCCAGCGTCTCGATCTTGTCCTTCGGCACGCCCTTGCTGACCAGGTAGTCGCGCACGGCATCGGCGCGGCGCTCGGACAGCTTCTGGTTGTACTGCTGCGTGCCGAGGCGGTCGGTGTGGCCGGTGACCAGCACGAGCTCGAGCTTCTGCACCTGCGGCAGCTTGGCGATGATCTCGGCGTCGATCGCGGCGCGGCCTTCCGGACGCAGCACGGCCTTGTCGAAATCGAACAGCGCCTTCGAGGCCAGCGTGATCTTCTGCACGGCAGGAGCGGCGGGCTTCGGCGCGGGCGCCGGAGCGGGCGCCGGAGCGGGCGCGGGGGCCGGCTTCGCGGCGGGAGCAGGCGCAGGAGCAGGCGCGGGGGCCGGAGCGGGCTTCGGCACGAGGTCCGGATCGCACTGCGCGATGGCCATGGCCGGCGACCAGTAGCCGGTGCGGTAGCAGAGGTTGCCGGCCAGGCCGCGCGCGCCGTTGAACTGGGCGCTCTTCACGACGTTGTTGTCCGGCGTGCCGGTGGCGGACAGCCAGTAGGCGCAGTTCTTCGTGTCGCATCCGGCCACGCCGGCGACATACCCGGATGTGGCGGGCGCTTGGGCAGCGACGCTTCCGGCGACAGCGGCGGCGAACGCGCCCACGAGAGCACCGGACAGAAGACGTCGAGTCATTGTTTCACCCCTTTGGCTTTGGTTTTCGATCAAGGTTCCTGCAACCGAACTTCACGGGCGCGCCGCGCAGATAAATGCCTGACGCGCCGAATCCTTTCGTCCCGTTTTTGAATATAGCACAGGGTTCCCACCCCAACCCACGGCGCGCCGGCGCCGGACGAGCGTTCGCGGCGCGACTGTCGCGGCAATACAACGCCGTGCTAAAATGTTGCATTTTCAAGGCTCTCCGGCGCTTTCCGGGGAGCTGCCCGGTTGCCGGGGGCTCGCCCAAAGCGCACGAACGCGGGCGTCCCGGCGATTTGCGCGCCGGGACGCCCATTTTTCCGACCGACCCGGCGCCGGCCCGCGCCGCGCCCACCCAAGGACCGGACCATCCCCATGGAGCAGTTCGCCAAGGAAACGCTGCCGATCAGCCTCGAGGCCGAGATGCGCCACAGCTACCTCGATTACGCGATGAGCGTGATCGTGGGCCGGGCGCTGCCGGACGTGCGCGATGGCCTCAAGCCCGTGCACCGCCGGGTGCTCTTCGCCATGCACGAGGCCAACATCGCCTGGAACCGCCCGTACGTGAAGTGCGCGCGCGTGGTCGGCGACGTGCTCGGCAAGTTCCACCCCCACGGCGACAGCGCCACGTACGAGGCGCTGGTGCGGATGGTGCAGGACTTCTCGCTCCGCTACCCGCTGATCGACGGCCAGGGCAACTTCGGATCGATCGACGGCGACTCGGCGGCGGCCTACCGCTACACCGAGTGCCGGCTCGAGAAGATCGCGGGCGAGCTGCTCGCCGACATCGAGAAGGAGACGGTCGACTTCGTCCCGAACTACGACGGGAAGGAGATGGAGCCGTCCGTCCTGCCCTCGCGCATCCCGAACCTGCTGGTCAACGGCAGCTCGGGCATCGCCGTGGGCATGGCGACCAACATCCCCCCGCACAACCTCACCGAGACGGCGAACGCCTGCCTCGCGCTCCTCGCCAACCCCGAGGCGACGGTCGACGAGCTGATGGAGATCGTGCCCGCTCCCGACTTCCCGACCGCCGGGATCATCTACGGCGTCGAGGGGGTGAAGGAGGGCTACCGCACCGGGCGCGGCCGCGTGGTCATCCGCGCGCGCACGCACGTCGAGGACCTCGAGAAGGGCAACCGCCAGGCGATCGTCGTCGACGAGATCCCCTACCAGGTCAACAAGGCGAACCTGCTCGCGCGCATCGGCGAGCTCGTGCGCGAGAAGAAGCTCGAGGGCATCTCGGACCTGCGCGACGAGTCCGACAAGTCGGGCATGCGCGTGGTGATCGAGCTCAAGCGCGGCGAAGTGCCGGAGATCGTCCAGAACAACCTCTTCAAGCTCACGCAGCTGCAGGACAGCTTCGGCATGAACCTGGTCGCGCTGGTCGACGGCCAGCCGCGGCTCCTCAACCTGAAGCAGCTGCTCGAGCACTTCCTCGTCCACCGCCGCGAGGTGGTGGTGCGGCGCACGCGCTTCGAGTTGCGCAAGGCCCGCGAGCGCGGGCACGTCCTCGAGGGGCTCGCCGTCGCGCTGTCGAACGTCGACGAGATCATCGCGCTGATCAAGGCCTCGGCCACGCCGGCCGAGGCGAAGGCCGGCCTCATGGGCCGCACGTGGCGCAGCGCGCTCGTCGAGGAGATGCTCCAGCGCGCGGCCGCCGACGCCTCGCGTCCCGAGGGCCTGCCGGCCGAGTTCGGCTGGCAGAAGGGCCCGCCGGCCGGCTACCGGCTCTCCGACGCGCAGGCGCAGGCGATCCTCGAGCTGCGCCTGCAGCGCCTCACCGGCCTCGAGCAGGACAAGATCGTCGGCGAGTACCGCGACGTCATGAAGACGATCGTCGACCTGCTCGACGTGCTGGCGAAGCCGGCGCGCGTGACCGCCATCGTGCGCGACGAGCTCGTCGCCGTGCGCGACCAGTTCGGCGACGCCCGCCGCTCGGAGATCGTCGCCCAGGGCGTCGAGATGTCGCTCGAGGACCTGATCACGCCGCAGGACATGGTCGTGACCATGTCGCACGGCGGGTACATGAAGGCGCAGCCTGTCGACGAGTACCGCTCGCAGCGGCGCGGCGGGCGCGGCAGGCAGGCGGCGGCGACGAAGGAGGACGACTTCATCGACCGCATGTTCATCGCGAACACGCACGACCACATCCTCAGCTTCTCCAACCGCGGCCGCGTCTACTGGCTCAAGGTCTACAACGTGCCGCAGGGCACCCGCAGCTCGCGGGGCAAGCCGATCGTCAACCTGGTGCCCCTCGCCGACAACGAGAAGATCACCGCGATCCTGCCGGTCAAGGAGTTCACCGAGAACCAGTTCGTGTTCATGGCCACCGCGATGGGCACGGTGAAGAAGACTCCGCTGTCCGACTTCTCGCGCCCGCGCACCGCGGGCATCATCGCCGTGGACCTCGCCGACGGCGACCGGCTGATCGGCGTGGCGCTGACCGACGGCGCGCACGACGTGATGCTGTTCAGCTCCGGCGGCAAGGCCGTGCGCTTCGACGAGAACGACGTGCGCCCGATGGGGCGCAACGCGCACGGCGTGCGCGGCATGATGCTGGACAAGGGCCAGAAGGTCATCTCGCTGCTGGTGGCCGAGGACGAGACGCAATCCGTGCTGACCGCCACGGAGAACGGCTACGGCAAGCGCACGCCGATCGTCGAGTACACGCGCCACGCGCGCGGGACCAAGGGCATGATCGCGATCCAGCAGAGTTCGCGCAACGGCAAGGTCGTGGCCGCGGCGCTGGTGCGCCCCGACGACGAGGTGATGCTGATCTCCACCGGCGGCGTGCTCATCCGCACGCGCGTCAAGTCGATCCGCGAGATGAGCCGCTCGACGCAGGGCGTCACGCTGATCAACCTCGACGAGGGCGAGAAGCTCGCGGGGCTCGAGCGCGTGGTCGAGCGCGAGGACGACGAGGAAGCGTGATGACGCCAGGCACCGGCCCGCGATGAGCCAGGACGACGATCTCGCCGCCCGCCGCGCGGCGATCGACCGCATCGACGACGCGATCCTCGCCGCGCTCGCCGAGCGCGCGCGCCACGCGCAGGCGATCGGGCACCTGAAGGCCGGGGCGGGCGGCCGGGCGTGGCGACCCGAGCGCGAGGCGCAGGTGATCGACCGGCTCGTCGCGGCGAATCCCGGGCCGCTGTCCTCCGAGCACGTCGCCGGAATCTTTCGCCAGGTCATGGCCGCGTGCATGTCGCTCGAGCAGAAGCTGCGCGTGAGCTACCTCGGGCCGCCGGGCACGTTCTCGCACGCCGCGGTCGCGCGGCAGTTCGGGGAGTTCGTCGACGCCGTGCCTTGCGCTTCGATCGACGAGGTGTTCCGTGCGGCGGAGGCGGGCCGTGTCGACTACGCCGTCGTGCCGGTCGAGAACTCGACCGAGGGCGCGGTCGGGCGCACCCTCGACCTCATGTGCGCCACCGACCTCGCCATCTGCGGCGAGGTCAAGCTGCGAATCGGGCAGAACCTCATGTCGCGCGCGGCCGCGCTGGCCGACGTGAGCAAGGTCTACTCGCACGCGCAGTCGCTCGCGCAGTGCGTGCAGTGGCTGGCGCGCCACCTGCCGGGTGCGGCGCGCGTGGCGGTGGCGAGCAACGCCGAGGCCGCGCGGATGGCCTCCGAGGAGGCGGGCGCCGCGGCGATCGCGGGCGAGCTCGCCGCCAAGCTCTACGACTTGCCGATCCTCGCGCCCCACATCGAGGACGAGCCGAACAACACGACGCGCTTCTGGGTGCTCGGCCGCCAGGAGGTGGCGCCGAGCGGCCGCGACGAGACGTCGCTCGTGATGAGCGCGCCCAACAGGCCCGGCGCCGTCCACCACCTGCTCGAGCCGCTCGCGCGGCACGGCGTGTCGATGACGCGATTCGAGTCGCGGCCGGCGCGCACCGGCCTGTGGGAGTACCTGTTCTTCGTCGACCTCGCCGGTCACCGGACCGACCCGCCGGTGGCGGCCGCGCTCGCCGAACTCGCGCAACGCGCGCCCTTTCTCAAGCTCCTTGGTTCCTATCCCGCCGCCTGAGCGGGTCCCCATGACCGACCCCATTGCCGAACTCGCGCCGGACCACGTGCGGCGCATCGCGCCCTACGTTCCGGGCAAGCCCGTCGACGAACTCGCGCGCGAGCTCGGCCTCGACCCGGCCGGCATCGTCAAGCTCGCGAGCAACGAGAACCCGCGCGGGCCCGGCCCCCGCGTGCGGGCGGCGATCGCCGCGGCGATCGAGGACGTGCCGCGCTATCCGGACGGCAACGGCTACGCGCTCAAGGCGACCCTGGCGAGACGGCTGGGCGTGGACATGGGTGAGCTCGTGCTCGGCAACGGCAGCAACGACATCCTCGAGCTCGTCTCGCTCGCTTTCCTCGAGCCGGGCGACGCGGCGGTCTACGCGCAGCACGCGTTCGCGGTCTACCCCCTCGCCACCCAGGCGCGCGGCGCGACCGGCATCGAGGTGCCCGCGCGCGACTTCGGCCACGACCTTCCCGCGATGCGCGAGGCGATCACGCCGCGCACGCGCGTCGTGTTCGTCGCCAACCCGAACAACCCGACGGGAACGTGGCTGCCGCCCGCGGCGGTGGAGTCGTTCATCGCCTCGGTGCCGCGCGAGGTCGTCGTCGTGCTCGACGAGGCCTACAACGAGTACCTGGACCCGGCCGACCGCGCGCCCAGTGTCGCGTGGGTCGGCAAGTACCCGAACCTCGTCGTCTCGCGCACGTTCTCCAAGGCCTACGGACTGGCGGCGCTGCGCGTGGGCTACGGCGTGATGGACGCGCGCGTGGCCGACATCGTGAATCGTGTTCGCCAGCCGTTCAACGTCAACACGCTCGCCCAGGTGGCGGCGGCCGCCGCGCTCGAGGACACGGCCTACGTCGAAGAGAGCCGCGCGCTCAACCGCGAGGGGATCGCGCAGCTCGAGTCGGGGTTCGACCGCCTGCGCCTGCGCCGCGTGCCCACGCACGGCAACTTCGTGCTGGTGGAGGTCGGCGACGGCGCGCGCGTCAACGCGGCGCTGCTGAAGCAGGGCGTGATCGTCCGCCCGGTCGCCAACTACGGGCTCCCGCAGTGGCTGCGCGTCACCGTCGGGCTGCCGCAGGAGAACGCGCGCTTGCTCGACGCGCTGGCCAATGCGCTGAAGGCGTGAGCTTGCGCGTCGAGCGGCTCGTCGTCGTCGGCGTCGGACTGATCGGGGGCTCGGTCGCGCTCGCGCTGAAGGCGCGCGGCGCGGTGGGCGAGGTGGTCGGCGTGGGGCGTTCGCGCGGCAACCTCGACGACGCGCTCCGCGCGGGCGTCGTCGACCGCGCGGCGACGCTCGACGAGCGCTGGACCGACGAGGTGGCGCGCGCCGACGCCGTGGTGGTCGCGGCGCCCGTCGCGCAGTACCCGGCGCTGTTCCGGGCGATCGCGCCCGCGTTGCCGCCGCAGGCGTTCGTGACCGACGCCGGCAGCACGAAGCAGGACGTCGTCGCTGCCGCGCGTGCGCATCTGGGCGGCGCGTTCCCGCGCTTCGTGCCGGGGCACCCGATCGCCGGCACCGAGCGCTCGGGCGCCGCCGCCGCCTTCGCCTCGCTGTACGAGGGGCGGCGGGTGATCCTCACCCCCGAGCCGGACACCGGCGCCGCTGCCGTCGCCGCCGTCACCGCGCTGTGGGAGGCCTGCGGCGCCCGCGTCTTGACGCTCACGGCGGAGCGCCACGACCGCATCTACGCCGCGGTGTCGCACTTCCCGCACATGCTCGCGGCGGCGTACATGGCCGGGATCGCCGGCCGTCCGGACGCCGGCGAGATCACGTCCTACGCGGGCACGGGCTTCCGCGACGTCACGCGCGTGGCCGCGGCGTCGCCGGAGATGTGGCGCGACATCGGCATGGCCAACCGCGCCGCGCTGCTCGACGAGCTGGCGGCGTTCCGCGGCCCGCTCGACGCGCTCGAGGCTGCGCTGCGCAATGGCGACGCGACGAAGCTCGAGGCGCTGCTCGCCGTGGCGGCGTGGGCGCGGCGCTCGTGGGCGGCGAACCGCGACGACCCGGGCGCGGTCGAGTGACGTGAACCTCCAGCGGCCGCACGACGCGCTGGTGCTCGCGCCGACGGCGAAGGCCGCCGGCACCGTGGACCTGCCGGGCTCCAAGAGCATCAGCAACCGCGCGCTGCTGCTGGCCGCGCTCTCCCGCGGCACGACGACGCTGCACGGGCTGCTCGCCGCCGACGACGTCGAGCGCATGCGCGAGGCCCTCGCGGCGCTCGGCGTCGACGTGGAGCAGGGAGCGGGGCCGCGCGAGGTCGTCGTCGCCGGCTGCGGCGGCGCGCTGCCCCGACGCCGGGCGTCGCTGTTCCTCGGCAACGCCGGCACGGCCGTGCGCCCCCTGACGGCGGCGCTCGCGGTGCTGGGCGGCGAGTTCGAGGTCCGCGGCGTGCCGCGCATGCACGAGCGGCCGATCGGGGACCTGGTCGAACCGCTGCGCGCGCTCGGCTGCGACGTGCGCTATCTCGGCAACGACGGGTTCCCGCCGCTCGCGATCGGCGCGTCGCGCGCGCGGGCGGGCGGCGAGGTCGCGATCCGCGGCGACGTGTCGAGCCAGTTCCTCTCGGCGCTGCTGATGGCGCTGCCGCTCGCTGCGGGCGCGGCCTCCGCCGCCACGCGCGTGCGCCTCGCCACGCCGCTGGTCTCGCGCCCGTACGTCGAGATCACGACGAACCTGATGCGGCGCTTCGGCGTCGACGTCGCGGCGCCGGACGCTGACACGTTCGTCGTGCCGGCGGGACCCGGCTACGCGAGCCCGGGCGACCTCTACGTCGAGGGCGACGCCTCGGCCGCCTCCTACTTCCTCGCCGCCGGCGCCCTCGGCGGCGGGCCGGTGCGCGTGACCGGCGTGGGCCACGCCTCGATCCAGGGCGACGTCGCTTTCGCCGACGTGCTGAAGCGCCTGGGCGCGGACGTCCGCTTCGGGCCTGACTGGATCGAAGCGCGGCGCGGCGCGCCGCTCTCCGGCGGCACGATCGACTGCACCGCCATTCCGGACGCCGCGATGACGCTCGCGGTGACCGCGCTCTTCGCCACGGAGCCGACCACGCTCACCGGCATCGCGAGCTGGCGGGTCAAGGAGACCGACCGCATCGCCGCGATGGCCTGCGAGCTCGCCAAGCTCGGCGCCACCGTGGACGCCGGTCCCGGTCACCTCAAGGTCGTGCCGCCGCCGGCGCTGCGCAGCGCAGCGATCGACACCTACGACGACCACCGCATCGCGATGTGCTTCTCGCTGGCCGCCTTCGGCGGCGCGCGGGTCACGATTCGCGACCCCGGCTGCGTGGCGAAGACGTTCCCGGAGTATTTCGCCGTGCTCTCCGGCATCACCGGCGTCGCGCCCGAGTACGTGCATGCCTGACAGCCACGCTGCGGTCCCGGTCGTCGCGATCGACGGCCCGGCGGCGTCGGGCAAGGGGACGATCGCGCGGCAGGTGGCTGCGGCGCTCGGCTACCACTATCTCGACAGCGGCTCCCTCTACCGGCTGGTCGCCCACCAGGCGCTCGCCACGGGCACGGACCCGGGGGACGGCGAGGCGCTGGCGGCGCTCGCCCGGGCCATGGTCGTCCGGTTCGACGGGGACGCGATTCGCCTCGACGGGGCCGACGTCACCGAGGCGCTGCGCGCCGAGGCCGTCTCCGCCGCGGCGTCGCGGGTCGCCGTCCACCCGGCGGTGCGTTCGGCGCTGCTGGAGCGGCAACGGGGCTTTCGCCGCCTGCCGGGACTGGTGGCGGACGGCCGGGACATGGGGACGGTGGTGTTCCCGGACGCCGCGCCGAAGGTGTTCGTGACCGCCAGCGCCGAGGAGCGCGCCCGCCGCCGCCGGCGGCAGTTGGCGGAAACGGGAATTGATGTTAATATTCAAAGTCTTTTGCGCGACATCCGCGAGCGCGACGAACGCGACGCGAGCCGCAGTGCAGCACCGCTGCGGCCCGCCGTCGACGCCGTGATCCTGGATACGACGAACATGGCTGTCGAGGCCGCAGTGGCGGCCGTGCTGGCGCTGATCGCGCCGGCGCGGAGGTAGCGCGGCCTCGAGCGGACACGGAAACGGGCGCCCGGCAGCCGCACGCGACGAAGCGGCCGGGGGCTTCACGCAAAGGGACCCGCGCGCCGCGCTTTTGCCGGTGCGGCGACGCGGGACACGTCGACAACTGCCCGCCGGCGCGAGAAACAGGGTTCTCGCCGAAGGCGGCCCGGACGAAATCACAAGGAACCCGATGGCTACCACCCAGATGTCCACCCCGCAGGCCGCAGCGGCCGAGAACTTCGCCGCGCTGTTCGAGGAGTCCCTCGCGCGCCAGGAGATGCGCCAGGGCGAGCTGATCACCGCCGAGGTGACGCGCGTCGACTTCAACGTCGTCGTCGTGAACGCCGGCCTCAAGTCCGAATCGTTCATCCCGATCGAGGAGTTCAAGAACGACCAGGGCGTGGTCGAGGTCAAGGAAGGCGACTTCGTCACCGTCGCGATCGAGTCGATCGAGGACGGCTACGGCACCACGCGCCTGTCGCGCGACAAGGCCAAGCGCCTCAAGGCCTGGCACGACCTCGAGCACTCGATGGAGCAGGGCTCCGTCGTGCAGGGGCTCGTCACCAGCAAGGTCAAGGGCGGGCTCACCGTGATGATCAACGGCATCCGCGCGTTCCTGCCCGGGTCGCTGGTCGACATCCGCCCGGTCAAGGACACGACGCCCTTCGAGGGCAAGCAGCTCGACTTCAAGGTCATCAAGCTCGACCGCAAGCGCAACAACGTCGTGGTCTCCCGCCGCGCGGTGCTCGAGGAGAGCCTGGGCGAGGAGCGCGAGAAGCTGCTGTCGACGCTGCAGGAAGGCGCGACGGTCAAGGGCATCGTCAAGAACATCACCGACTACGGCGCGTTCGTCGACCTGGGCGGCATCGACGGCCTGCTGCACATCACCGACCTCGCGTGGCGCCGCGTCAAGCACCCCTCCGAGGTGCTGGCGGTCGGCGACGAGGTCACCGCGAAGGTGCTCAAGTTCGACCAGGAGAAGAACCGCGTTTCGCTGGGCCTGAAGCAGCTCGGCGAGGACCCGTGGGTCGGCCTGTCGCGCCGCTACCCGCCGGGCACGCGGCTGTTCGGCAAGGTCACCAACATCACCGACTACGGCGCGTTCGTCGAGATCGAGTCGGGCATCGAGGGCCTGGTCCACGTCTCCGAGATGGACTGGACGAACAAGAACATCCACCCCACGAAGGTCGTGCAGCTCGGCGACGAGGTCGAGGTGATGATCCTCGAGATCGACGAGGACCGCCGCCGCATCTCGCTCGGCATGAAGCAGTGCATGCCGAACCCGTGGGACGAGTTCGCCATGAACCACAAGAAGGGCGACCGCGTGAAGGGCACGATCAAGTCGATCACCGACTTCGGCGTGTTCGTGGGCCTGCCCGGCGGCATCGACGGGCTGGTGCACCTGTCCGACCTGTCGTGGACGGCCGCCGGCGAAGCCGCCGTGCGCGACTTCAAGAAGGGCCAGGAGGTCGAGGCCGTGGTGCTGGCGATCGACGTCGAGCGCGAGCGCATCTCGCTCGGCATCAAGCAGCTGGAAGGCGACCCGTTCACCAACTTCGTCGCGACGCACGACAAGGGCAGCGTGGTCAGCGGCACGGTCAAGAGCCTCGACGCGAAGGGCGCGGTCATCGACCTCGTCAACGGCGAGGTCGAGGGTTACCTGCGCGCCTCCGAAGTCGCGCGCGACCGCGTCGAGGACATCCGCCAGCGCCTGAAGGAGGGCGACAAGGTCACGGCGATGATCATCAACATCGACCGCAAGAACCGCTCGATCAACCTCTCGATCAAGGCGAAGGACCACGCCGAGGAGAGCGAGGCCGTGCAGAGCATGAAGCAGGAGCAGTCGGGGACCTCGGGCACCACGAACCTCGGCGCGCTGCTGAAGGCGAAGCTCGACAACAAGGGCAACTGACCTCCAGCATGCCCGGGGCGATGACCAAATCGGAGCTGATCGACCGGCTGGCGGCGCAGTTCCCCCAGCTCGTCGCGAAGGACGCCGAGCTCGCGGTCAAGATGATCCTCGACGCGATGGCCGAGGCCCTCGCGAAGGGGGAGCGCATCGAGATCCGCGGGTTCGGCAGCTTCGGGCTCAACTACCGCCCGCCGCGCACCGGCCGCAACCCGAAGTCCGGGGAGAAGGTGCAGGTGCCGGAGAAGCACGTGCCGCACTTCAAGGCAGGCAAGGAGCTGCGCGAGCGCGTGGACTTCAAGAAGCCGGACGGCGGTTGACGCGGCCGCGATCGCGCCCATGACCGCCGTGCGGATCGCCGTCGCCCTGGCGGCGTTCGTCTTCCTGCTGCTGGCGGCGCTGTCCAACACCGAGGCGGTGACGCTGCGCTTCCTGCGCGTCGCGCAGTTCGAGTCGCCGCTGGCGTTCGTCGTGTTCGTGGCGTTCGCCGCCGGCGTCGCCGCCGGGCTCGCTGCCGGGGCGTGGCGCAACGCGCGGATGCGCCGCCACCTCTTCCGCCTGCGCCGCCGGCTCGCCGCCGCGCCCGCCCCCGGGCCGCACGGCGCCGCGCCCTCCGACCGGCCCGAGCCGCCGCGCGCCCAGCCGCTCGACGCCGTGTAGCCCGCGATGGACTTCGAGCTGTGGTGGCTGCTGCCGATCCCGGTGCTGTTCTTCGCGCTTGGCTGGATCGCCGCGCGCATCGACATCAAGCACCTGCTCACCGAGTCGCGCGCGCTGCCGCTGTCGTACTTCCGCGGCCTCAACTTCCTGCTGAACGAGCAGCCGGACAAGGCCATCGAGTCCTTCATCGAGGTGGTCAAGGTCGACCCGCAGACCATCGACCTGCACTTCGCGCTCGGCAGCCTGTTCCGCCGGCAGGGCGAGATCGACCGCGCGATCCGCATGCACCAGAACCTGCTCGACCGGCCGGACCTGCCGAAGGACCGGCGCGAGACCGCGACCTTCGAGCTGGCGCAGGACTTCCACCGCGCCGGGCTCCTCGACCGCGCCGAGGACCTGTTCGTGAAGCTCGCCGGCACGCCCTACGAGCACGCCTCGCAGGGCTTCCTGCTGTCGATCTACGAGACCGAGAAGGACTGGCCGAAGGCCATCGCGATCACCCGGGGCATGGAGGCGATCAGCAAGACGCCCCACCACAAGGAGATCGCGCACTACCACTGCGAGCTCGCGCAGGCGGCGCTGCTGCGCTCCGACTTCGCTCTCGCGCAGCAAGAGATCGAGCTCGCGCGCGCCGAGTACCGCGGCTGCGCGCGGGCGACGATGCTCACCGGCGACCTGCTCGCGCAGCAGGGCCGCCTCGCCGAGGCCGTCGAGGCCTGGGGTCGCATCGAGGCGCAAAGCGCCGGCTACCTCGCGCTGGTCGCCGAGCGCGCCGCTGCGGCGTACGCCAAGCTCGGCGACCCCGCGCAGGGCATCCGCGTGCTGTCGGCGTGGCAGGCGAGCGTCCCTTCGCACGACGTCCTGGTCGCGCTGTTCTCGCTCGTCCTCGCCCACGAGGGGCCGGAGGCCGCGGCGGCGCTGGTGCGCCGCGAGCTGGCGCGCAGCCCGACGCTGCTCGGCCTCGACCGGCTGCTCGAGGCGCAGCTCGCCGCCGCGCCGGCGGAGCGCCGCCACGACCTCGAGCTCGTCAAGGGGCTGGTCGCGCAGCACACCAAGCGGCTGGGGATGTATCGCTGCGAGCAGTGCGGGTTCCGCGCGCGGCAATGGTACTGGCGCTGTCCGGGCTGCCAGAAGTGGGAGACGTACTCGCCCAAGCGCACCGAGTCGCTCGAGGGGCAGGCGTAGCAGACCGATGCAGAAGGCGATCGCTCGGGAGGCGAGGATTCGAGAAGTCGGCGTTGCGCCTTCTGCAACGGGCCGACGCAAGGGCGCTCGCCTGGGGGCGGCCCGTCGGCGCGCGCCGCGAACCGCACGCAGCACCGCGCGGCGCTCCGCCGAAGCGCTTCCCGTCAACCTGCTGATGGCCTGCGCAAGCGCATGATCTCGCCCGTCATCGTCGCCCTGGACTTTCCCGATGCCGCCGGCGCGCTCGCGCTCGCGCAGCGCCTCGACCCCGGCCGGTGCGCGGTCAAGGTCGGCAAGGAGCTGTTCACCGCCGCCGGGCCCGACGTGGTGCGCGCGTGCGTGGCGCGCGGCTTTCGCGTGTTCCTCGACCTCAAGTTCCACGACATCCCCAACACGTGCGCGCAGGCATGCGCGGCGGCCACGAGGCTGGGCGTGTGGATGCTCAACGTGCACGCCTCCGGCGGCAGCGCGATGCTGACCGCCGCGCGCCGGGCCGTCGACGAGGCGGCGGGCGGGCGCGAGGCTCCGCTGCTGATCGGCGTGACGGTGCTGACCAGCCTCGCCGCCGCGGACCTGCGCGCGATCGGCGTCGATGCCGAGCCGCAGGAGCAGGCGCTGCGCCTCGCGAAGCTCGCGCAGTCGTCCGGCCTCGACGGCGTGGTGTGCTCGGCGCGGGAAGCCGCGGCCTTGCGCGCGGCCTGCGGGCCGCGCTTCCAGCTCGTCACGCCCGGGATCCGGCCGGCGGGGGCCGCCACGCAGGACCAGGCGCGCGTGGCGACTCCTGTCGAAGCGATGGCCGCCGGAGCCGACTGGCTGGTGATCGGGCGTCCGATCAATGCGGCGCCGGACCCTGCGGCCGCGCTGGCTGCGATACTGGACGGCTTGCAGGGAGACGCCAAGTGAAGATCACGATGATCGGCGCCGGGTACGTCGGGCTCGTCACCGGCGCCTGTTTCGCCGAGGTCGGCAACGACGTGCTGTGCCTCGACGTGGACGCGGGCCGGATCGCCACGCTGCGCGACGGCGGCGTGCCGATCCACGAGCCGGGCCTCGAGCCGCTGATCCGGCGCAACGTCGCGGCCGGGCGGCTCGCGTTCACCACCGACGTCGACGCGGCCGTCGCGCACGGCGCCGTGCAGTTCATCGCCGTGGGCACCCCGCCCGACGAGGACGGCTCGGCGGACATGCAGTACGTGCTGCAGGCGGCGCGCGAGATCGGCCGGCGCATGACCGGCTGGAAGCTGGTCGTCGACAAGTCCACCGTCCCGGTCGGCACCGGCGACCGCGTGCGCGAGGCGATCGCGACCGCCCTGCGCGAGCGCGGCGTCGACCTGCCGTTCGCGGTGGCGAGCAACCCCGAGTTCCTCAAGGAAGGCGCGGCGGTCGAGGACTTCATGCGGCCGGACCGCATCGTCGTGGGCGCCGACGACGAGCGCGCGATCGCCGAGCTGCGCGCCGTCTACGCGCCGTTCATGCGCAACCACGAGCGGCTGCTGGTGATGGACGTGCGCTCGGCCGAGCTCACGAAGTACGCGGCGAACGCGATGCTCGCCACCCGCATCTCGTTCATGAACGAGCTCGCCAACCTCGCCGACCGGCTCGGCTGCGACATCGAGCACGTGCGGCAGGGCATCGGCAGCGACCCGCGCATCGGCTGGCAGTTCCTCTACCCGGGCGTGGGCTATGGCGGCAGCTGCTTCCCCAAGGACGTGAAGGCGCTGCAGTTCACCGCACGCGAGCACGGCGAGCCGCTCGCGCTCCTCGCCGCGGTCGAGGAGGTCAACCAGCGGCAGAAGCGCGTGCTCGTCGACAAGGTCGTCAGGCGCTTCGGCGCGGACCTCGCGGGCCGCCGCTTCGCCGTCTGGGGCCTCGCGTTCAAGCCGAACACCGACGACATGCGCGAGGCGCCTTCGCGCGAGATCCTCCCCGAGCTCGCTCGGCGCGGCGCGCGCGTCGTCGCCTACGATCCCGTCGCGATGGACGAGGCGCGGCGCGCGTTCGGCGAGCAGCCGTGGCTCGCGTACGCGCGCACGCCGATGGCGGCGGTCGAGGGCGCGGACGCGCTGCTCGTGATCACCGAGTGGAAGGAGTTCCGCAGCCCCGACTTCGCGGCGCTGCGCGATGCGCTCGCGGCGCGCGCGGTGTTCGACGGGCGCAACGTCTACGAGCCTGCGCAGGTGCGTGCGGCCGGGCTCGAGTACCACGGCATCGGGCGCCGCTGACCGTGGACCGGCCGCGATTCTCCGACTGGCGCGAGCGCGTCGCGCGCGGCCGCATCCTGGTGGCCGGCGACGTCATGCTCGACCGCTACTGGTTCGGCGCCGTCGAGCGCATCTCGCCCGAGGCGCCGGTGCCGGTGGTGAAGGTCGAGCGCACCGAGGAGCGCCCCGGGGGCGCGGCGAACGTCGCGCGCAACGCAGCTGCGCTCGGCGCGCGGGCAACGCTGCTGTCGGTGACCGGCGACGACGAGGCCGGCCGCGCACTCGCAGCGCTCGTCGAGGCCGAAGGTGTGCGCGCGGTTTTCCACCGCGACCCCAAGCTCGCCACCACGGTCAAGCTGCGCGTGATCGGCCGCCAGCAGCAGCTCCTGCGCGTCGACTTCGAGACCGCGCCCTCGCACGAGGTGCTCGCCGGCAAGCTCGCCGAGTTCGCGCGGCTCGCCTCCGAGCACGACGCCGTCGTGCTGTCCGACTACGGCAAGGGCGGGCTCGCGCACATCGCCGCGATGATCGAAGGCGCCCGCGCGGCCGGCAAGCCGGTGCTCGTCGACCCGAAGGGCGACGACTGGGACCGCTACCGCGGCGCTACCGTCGTCACGCCGAACCGCGCCGAGTTCCGCGCTGTCGTCGGCCGCTGGCGCGACGAGGCCGACATGACCGCGCGCGCGCAGGCGCTGCGGCGGCGTCTGGGGTTGGCGGCGCTGCTCGTCACGCGCTCGGAGGACGGCATGACGCTCTACACCGATGCCGGGGCGGACTCGATCCCGGCGCAGGCGCGCGAGGTGTACGACGTATCCGGTGCGGGCGACACGGTCATCGCCACGCTCGGAGCGCTGATCGCGGCCGGCGCGAGGCTGCACGACGCCATGGCGATCGCGAACGAGGCGGCCGGCGTCGTGGTCGGCAAGCTCGGCACCGCCACGGTCACGCCGGCGGAGCTCTCGTGACAGCGCCCGCGGCCGCAGCGTGAACAAGCCCTGATGGCCAAGGCGAAGACCGTCCACAGCTGCACGGAGTGCGGCGGCGTCTCGCCGAAGTGGCAGGGCCAGTGCCCGCACTGCGGCGCCTGGAACACGCTGGTGGAGAGCGCCGCGACGCCGCCGCCGAAGCGCTTCGAAACCGTCGCGGGCGCGCGCTCGGCGATCGTCCCGCTGGCAGGCGTGCAGGCGAAGAGCGTGGAGCGCATCGCCACCGGGCTTCCCGAGTTCGACCGCGTGCTCGGCGGCGGGCTGGTCCCGGGAGGCGTGGCGCTGCTGGGCGGCGATCCCGGCATCGGCAAGTCGACGCTGCTGCTGCAGGCCTGCGCGGCGCTTGGGGCCTCGCACCGCACGCTCTACGTCACCGGCGAGGAGTCCGTCGAGCAGGTCGCGCTGCGCGCGCAGCGGCTCGGCCTGATCAACCCGCAGGTGGAGCTGCTGGCCGAGGTGCAGCTGGAGGCGATCGTGGCGGCGATCGGCAGCGCCGCGCCCCGGATCGTCGTGATCGACTCGATCCAGACGCTCTACACCGAGGTGCTGGCCTCCGCCCCGGGGTCCGTGTCGCAGGTGCGCGAGTGCGCTGCGCAACTCACGCGGCTCGCCAAGCAGCGCGGCGTGATCGTCGTGTTCGTCGGCCACGTCACGAAGGAGGGGGCCATCGCCGGCCCCCGCGTGCTCGAGCACATCGTGGACACCGTCCTCTACTTCGAGGGCGATCCCCACTCGAGCTTCCGCCTCGTGCGCGCGATCAAGAACCGCTTCGGTGCCGCCAACGAGCTCGGCGTGTTCGCGATGACCGAGCGCGGCCTCAAGGGGGTGGCGAATCCCTCGGCGCTGTTCCTCTCGCAGCACGCGGATGCCGTTCCCGGCTCGGCGATCGTCGCAACGCTGGAGGGCTCGCGGCCGCTGCTGGTCGAGATCCAGGCGCTGGTCGACCCGGCGCTCGGCGGGCCGCCGCGGCGGCTCGCCGTCGGCCTCGACCCGCAGCGCCTCGCGCTGCTGCTGGCCGTGCTGCACCGGCACGGCGCCGTCGAAGTGGGCGGCTTCGACGTCTACGTCAACGCCGTGGGCGGGGTGCGGATCGCCGAGCCCGCCGTCGACCTGGCGGTCCTGCTGGCCGTGGCTTCATCCTTGAGAAACAAGCCGTTGCCGGCGAAATCTCTCGTTTTTGGCGAAGTCGGGCTGGCAGGCGAGGTGCGCCCGGTCCAGCGCGGCCAGGAGCGCATCCGCGAGGCGGCGAAGCTCGGCTTCCGCAGCGCGTTGATCCCGGGCCCGAACAAGCCGCGGCAGGCGATCGACGGCATCGAGATCGTCGCGGTCGATCGCGTCGCCGACGCGCTGGACTACCTTCGGCGCTAGTGCCGGGTCAGACGGTCGCGGCGGCGAGCCGCGCGACCTGCGCTGAGTAGGCGGTCTCCGCCGGGGACAGCTGAGCCGCGCGCTGCGCGGCATCGAGAGCTTCGCGCGGACGATCCTGGCGCTCGAGCGCGAGCGCCAGGATGTGCCACACGCGCGGCCGCTGGGCGTCGGAGGCGAGCGCCCGACGCGCGAGCGCCTCCGCCTCGACGGCCTGGCCGCGCGCCAGCAACGCGGCCGAGAGTCCCGCCGCGGCATCGGCGGAGTCCGGCGCTCGCCGCAGCGCCTCCTTCCAAGCGGTCACCGCGGGCTCCGTGCGCCCCAGCGCGTCGAGCACCCGGCCGAGGCTGATCCACGCCTCGGGATCGGAGGAATCGACGTCCAGCGCGGCGCGTATGCGCTCGGCGGCCGCGGCGTGCTGTCCGGCCTGGTGCAGCACGACGCCGGAATAGTGCAGGGCGAGCGCGTGGCGCGGCGCCGCCTTGAGGATCGCGTCGTAGCGAAGGAACGCCTCGCGCAGCTTGCCCTGGCGGTGCACTGCCAGGGCGCGGTCGAGTTCGGCGGCGTATTTCATGCGGGGCGACGGCGGCACACGACTGCGGATTTTAGTGGATACGCGCGCCGCTGCCGAATCCCGCCTGCGGCACGATCGCGACGCTCGTCGGCCGTTGATCCAGGTGAAAGGGCCGCGCCGGGGGCAGGGTGGTGGACGACCTGGCGCACTATCCTCTGCTTGCCGAAATCGCAACCCCCGCCTTGGTGTTCCTCCCCGTCCTGCAGCTGCTGCGCCGTCTCGCCGCGGTTGCCCTCCTGGTTGCCGTCGTGCCCGCGCTGCCCTGCGCGGCCGGGGACGGCGTCGTCGAGGCCTTCGTCCGCGAGGGCTGCCCGCACTGCGCGCAGGCCGAAGCGTTCCTCTTGCAGCTCGGCCGCGAGGATCCCGCGCTGAAGATCGTGGTTCGCGACGTCGGCCGCGAGCCCGCCGCCCTCGAGCGCCTGAAGGAGCTCGCCCGCGCATCGCCCGGCGCCACCGCGCGCGTGCCGGCTGTGTACGCCGGCGGGCAACTGATCCTCGGCTACTCGCAGCAGGCGCGCACGGACCGGCTGATCCGCGCCGCGCTCGCCGGGCAGGCGCATGCCGGCGACGCGAAGCCGCACGACACCGGCAGCTGCTCGGCCGAGGAGGAGTCGCTCGCCTGCGACGCGCCGCCCGCCGAGCAGGAGCGCTTCGAGATATCGGTGCTCGGCCGCACGCTGTCGCTCGACGACGCGGGGCTTCCCGCGTTCGCGTTCGTGATGGGGCTGCTCGACGGCTTCAACCCGTGCTCGATGTGGGTGCTGATCCTGATGATCTCCCTGCTCGCGCCCCTCAACGACCGCCGCCGCATGGTGGCGATCGCGGGCACGTTCGTCGCGATCCAGGGCATCGCGTACTTCCTGATGCTCGCGGCGTGGCTCAACCTGTTCCTGCTGATCGGTCTCGCGCGCTGGTCGGAGATCGCCATCGGCGCGATAGCGCTCGTCGCCGGGCTGGTCAACGTGAAGGACTTCTTCGCCTATGGACGCGGCATCACGCTGTCGATCCCCGAGCGGCACCGCGCCGACATCTACAGGCGCATCAAGGGACTGCTGCACGCGGAGACGATCGCGGCGGCGATCGTCGGCACGGTGGTGCTCGGCGTGCTCGTGCAGATCGTCGAGTTCATGTGCACGTCCGGCTTCCCGGCGCTGTTCACGCGCATCCTGACGCTGCGCGCGCTCGACGCGGTGAGCTACTACGGCTACCTGGCGCTCTACATCGCCGCGTACATGGTCGACGACGTGGTCGTCCTGGGGATAGGCGTGGCCACGCTGTCGCGCCACCGGCTGCAGGAGAGGGAGGGTCGGTGGCTCAAGCTGCTGGCCGGGGTGGTGATGATCGGCCTGGCGGTCTACCTGCTCTCGCCCTGATCAGCCGCGAAGTTCGGGGGGCGGCATCGGCTCGCGCGGCTCCTTGCGGCCCATGGCGAACGCGACCGCCAGCCCGGCGATGAACCCGCCGATGTGCGCGCCGTGCGCGACGCCGCCCTGCGCCGCCGCGAGGAACGGCAACACGTTGTCGAGGATCAGGTAGCCCCACAGCACCAGGCTCGCCGGGAGCATGCGCGTGCCCACGAGGAAGGGCGGCATGAACATGAAGATCTTCACGTAGTGGTGCGGGAACCAGCGCAGGTAGAAGCCGAGCACCCCCGAGATCGCGCCCGAGGCGCCGACCATCGGAATGTTCGACCCGACGCTGAACGCCGCCTGGAACAGCGCCGCGGCGATTCCCGTGGCGAGGTAGGCGACGAGGAACCAGAACGGACCCAGGCGGTCCTCGACGTTGTTGCCGTAGATGAACAGGAACAGCATGTTCCCGGCGAGGTGCATGAACCCGCCGTGCAGGAACATCGAGAAGAACAGGTCGGTGACGTTCATCGCCGCGGGCCGGAATCCCCACTGGTAGACGAAGAGGTCGTACTGGCTCATGCCCGCCAGGGCCGCGCGCAGGTCGGTGCCCGGCGGCAGGTGCTTCGCCATGGCGGCGACGTACTCGGCGACGCGCGTATCGGCGGGATTCACCGGCTGCCCCGACAGCGGCAGCGTCACGACCAGGTAGACGGCGACGTTCGCGGCGATGAGCGCGAGCGTCATCCAGTGCAGGCCACGGGGGTTGGGCGAGTCGCCCAGGGGAAGGAACACGGCGCGTCAGCTCCGACGGGGGAAGTTCTCGGCCCCGGCGGCGGGGCAGGGGAGCGCGCATCGTAACGCCGGCGGCCTGCCCAGGCGCCCGGCTACAATGCGCACGGACCGCGGAGCCTCGCCAGGCATGAGCGTCGACAACACCACCGTCGTGAGTCGTCGCGCGTCGCGCGAGCCGCTGGCGATCGACTGCGACCTCTGCGTCGTCGGCTCCGGCGCCGCGGGGTCGGCCGCAGCGATCGAGGCGGGGCGCCTGGGCCTCGACGTCGTGCTGCTCGACGGGGCGCCTCAGGTGGGTGGCCAGGCCACCGGGGCGATCATCGACACTTTCTGCGGGTTCTACTCGATCGGCCCGCAGCCGGAGTTGCTGACCTTCGGCATAGCCGAGGAGATCGTCCGCGACATGACCGCGGCGGGCGCCATGGCGCGCATCGAAGGCCGACGGCGCACGATCATCCTGTACTACCGGCACACGGTCCTGCAGCGCTGGATAGAGGATGCGCTGACCGCGGCGAACGTCCGGGTGATCACGAGCGCGCTCCTGCGGTCGGTCGAGCGCGAAGGCGTGCGCATTGCCAGCGTGTCGGCCGTGACCCGCTTCGGCGAGGTCGTCGTGCGAGCGCACTCGTTCGTCGACGCCTCGGGCGATGCGGCGCTGGCGTGGCTTGCCGGCCTGTCCGTGCAGGAGCCGGCGACCGAAACCGTCTACGGCTCGCAGAACGGCATCGTGCGAGGCGTGGACGTGGCGGCGTTGCAGGCGGCCGGGGGAGGCGAGGCGATCAAGCGCCGCGTCGTCGCGAAGGCCGCCGACTACGGTCTCGATCGCCACGACGCGTTCGTCTACGTGCTGCCCGGCAGCGACCAGGTGCTGGTCAACATGACGCACATCGCCACGCCGCTCGATCCGTTGGGGGCATCGCGGATGGTCGTCGACGGACATCGGCAGCTCGATCGCGCGTTTGCCTTCCTCCAGGCCGAGTTCCCGGAGGCTTTCGGCAAGGCGACGATCGACCGCTACGGCCAGCCCGGCGTGCGGCAGACCCGCTGGATCAAGGGCCGCTACCAGCTCTCCGTGGACGACGTGCGCGCCGGCACGCGCTTCGACGATGCCGTCGCGCGCTGCGCCTGGGGCATCGAGCTGCACAACCGCGCCGACGTGGTTCACTGGGAAGGCTTCCCCGACGGCCACGTCCACTACGTCCCCTACCGCAGCATGCTGCACGCCGAGGCCGACAACCTGATCGCGGCAGGGCGCTGCATCGACGCCGACCTCCTTGCGCTATCCTCCGTGCGCGTCATGGGGCCCTGCATCGCGATGGGGGTGGCCGCGGCGCACGCGGCCGACCTCGCGAGGACGGGACCGCTCGCGGCAGTCGACGCTGCCGCGCTGCGCGGCCGGCTCGCCCGCAACCTCGGCATTTCCTGAACCTGGAGACCACCGCATGAACCGCCGCCAATTGCTCGCCGCCGCCGTTTCGCTGTCCTGTCTCGCCGCCGCGCCATTCGCCTCTGGCCAGGCGTGGCCGGACAAGCCTCTGCGCATCGTCGTCGCCTCGGGAGCCGGCAGTTCGCTCGACGCGCTGGCCCGCGCAATCAGCGAGCCGCTGCGCGAGCGTCTCGGCCAGCCGGTGATCGTCGAGAACAAGCCTGCCGCCGGCGGGACGGTGGCCACGGCCGAGGTCGCGAAGTCCGCGCCGGACGGCACGACGATGGTGCTGGGGTTCCCCGGCCCGTTCGCGTTCGGGCCGCTGCTGCAGAAGCTGCCCTACGACGTGAACAAGGACCTCGCCCCGGTCATCATCACGTCCAACCAGCCGCTGATCCTCGTCGTGAACGCCGACCTGCCGGTGCGCAACGTCGCGGAGCTGGTCGCGTGGTCGAAGGCCAATCCCGGCAAGCTCACTTACGCGTCCGTCGGCAACGGCAGCTCCGCGCATCTCGGGATGGAGCTCCTGAAGTCGCTCTCCGGCATCGACGCGCTGCACGTCCCGTTCAACGGCTCGCCCCCGGCCGTGCTGGCGACGGTGCAGGGGGAGACGAAGGCGCTGCTGGCCGTGATGCAACCCGTGCAGGCGCAGATCCAGGCCGGCAAGCTCCGGGCGATCGCCGTCACCACCGCCAAGCGCTTCTTCCTGTTCCCGGACCTGCCCTCAATTGCGGAGGCGGGCTACCCCGGCTTCGAAATCCAGGGCTGGAACGGGCTGATGGTGGCCGCGGGCACGCCTCCGGCCATCGTCGCGCGGCTCAACTCCGAGATCAATGCGATCCTGAAGCGGCCCGACATCGTGCAGAAGATGCAGGGCCTGGGCTTCGAGCTGATCGGCGGCACGCCCGAGGAGTTCGGGACGCTGATCCGCAACGACGTCGCGCGGCTGACGCCGGTCGTGAAGGCCGTGGGGTTGAAGGTCGACTGACACCTCGGGTGCCGTCGGGTCCATGGCGAGTTCACCTGTGTTACGAAGTTAGCCACGGAACCTATTGAAAAGAAGCTTGTAATGCGTGTTGCCGACGGCTCGTCGCGAGGCGGGCGCGAGCGACGGGACTCGATGCCTGAAAGGCCGCGGCCCGGCGCACGCTCCGCGTTGCACACGTAGACTCGAACGGGACAACAGGGGAGGAGAGCGTGGACGCAACGCGCAGGCGGGTGGTCCGCGGTGCCGGAGTAGCGCTCCTCGTCGTCACGGCTCCTGCGCACGCCCAGCGACCGGCAGCGCTGCCGCGCGTCGGGTTCCTCACTCCCGGCAAGAACCCGCGCGAGGACAGTTTTTGGGCGGGCATGCGCGAGCTTGGCTACGTTGACGGGCGGAGCATGCTCGTCGACCGTCGATCCGCCGAGGGCGACTTCGCGCGCTTGCCCGGCCTCGCCGCGGACATCGTGAAGGGGCGGCCGGACGTTTTCGTTGCGATTGCGTCGGCTGCCGCGGTTGCCGCGAAGCAGGCGACTGCCACCATACCGATTGTCATTGTCGGCGGCGCCGACCCTGTCGGCGCCGGGCTGGCCACGAGCCTCGCGCGTCCCGGCGGCAACGTGACAGGCACTGCCACCCAGACGACCGCAGCGTGGGGCAAGCTGCTCCAGCTAACGCGCGAAGTGCGACCCCATGCCAGACGGGTAGCCGCCCTGTGGAATCCGGTGAACGCCATTTCGGCGCAGCTGCGCCTCGGCGAGACGCTCATCGCGGCGGCGCGCCTGAACATCTTCGTACGTCTGATCGAGGTGCGGACGGTCGACGACCTGGAGCGCGCGTTCGTCACGCTCGGCGCCGAGCCGCCTGACGCGGTGCTGGTGTCGGCGGACACATTCTTCCTCCCGCACGCGGCGCTCATGGCCGAGCGGGCGCTCGCCGTGCGGTTGCCGCTGCTCAGCACGGGACGCCAGGTTCCCGAGTCCGGCGGATTTGCAAGCTACGGACCGGATCAGGTGTTGGTCGCACGACGCGCGGCGACCTACGTGCATCGGATCCTGAAAGGGGCGAAGCCCGGCGAGCTTTCGATCGAGCAACCGAACAAGTTCGAGCTCGTGATCAACCTGCGGACTGCAGAAGCGCTTGGCATGACCTTGCCGGCATCGGTGATCGCGCGCGCTGATGCGGTGATTCGATAGGCGTCTGGAGAGTGACGCGGCCACCGCCTCCCGCGCGCCAGCGCACGACTTCCATGGTGCGTATAATTTGTATTATGTAAAGTAGCAGGCGGAGAAGCCGGGACGGGCAGCCGCGCCCGTGTCAGGGCCCCGCGGGCCCCTTCCTTCCTCCCGCCAGGGGCGCCTTGGCCCGGCAGTACGCGGGTTTGCGCTTGTACGCTGCAAACGGGCTGCGTTGACCGAATTCCCATGAGCAAGTACGTTGGGCGCCTCCGTCCACGCGCCCAAGGAACCGCCGATGCCTTCCAACCCCGTGCGACGCGCCGTTGCTCTGGTTGCAGCCACGTCTGCGCTCGCGTTCTTCGCGCCGGTCGCCAGCGGATCGCACTCCTGGGGCGGCTATCACTGGGCGCGGACGGCGAATCCCTTCACGGTTGAACTCGGCGACAACGTGTCGGCGGCGTGGGACGCGGCCCTTGCGGTCGCCTCCAAGGACTGGAGCGCGTCGGCGGTCCTCGATACGCAGCTCGCGCCGGGCTTGGCGAATCCGAAGAACTGCCGCCCCACTGCGGGGCGCGTCGAGGTCTGCAATGCCGCCTACGGCAGCAACGGGTGGCTCGGCATCGCGACGATCTCGATCAGCGGCGGCGTCCACGTCACCCAGGGGACGGTGAAGCTCAACGACACCTACTTCCGGACGGCGAAGTACAACACGCCCGCGTGGCGCGCGCTGGTGATGTGCCAGGAGATCGGCCACACGTTCGGCCTCGACCACCAGGACGAGAACTTCAGCAACGCCAATCTCGGCACCTGCATGGACTACACGAACAACCCGGACTCCAACCAGCATCCGAACGCCCACGACTACATCGAGCTCGAGGCGATCTACAGCCACCTGGACAGCACGAACACGATCGGGCAGAGCACGGCGGCGGGCTTCGCGGCGGATCCCGATCACGACGATCCCGGCTCCTGGGGCCGGCTCGTGAGGCAGTCGCGCGGCGGCCTCCTCCAGACCTACGAGCTCGATCACGGCCACGGCTTCAAGACGGTGAGGTTCGTCTTCTGGGCCGAGGAGCGCGGCCGCCGGCACTAGCGAGCCGCGGCGCCGCGGCGCGGGCCCGGCTGCGCGCCGCCTACAGCAGCCACTCGATCGGCAGGATCGAGAGGAAGTCCACCTTCATCCGCTGCGACCAGGTGGTCCCGGGCTCCGTCGAGTGGCGGACCTCGCCGTCGCGCCGGCGCTCGATCCACTCGAGGCTGCGGCCGTCCGCGGCGATGCGGACCTCCCAGGCGGAGAGCGGAATGGGCCCATCGAACGCCTCGGCGAGCCGGCCGGCCAGCTGCGGGCTGCCGATCACCAGCCCCATCTCGGTGTTGAGCAGCGCCGAGCGCTGGTCGAAGTTGAACGAGCCCACGAAGATCCGCTGCCGGTCGACGGCGAACGTCTTGGCGTGGAGCCCCGCCGAGGAACTGGAGCCCATGTGCGGCTTCTCGCCGCGATCGTCGCGGCCGGCGGTCGGGCGCAGCTCGAAGAGGCGCACGCCCGCGCGCAGCAGTTCCAGGCGGCGCGGCGCGTACCCGGCGTGCACGACGCCCTCGTCCGAAGAGGACAGCGAGTTCGTGAGGATGCGCACGGCCACCCCGCTCCGCGCGAGCGACGCGAGCGCAGCGGTGCCCTCCTCTCCCGGAACGAAGTACGGCGAGACGAGGTCGAGGGACTTCGACGGGCGGCCGATCGTCCGCACGAGCTCGGGAAACAGGAGGTCGCCGGGGCGCGTGGTCTCGGCCAGCGTCTTCGCCGGGTCGTCGTGCACCAGCCTGGCGGTCGTCCACTCGAAGGGGAGCCCGTCCTCGAGGATCTGGTCGACGACGCGGGCGCGGCGTACGGCCTCGAGGTAGGCGACCGAGTCGGGATCGGCGCGGGTCGCCGCGAAGCGGGCGGCGAGCAGCGCCGCGCCGTCCGGCGACGCTCCGACGAAGCCCGCCGCCGGGTACGCCGACGGGCTGTTCCAGTAGAGGTCGAACTCCGCCGACACCTCGCGCACCGCGTCGCCGACCGCGATCACGTCGAGGTCAGCGAACACCACGCCGGTGCCGGCGGCGAAGTACTCGTTGCCGACGTTGCGCCCGCCGACCACGCTCGCCTGGTTGTCCGCGGTGAACGACTTGTTGTGCATGCGGCGATTGACCCGCCGGAAGTCGGTGACGAAGGCGAGCGCGCGCGAGCCGCGCTGCACGAACGGGTTGTAGAGGCGCACCTCGATCCGCGGGTGCGCGTCGAGCGCGGCGAGGACGGGATCCAGCCCGCCGGTGTTCATGTCGTCGATCAGCAGGCGCACGCGCACGCCGCGCTCGGCGGCGCGCCACGCTGCCTCGAACAGGAGGTCGCCGACCTCGTCGCCGTGCCAGATGTAGTACTGCACGTCGAGCGTGCGCTCGGCCGCCGCGGCGAGGAGCACGCGGGCGGCGAAGGCGTCGTGCGGCTCGAACAGCGGGTGGATGCCGGTCTTGCCCGGCTGTTGCGCGACTCGCGGGGTCAGCACCCTGCCCAGCCGGGTCTCGGAGGTGCTCGCGAGCGCCGTCGATGCCGTGCGTCCCTCGGGCGGCGGCAGCGTGGCGCAGCCGCCGGCGAGCACTGCGAACGCCAAAGCCGCAATCGTGTGGTGGAGGCGCATTGGTCCTGCCCGGGTTCGAAGAGACATATTCTCGCAAACGAGCGCGCTTGCGTCGCGCGAGCGCAGTCGAATCGGCAGGCTTGCCGCTGCTGCCGGAAAGCCGCCGATGCGCCCACTACATCGGCGGCATGTGGACGCTGCATTGGACGCCATGCCGGCCGACGCCTAGAATCCGCGCCGGCTCTCCGCCATCACCCCTACAGGGAGTTCACGTGAAGTTACCGTTTCGCTTCGCGAGCACGTTGACCGCCGCCGCCATGTGCGCCGGGACGGCGCTTGCCCAGACCGCGGCCCCCGCTGCCGCACCGGCCGCGCCCTCGGCACCCGCCGCGGCCGCGCCCGCGAAGCCCACGATCAACGCCAAGGCGATGGAGCGGCTGAAGGCGATGGGTGCGCACCTGCGCATGCTCAAGGCGTTCAGCGTCACCGCCGACACGACCAGCGACCTCGTGCTCGACTCGGGGCAGAAGATCGAGACGACGCAGGTCGTCGAGATGAGCGCGCGCATGCCGAACATGCTCACCGTCAGCGTCCAGGCGCCGCTGCGCAGCCGCAAGATCTACTACGACGGCAAGGAAGTCACGATCTACGGCGAGAAGCTCGGCTACTACGGCACGTTCAAGGCGCCGGACACCATCGCCGCCACGCTCGAGGCCGCGGCGAAGAAGCACGGCATCGAGGTTCCTCTCGCCGACCTCTTCTACTTCGGCACCGAGAAGTCGAACCTCGCCGCTGTGACCGAGGCGCTCTACACCGGCCCGCAGCGGGTCGGCGGCGTCCTGTGCGACAACTTCGCCTTCCGCCAGCCCGACGTCGACTGGCAGGTGTGCATCGAGCGCGGCAAGAATCCGCTGCCGCGCAAGATGATCGTGACCACCACGGACGTCGCCGAGCGGCCGCAGCAGCGCTCGGTGCTGACGTGGAAGCCCGGCGTCGCGCCCGCGCCCGCTGCCTTCACTTTCAAGGCCCCGAAGGACGCGAAGAAGATCGCGGTCAAGGAGATGGCCTCGTGAGCGCCCAGCCGACTTCCCGGAAGGAACCTCCAATGAACTGCAGCATCTTCACGCGCGCGACGCTTGCCGGCGCCGTCGCCTTGGCGCTGGCCGCCTCGCTGGCGGCGACGCCGGACGTCGAGGCGCGCGACGTCAAGGCGCAGGCGCGCAGCAACGTCAACGCCGGCTCCAATCGCAGCGCCAACACGAACGTCAACCGCAATACGAACGTCAACCGCAACACGAACGTCAACCGCAACACGAACGTCAACGTCGACAAGCGCACGAGGATCGACGTCGACCGCGACATCGACATCGACGTCGACGTCGATCACGACTGGGATCACCACCACCACCCGATCGCCACGGGTGTTGCCATCGGCACGGCGGCGGCGATCACCTCGGCAGTGATCGGCTCGATCGTCTACACGCTGCCGCCGGCGTGCTCCACGATCGTGGTGAACGGCATCGCCTACAGCCAGTGCGGTTCCGTCTGGTACCAGCCGCAGTACGTCGGCACCTCGGTCCAGTACGTCGTCGTGACCGCGCCGCGGTAACCGCCGCAGCAAGGCCTCGCGCCAGGCGCCCTGCCCGTCCCGCGGGCCGGGCGCTTTTCGTCTCTGCGTGTCCTGCCGCGCAGTCGCGTTACCATCGGCGGCCCGGCCATGCCCCGCGCGCCAGCCTGCGAATGCCGATCCTCAACCAGCTGTCCGAACCGCCGTCGTCGCCGCGCCCGTGCCGGTGCGCCGACGGCAACTGCGGCGACCCCGCGCGGGAGTAGCCGTGGCAACCGTCCGCTCGATCGAAGCGCTGGCCGTGTCGCTGCCGCGCGCGACTCCCTACCTCGGCCCGCTCGCGGAGGGCGAGCGCGTCAACGCGCGCGGCTACGTCGTGCGCAAGGGCAACCGCACCATCTACCCGACGGCCGACCGCTCGGTGATCGTCAAGGCGACCGCGAGCGACGGCACGGTCGGCTGGGGCGAGACCTACGGCATCGTCGCGCCGCTCGCCACGCTCGCCATCCTCCGCGACGTGCTCGCCCCGGTGGTCGAGGGCCGCGACCCGCGCGACGCGATGGCGATATGGCAGGACCTCTACGACCTGATGCGCGTGCGCGGCGGCGCCTCCGGCTTCTACGGCGACGCGCTGGCCGGCGTGGACATCGCGTTGTGCGACCTCGCCGCGCGCATCGAGGGCGTGCCGCTGGCGCAGTGGCTGGGCGGCGCGCGCCGCGAGCGCATCCCCGCCTACGTCTCCGGCCTGCCGAAGGCCACGCTGTCCGAGCGCGTCGCCTTCGCGCGCGAGTGGGCCGCCAAGGGCTTCGATGCCTTCAAGTACGCCGCCGTCGTTTCGCACGAGGGCGTGGTCGAGGAGATGCAGGCGCTGCGCGCCGCCCTGCCCCGCGCCTCGCTGATGGTCGACCTGCACTGGAAGTACACGGCCGCCGAAGCGCTGGCGCTCGCGCACGAACTGGCGCCGTACGAGCCCGCTTTCGTCGAGGCGCCGGTCGCGCCCGAGGACATTGCCGGGCTGGCGGAGGTCGCCGCCGGCTCGCCCGTTCCGGTCGCGGCGGGCGAGGAGTGGCACAACGTCTACGAGGCCGGGTGGCGGCTACCGCTCGCCAAGCTCGCCTACGTCCAGCCGGAGATCGCGCACACCGGAGCCACGCAGTTCCTTGCCATCGCGCGCCACGCTCGCCAGTGCGGCGCCCGCATCGCCCCGCACGCGACGATCGGCGTGGGCATCTTCATGGCGGCGAGCCTGCACGCGAGCGCGGCGCTCGACGATTGCGCGTGGCACGAGTACCAGCACTCGGTGTTCGACGGCAACCTCGCGCACGTCGACACGGCGATGCGCTGCGAGGCGGGGTTCTACACGCTGCCGCGGGGCCCGGGGCTCGGCGCGGTGCCGCGCGAATCCCTGTGGGCGTACCGGATGGACCTGTAGTTGCCCTCACCCCCAACCCCTCTCCCGGCTAACGCCAGGAGAGGGGAGTAGTGCCCCTGCGATGCCGTGCTTTGCCCTGCCCTCGCCCCGCGTCAGCGGGGAGAGGGGGCGGGGGTGAGGGGGTGGCTACTGCTTCACCGCGCCCGAGGTGAGGCCCGAGACGAGGAACGGCTCGAGCAGCAGGAACAGCACGAACATCGGCACCAGCGAGACCACGCCGGCGGCCATCAGCGCCGGCCAGTCGACCAGGTACTCGCCGACGAAGGACTGCAGGCCCACGGTCACGGTCCAGAGGTCGGCCTTCGTCACCAGCGTGCGCGCGAAGACGAACTCGGACCACGCGACGATCGCGAGGTAGATGCCGCAGGCGGCGAGCCCGGGGCGCGCCAGCGGCAGGATCACGTGCCACAGCGCCTGCAGCGGCGTGCAGCCGTCGATCGCCGCCGCCTGCTCCAGTTCCCGCGGCAGCGTGTCGAAGAAGCCCTTCATCATCCACGTCGCGAACGGCACGCCCACCGCGACGTTGGCGACGATCAGCCCCAGCCGCGTGTCGATCAGGTGCGCGGTGGTGAACATGACGAAGAACGGGATCACGATCAGGCTGCCCGGCAGCATCTTCGTGAGCAGCAACGCCGCGCCCGCCGCCTTCTGCGCCGGCGTGTGGAAGCGCGACAGCGAGTAGCCCGCCAGCGTCGAGATCGCGAGCGAGACCGCGGTGGATCCGGCCACGACCAGCGTGCTGTTGAGGATCCACGTCAGCACCGGCCGGCGGGAGAACACCTCGGCGAACGCGGCGAACGACACCTGGCCCGGCGGCGGCAGCAGCGGCGGATGGCGCGAGAGGACGACCGACGAAGGCAGCAGGCTCGTGACGACCATCCAGTAGACCGGGAACAGCACGACGGCGACCACCAGCGCGGCCAGCGCGAACAGCAGCCAGCGGCGCGCGCGCGCGCTCATTGGGCCCCCACGCTTGCGGCATGCGCCGCGGCGCTGCCCCCCGAGGGGGAGCGATGAGCGCCTTGGGGCGGCCCTGCGGCGCTCATCGGAACTCCTCGCGCAGGAAGCGCATCGCCAGCACGACGAACACCGCCGCGGTCGCCAGCATCAGCACGCCGATCGCCGCGGCGGTGCCGAAGCGGAAGCTCTCGAATGCCTCGCGGTACACGAGGATGCCTAGCGTCTCGGTGGCGCCTGCCGGCCCGCCCCGCGTCGAGGCGTAGATGATGTCGAACTCGCGGAACGTCCACAGCGCGTTCAGCAGCACGGCCAGCAGCGCCGGGCGACGGATGCCGGGCCAGGTGACGTGGACGAACTGCTGCCGCGCGGTGGCACCGTCGACGCGCGCGGCTTCGTAGAGCGAGGCGGGGATCGACTGCAGCGCCGCGAGGATCGTGATGGTGAAGAACGGGAAGCTCTTCCACACGGTCGGTGCGATCACCGCCGCCATCGCCGTGCGCGCGTCGACGAACCACGCGATGTCGGCGCGGGTGATGCCGGCGTCGCGCAGCATCGCGTTCGCCACGCCGTAGGAGGCGTCGAGCATCCACAGGAACGTGATGCTGACCACCACGCCGGGCACCGCCCACGGCAGCAGCAGCAGGCTGCGCAACCAGCGGCGGGCCGGAAAGGCGCGGTGGAAAAGCAGCGCGAAAACGAGCCCGCAGGCGAACGCCGGGATCAGCGAGCCCACGGTGTAGACCGCCGAGTGGCCGTACGCCGCCCACAGCGCCGGAAGGTTGAGCACGCGCTCGTAGTTGGCGAGCCCCAGCGGCTGCGACATGAGTTGCGAGAGCGCGAGCGCGCGGCCGGGTCGCAGGCTCATCTGCACGATGACGTACAGCGGCCACGCCACTAGCGCGGCGACCGCGGCGAACGCCGGCAGCAGCAACAGCCACGCGAGCCTGCGCTCGCCGGCCTTGAGCGACGAGCCCCGGCGGCGCGCGGGTGGCCCCGCCGGGGGCGACGGGGCGGCTGCCGAGGTCATCTCAACGGTGTACGCCCGAGAGACGCTGGATCCCCGCCTTCGCGGGGATGACAGGCGCCTTGCAGTGCGCCCCAGTCACTTCGGCTACGCCCGAGTCACTTGAGCGGCAGCGATCGCTCTAGCTCGGACTGCAGTTCGGAGAGCACCTTCGCTGTGGGCTCGGGGGACGACACCATGCGCATCGCCGCCTTGGTCACCGCGGTGGCGAAGTCGTTGTAGCCGGCACGCACGGCCTGCACCTCGGGGAACAGGTTCCGCGCCTTCGCCGCCTCGTCGTTGATCACCTTGAGATGCGGCTGCGCGGCGAGGTCGGCGGCGGTGAGCGCGCCCTTGCGCGGCGCCGGCGACCCGGTCAGCGCGTAGCGATTCTGCCACTCGGGCGAGGCGGCCATGGCGATGAAGTTCCACACCGCCTGCTTCTTCTTCGCGTCGGTCTTCGCCGCCATGTGCAGGCTGTTGCTCGCCCCTCCCGGCGTCGCCGCGAAGGGCAGCGGCGCGATCTTCAGATGGGGCTTGACCTCCGCGGGCGCCTTGGCGAGCGCGCCCCACACCCACGGGCCATCGCGCAGGAAAGTGACCTTGCCGTCGATGAACAGCTGCCGCGCCGTGGCCGAGTTCGTGCCCTTCGGCGCGTAGGCGATCGACTGGCGCCAGCCCTC
Organism: Betaproteobacteria bacterium; assembly: GCA_029884335.1. Taxonomy (GTDB): domain Bacteria; phylum Pseudomonadota; class Gammaproteobacteria; order Burkholderiales; family Casimicrobiaceae; genus VBCG01. The sequence goes on from JAOUIA010000024.1 coordinate 47,768, forward strand.
GACCGCCTTGACGACCGCCGGGTCGTTGAAGTTGTACCTGCCTCCCTTGAGCCAGTCGGCGCCGGAGCCCACGACCCAGCTCGCCATCTCCACGACCATGTTCGGGTGCTCGGCGGTGATCGTCGCCAGCCCGAACTGCCCCTTGTCGGCCAGCGTGGTCGCCTTCATCGCGGCCAGCCACTCGTCGGGGGTGCGCGGGACGCCGAGCTTCGCGTCCTTCAGCTTCTGCTCGTTGTAGAACAGGATGCCTCCATAGCCCATCAGCAGCACGCCCTGCGTGCGGCCGTTCCACTGCATCTCCGCCTGCAGCGGCGGCCAGTTCGCGGCGATGTCGGTGGCCTTGAGGCGCTCGTCGAGCGGCTCGAGCCAGCCCTGGTCGGCAAAGCTCGCGAAGTCGCGCGTGGGCAGGTGCACGACGTCGGGCGGATTGCCCGCTGCAAAGCGCACCGTCATCTGCTTGACGAACTGCGCGAACGGCACCTGCTGCAGGTTGATCTTCACGTCGGGGTAGCGCTTCTCGTAGGCGGCGATCAACTCTTTCCACCACGTCGAGATGCCGGGCTCCTCGGCCTGCCAGGTGGGAAACTCGAGCGTGGTCTGCGCCTGCGCGGTGCCGAGCGCGGCTCCCGCGGCCAGCAGCGCCGCGACGGCGGCGCGAGCAAAGCGTTGCAGCATGGTGCTCCTCCTCATCGGATCAGATCGGTCACATCGGCCAGCAGCGCGTCCAGCTCGCGACGGTCGCCGTCGTCGAGCGCGGGCCCCGGCGCGCGCACGTGCGTGGAGCGGATCACGCCGCGCCGGCGCAGCACTTCCTTGGTCATCGCCATCCTGAACACGGCCTGGAAATTGAGCAACGGCAGCATGCGGTTGAACAGTTCGCGCACGCCTGCTGCGTCGCCTGCGCGGTGGCGGCGGAACTGCTCGACGTGCAGGTCGACGAGTTCGCACGCCGGCATGGTGCCGCAGGCGCCGCGTGCGAGCTCGTCGGTGATGTAGCGCCCGCCTGCGCCGCCGAAGACGCCGTCAAGGCCGGGCGCGAGCTGCATGAGCCGGGTGATGCGCTGGCCGCAGGGCAGAGTCTCCTCCTTCACGTACCGGATGCCGGGCACTGCGGCGCAGATCGCGGCCACGCTCTCCGGCGCCAGCCCGCAGCCGGCCGGCGGCGGCGCGTTCTGCAGGATGATCGGGACGCCTTGCGCGGCGATGGCCCGATAGTAGTCCAGCTGCGCCTGCGGCTGGTCGCGCAACGCGGGCGGGGCCATCGCCATCACCGCGGCAGCGCGAAGCGAGCCCGCCTGCTCCGCCAGGGCTGCAGCCGTCGTGGCGTCGGGCGCGGAGACGCCCACGACCAGCGGCACGCGCCCGCCGCAGCTCTGCGCGACGACGCCGACCAGCTCACGGCGCTCGGCGGGCGCCAGCGTCTCGAACTCGCTCGCGACACCGGGAAACACGACGCCGTCGGCGCCGGCGTCGACGATGAAGCGCACGACGCGCGCGAGGTCCTCGCGGTCGCAGGAGCCGTCGTCGCGAAAAGGCGTGGCGACGATGGGGTAGACCCCGGTCAGCCGCGCGCCGGTTGCAGGTTGCGGTGTTTGTCCCATATGATGGGAGTGAGTTGTCGTGTATTGAGACTAGTCTCCACCCTGCCCGGATGCCCCGTCAAGCCGCCAAGCCATCCGCAGCCTCCGTCGCCGGCGCCGCCGCCCTGGACAAGGCATTCGCCCTGGTCGACGCGATCGCCGCCGCGCCGATGCCGCCGACCGCGGCAGCGCTGGCGGCAGCCACCACGCTGCCGCGCTCGACGCTGTTCCGCCTGCTGGGCGCGCTCGAGGCGCACGGGTACGTGCGGCGCGACCCTCGCGAGCGCGGCTGGCGGCTCGGATTCCGCCTGTTCGAGCTGGCGCAAGGCGCGTGGTCGGCCTTCGACCTGCGCGATGCGGCGCTCGACGAGATCGCCACGCTGCGTGAGCGCACCGGCGAGACCGTGCAGCTCGCGGTGCTGGACGGCGACGAGTGCGTGGTCGTGGGCGGCGCGGACGGTACGCAGGCGATTCGCCACGCCGCAGCGCTGGGCCAGCGCAGCGCGTGGACGGGCAACGCGGCGGGGCTGGCGCTCGTCGCGTTCGCCGATGCGACGGTGCGCGCCGCCCTGCTGGCGGCCCTGCCCGCCGCAGCGCGCGCGGGGCAGGAGGCGGCGATCGAACTGGCGCGCGGCCGCGGCTACGCGGTGGGCGCCGACTCCGGCGACGGCGTGGCGGATGTCGCGGCCCCGGTGCTCGACGTCCGGGGCAGCGGCGCCGCGGCCCTCGTACTCGCCGGTCCCGCGTACCGCCTCGATCCGGCGCGACTGCACGCGCTCGCGCCGCTGCTGATGGCTGCGGCACGCCGGGTGTCGCACGATGCCGGCGGCACCGCGATGTCGCTCTCGTCCTCGCCCTCGCCCGGCGCGCCGTCGCGTGGCGTTCGCGTGGCACAGGCCGGCGCGGCGCTGCTGGGCGAGGCGCCCTACTGGTCCGCGCACGACGCTGCGCTGTGGTGGGTGGACATGCTCGCCCCGGCACTGTGGCGATACGACCCGCGCACGCGCGGCGCGCAAACGTTCCCGCTGCCGCGCCTCACCAGCGTCGCGGTGCCGAGGCGGCGCGGCGGCTTCCTGCTGGCGCGACCGGACGGCCTCCATCTCGCCGCTGCCCCGGGCGACCCCGGCACGCGGTTCGCGCATCCGGGTTCCGAAGCCCCGGACAATCGCTACAACGACGGCAAGTGCGACGCGCACGGCCGCCTGTGGATCGCCACGCTCGACCCGACAGGCAAGCGCGGCCGGGGCAGCCTGTACCGCGTCGACCCCGACGGCCGGTCGCAGCGCGTCGACACCGGCTTCACGGTCGCCAACGGCCTCGCGTTCAGCCCCGACGGATCCACGCTGTACTTCGCCGAGTCGGCGCAGCGCGCAATCCTCGCCTACGACCTGGACGCGCGCGGCAACGCCCGGGGTCGGCGCACGTTCGCGACGTTTCCGGAGGGCGTAAAGCCGGACGGCATCGCGGTCGACGCCGAGGGCGGCGTGTGGGTCGCGTTGTGGGACGGCTGGCGGGTCGAGCGCCTGTCGCCCGAGGGCCGCCTCTCCCGCACCCTCCGGCTGCCGGTGCCGCGGCCAACCAGCGTCGCGTTCGGGGGCGCGGCGCTCGACAGGCTCTACGTCACCAGCGCACGGGTGCGGCTCGACCCCGACTCGCTCGCCGCTGCGCCCCTCTCGGGAGCACTGTTCG